>JAJUJA010000148.1 GCA_029267355.1 Elusimicrobiota bacterium | reverse complement strand
GTCTATATCGGCCGACAAGAGCTTTTCCGTTTCCGTTTGAGAAAGCGTTTTAGGCAGGCGTTTTTCAAGTCTCGGCGCCTTAAATTTCTGAAGCGGATTTTTTTTGAGGATATTCTCAAGGGCAAGAAACTTGTAAAAGGCCTTGGCGGCTTCCGCCTTTCTGAAAAGAGAGGCCGTCTTTAGGCCTTTTTTTTTCTCTTCCCAGAGATAGTTTTGAAGAGTTTCCGAATCTGCTTTCAGCGGGTCTATGCGTTTTTTAACGCAATAGGACAAAAAAAGTTTTATGTCATTGCCGTAGGAAAGCGCGGTATTTTTAGAAAGGTTCCTTTCCAGCGAAATATATCTTCTGAAAGAATCCAGATAATCCTTATAATCCATATCTCAGTCTTAAAAACTATCATTATTCTAATAAATTTCACTAGGAAATTTCATGCCTATTTTATCACGGCAAATTTGCCATGAAAATAGATAAATTGACTTTTTCATCTGGACTTCTCCCAGTCATACATTACTACTTTAACGCCGTTCTCGCTCGTATCAAACCTGAACATTCTCCCATTCCTGTCTTTACAACTAAAAACTTTAAGCCGGGGGAATTTATGCTTCCTGAGAAGTTTCCCGGATAAATCATAATAATTAATGTATAAATCGCTTACCTTTTCGGATATTATCGCTATCTCTTCTCCGTTTATGTAGACACTACCCTCTATTCTCCATTTCTTAGCGCCGTCTTCACTCAAAAATCTTTCTCCGGCTTCAGGCTGGATATTAACCTTTATACCTCCATACTTAATAACGGCCTTATCTTCCTGATTACTCTCAATTTTTATTCCCTTTTTATTCCTATTCTTTTCATTAGCCATATTTATTTCATTTCTATCATATTCTTTCTTTTCAAAAACATTGTAATCTCTGCCAAAATCAGCTTGGATACATTCAACAGGATGTTCCGTTATCCAAATAGAATCATTATAAAAACTTAGAGCCCCATCCAAATTCCCGGGCACTATCCATTTCTTAGTCAGCTTGTCATTTACAAATTCCCACACCTCGCCGGTTTCACTTATCTTCCCGCCTTCTACGCTGTAACTGCTCCGCTTCAGATAATAATACATACGGTCCTTGCTGTCTATCACGATGTTTATCCCCTCTACATACATCCTGCCGTATATCGGCCAGTCATATTTCATTCCTTCCTTGGGCGCTTCTAAGTCGCTGCAATAGCCGTCATCTTTTTCGCTCTTGTCTATACAATACCCAATAATTTCACCGGATAAACCCT
>JAJUJA010000135.1 GCA_029267355.1 Elusimicrobiota bacterium | reverse complement strand
GGCCATATTACGGCCCTGGTTGAAAATAACAGGGGATATGAGAACCTTGTTGAGATGCTTTCGCTTGCAAATACCGAAGGTTTTTACAAACATCCAAGGATAGATTTTGAACTGCTTGAAAAATACAAGGAAGGTATAATTTTCCTTTCCGGCTGTCTCCACTCTCTTATTGCCCATAACTGCTACAAGGGAGAAATGGAGAAAGCGCTTGAATACGCCGGCAGATTTAAGGATATACTCGGCCCGGAGAATTTTTATATTGAAGTGATGGATCACGGCATAGAGGAAGAAAGGCTCGCGCTTAAAGGACTTCGCGAAGTGGCGCAAAAGACGGGGCTGTCTCTTGCGGCGACCAATGACTGCCATTATGAAAAGAAGGAAGACTGGTTCGCCCACGACGTGCATATCTGCATTTCCACGAATTCTCTTCTCAGCGATGAAAAAAGGATGAGAATGAACACCAGGGAGCTCTATTTCAAGAGCCCTCAGGAAATGGCTTCCCTTTTTTCATGGGCTCCGGAATCCCTGTCAAATACGGTTAAGATCGCCCAGAGATGCTATGTTGAAATAAAAAAAGACAAAATCTATCTGCCTGATTTTTCTGTGCCTGAAGCTTATTATAAGGACAATACTGAAAAGAAAGACGCTCAATTCGCGTATTTGAAAGACTTATGCGTGAAAAACCTTCAAAGCCGGCCGGGGAAATTCTCCGGAGTATACAGAGAAAGGCTTGATTTTGAACTTTCAGTCATAAAAAAAATGGGCTTTGCGAGCTACTTCCTTATAGTCAGCGATTTCATAAAATACGCCAGGGATCATGGAATTCCAGTAGGACCAGGCCGCGGCTCAGGGGCGGGTTCTCTTGTGGCTTATGCCCTTGAAATAACGAAAGTGGATCCCATTGAGCATGATTTGCTTTTTGAGAGATTTTTAAATCCGGACAGGGCCAGCATGCCGGATCTTGATATAGACTTTTCCGATACAGGCAGGGAGAAAGTTATAGAGTATGTGAAGAGAAAATACGGCGAAAGTAATGTCGCAAACATAATAACCTACGGCTCTATAATGGCCAAAACTGCCATAAAGGATGTAGGGCGAGTAATGGGCCTGTCTGCAACTCAGACTTTGGCTTTGACCAAACTTATTCCCAACGGCTATACTCTGGCGCAGGCAATTGAGGAATCTCAGGAGCTCAAGAGGCTTAAGGAAAAGCCGGAATATGAAAAGGTTTTTGAAGTGGCGCCGAAAATAGAGGGTTTGAGGCGCCATACCGGAGTTCACGCTGCAGGTGTTCTGATAACTGCCATGCCTGTCATGAAATATGTTCCTCTGGCCGTACGGGATGAAGTTATTACCACTCAGTACGACGGCAATATCCTTACAGAACTGGGGCTTCTTAAAGTGGATTTCCTGGGGCTCAGGACTTTGTCTGTGATAGATGAAGCCATAAAAGAGATAAAAGAAAAAGAACCTTCCTTTGATATAGACAAGATTCCTTTTGACGACAAAAAGACTTTTGAGCTTTTATGCAGAGGAGAGACTGTGGGCGTCTTTCAGCTTGAAAGCGAGGGAATGCGCCGTCTTGTAAAAAATCTCAAACCCAGCGTTTTTCCCGATATATCGGCTCTGGTCGCTTTGTACAGGCCCGGACCGCTTCAATCCGGCATGGTTGAGCATTTTGTGAACAGGAAACACGGCAAGGAAAAGATAGTTTACGACCACCCGATGCTTGAGCCGATACTTAAGGATACATACGGAAACATAGTCTATCAGGAACAGGTGATGGAAATAGCTAAGAAGCTTGCCGGATTCACCCCCGGAGAGGCGGACAAGCTGAGAAAGGCCATGGGCAAGAAGATAATGGACGTAATGGAAAAAGAAAGAGAGCATTTCGTCAAGGGCTGCGTCGCCAATGATATTCCCAAAAAAACTGCGGACAAAATTTTTGGAGCCATGGT
>JAJUJA010000126.1 GCA_029267355.1 Elusimicrobiota bacterium | reverse complement strand
TGATGATTGGTGGCGTTGTCCAAGGGACGATGGCGACTATTGCTATTTTGCCGTTCAAAGACTGCGCGAATTTAACTATGACATAAGGTTTTTGTTCCGTCATATTTTTAAAAAATGAAGGATTCAAGGCCCGGCATTTCTCTTCAAGTATGCCGTGAAAAGCTTTAATTCCCGCCTTCCTTAAAATTTCAAGCCCCGCCCCGTTATGCGCCGGGTTGGGGTCCAAAGTCCCGACAAAAACCCTTGCCGGTTTTACTTTCAAAAGCAAATCGCAGCAGGGGGGAGTTTTCTTATTCCGCGAAGAACATGGCTCCATGGTTATGTAAAAATCGGCGCCTTTCGGGGACTGACGGCAATTTTTAACGGCTGCCGGCTCGGCATGGGGCCCGCCGAAAAATCCATGATAGCCTCTGCCTATTATTCGGCCTTTTTTTACTATCACACATCCCACGAGAGGATTTGGATAAGCTAGAGGGTCGCCTTTCAAGGCCTCCTCCACGGCCAGGCCCATGAAAACTTCTTTCAAGGTCATTTTATAAGCTTGTTCAGTGAAGCCATTTCAATGGCGGTCATAGCTGCGTCAAAACCTTTATTGCCCTGCTTTGTTCCGCATCTTTCCAAAGCCTGCTCAAGATTTTCCGCGGTAACTACGCCAAAGGAAACGGGGGTTTTGGTTTCAAGAGAAACTTGCGCCAGACCCTTCGCGGTTTCTGCCGCGACAAAATCAAAGTGAGGGGTATCTCCCTTTATTATCACGCCGAGAGCTATAACGGCATCATATTTTTTAAGCGAGGCCAGCTTTGCGGCCGCAAAGGGAAGCTCATATGAGCCGGGAACTTTTACGATAGTTATATCTTCATCCGAGGCCTCATGCCTTTTAAGGCAGTCTATAGCTCCTTCCACAAGCTTGTCGCTTAGAAAGGAATTGAATCTGGCCGCAGCCAGAGCGAATTTCAGGCCTTTTGCGCTGAGTTTTGCTTCTATAATTTTCATTTTTCCTCCATATAAACTAAATCCAATGCCCCATTTTCTCCTTCTTCGTTTTTATGTACTTTTTATTGAATTTGTTTGGTTTTATCTTTATCGGCACTACTTCGGATATTTCAAGACCGTATCCCTTAAGACCTATGACTTTTTTCGGATTATTTGTCATAAGCCTCAATTTTTTTATCCCCAAATCGCAAAGAATCTGTGCGCCGGCGCCGTAATCCCTCAAATCATCCTTAAAGCCGAGTTTTATGTTGGCCTGAACGGTATCAAGGCCTTTTTCCTGAAGATTATAAGCTTTTATCTTGTTTCCAAGCCCTATACCGCGGCCTTCCTGGCGCATATAAAGCAGAACTCCGCTTTTTTCCTTTGCTATGGTCTTAAGACTCGCCTTAAGCTGGGGTCCGCAATCGCAGCGCAGAGAGCCGAGAACATCGCCGGTATGGCATTCTGAATGAACTCTGACAAGCACAGGCCTGCCGCTGTTGAGCCGGCCCATTGAAAGAACGCTGTGTTCAAGTCCGCTTAATTTTTCTCTGTAAATCCTTATATCAAAAACCCCGTATTCGGTAGGCAAAGCTGCCTTTGAAACAAACTCTACAAGTTTTTGTTTCCTGCGCATAAAGGCTATCAAATCCTCTATTGTTATTATCTTTATGCCGTGATCTTTTGAAAATTTCTCAAGATGAGCAAAACGGGCCATTGTGCCGTCTTCATTTATTATCTCGCAGATAACGCCTACCTCAGGCAGGCCGGCCAAAGCGCATAAATCTGTTGCCGCCTCTGTATGCCCGGCTCTAGCCAGAACTCCGCCCTGTTTTGATAACAGCGGAAAGACATGTCCGGGCCTGGTAAAATCTGAAGGCCCGCTTTTGGGCGAAGCCAGAAGTCTGAGAGTCAAAGCCCTGTCTGCCGCGGAAATTCCGGTGGTCACTCCCTTTTTCGCATCTACGCTTATAAGCCAGTTCGTCCTGTGAGGGTCGCTGTTTTTTTCGTTCATTTTGTACAGCGAAAGTTTTTCTGCCCTGTCAGCCGTCAAAGGCGCGCAGATAAGGCCGCCGGCTTTTTTTATCATAAAGTTTATCTTCTCGGCGGTTGCCGCGCAGGCGGGGAGAATCAAATCGCCCTCATTCTCTCTTTGTTCATCGTCGGCTACTATGATGAATTTGCCCTTTTTGAAATCCTTTAAAGCTTCTTCTACTCTTGAAACCATAAATTCTCCGGCAGGACAAACAAAAAAGCCCCGCAATCAATCGGGGCATATAAAAGCAAAAAAGAATAGCGCTATTATTCTCTCATCCGGACTATACCGTCGGCAACGGACTATCACCGTTTCGGTCCCGGCAAAGCAGGGATTAGCGGGCTGAGATATTGAGGCATCACCGC
>JAJUJA010000051.1 GCA_029267355.1 Elusimicrobiota bacterium | reverse complement strand
CGGCAGGGCGGGCGAGAAGCCGCATTTAGCTTCACGCAAGCGGAGCTGGCAGTGAAGTGTGTATTAGGGTTCGCGCTCGACTTCGCTTTGATTTTGCCCAGGGAGAGCTCGCCTGCAAGGCGAGTGTCCCGCTTTACCCGCCGATATCTGGAGGCGGGCCTGCCCATTAGTTCTTTTACACGGCATGGCGGGCGCGGTGGACTTGGCCTCCGCTGTGTTAGGCCCCGGACACCCGGCAGTTTGCGTAAGCTAAACTGACGGCGAAGCCGCGTTTCAGTTTCGCGCTCTTCGCTTTGATTTTGCCCTGTTTGATGTTTAAGCAAGGTCTTTATAAAATTATCGGAAGACTACGGAGATATATATGGGACTGATGCCAGAAGGCATAAAATTGTTCATTGTTGGACTGACAGGTATAGCCGCCTCTTTTTTCCTGATGTCTTACTTAAAGGCAGCAGGAGCCGTAATGCTGTTTCTGTTTTCCGTTTTCACATTGTTTTCTCTTTATTTTTTCAGGGATCCTTCCAGAAACGGAAGTTTTGCCGAAAATGAGATAGCCTCTCCGGCTGACGGCAGAGTTATGTCAATAAAGGAGGAAGGAGATTACCTTGTTTTGCGTATTTTCCTTTCAGTTTTCAATGTGCATATACAGAGAGCGCCTCTTTCTGGACAGATAGGCAGGGTGAATTTCATTCACGGCAAATTTATGGTGGCTTATGACCCCATGGCCAAGGAAAATCAGAGAAATTCAATAGAGATAAAGACATCTTCAGGCAAAAAGATAGTAGTAGAACAGATAACCGGCGCTATAGCCAGAAGGATAGCCTGTTATGTTAAAGAAGGCGATAATGTAAGTAAATCGCAGAAAATAGGAATGATATATTTCGGTTCTCAGGTGGCTTTGTTTCTGCCTAAAGATGCAAAGATTTCCGTGAAAGAGGGGGATAAGGTTTTTGCCGGCGAAACTTCTCTGGGAACTATATGAGCGAGAAAATGAACAGGCTTGAAGAGATAAAAAGAAAAGGTACTGTCGTTTTGCCTTCGATGTTCACCCTTACCAATATGGCCTTCGGCTTTTTTTCTGTCCTCGCCTCTTCAAACAAGGAATATCTCAATGCCTGCTATTTTCTCATCGGTTCATATTTCATGGATGTGATGGATGGACGCGTAGCCAGACTTGTTCACGGCGAAAGCCGTTTCGGAATTGAGTTTGATTCTTTCGCCGATTTTATGTCTTTTTGCGTGGCGCCTGCCTATATGATCCATAACTTTGCGCTGAAAGAATACGGTTTTTGGGCTTATCCGCTGAGCTTTTTTTATGTCCTTTGCGGAGCCTTGCGGCTGGCGAGATTCAATCTCAAATCGCTTGACGGAGAAAATTCAAAGAAATTTTTTCAGGGTCTGCCGACGCCTGCAGCCGCCGGCATAATAATCTCTTTTGTGCTGTCTTACCTTTTGCTTGAAGCAGACGATCCGTCAAGGAACATAGCGATAATAAACAAGAGCGTCCCGTATCTTTACGCCTTTTTCCCTTTTATTCTCATAGGCTTGTCTTTGCTTATGGTTTCCTCAGTCCCCTATGCCGCTTTCAAGAGCGGCAATATGTTCAGGCTTAAATCTATTTCGGGCGTGATAATAAGCGTTTCGGTCATAGCCATGATAATAGCTTTTCCGCAAAATTCCCTTTTGATTTTCTTTTCCGTTTACGCCCTCTCGGGTATAGTGCTTCTTATATACTTTTCAATTTTCCCCAGAAAGGATCAGGAGTAAAACCGCGCGCTTTCAGCTCTATTGTTTTCTGGGAAAAAGGGGTTCTATCTTTTTGGGCTCTTCCGGCTGTCTTGAAACGGAAAGATGCATGAGCATTCTGGCGGCCGTTGAAGGCATAAAAGGCGATATCCAGCTGGAAACGAGTCTCAGACACCAGACCATTTCATTAAGAAATTTTTTGAGGGCTTCCTTGTCGGTTTTGGCAAGTTCCCAGGGCTTTTTTAAATCAACTTCCCTGTTAAGAAGAGAGATGTTTTTCCATATTCTATCCAGAGCAGAAGAGAACTGCAATTCTTCCATGTCCTTTTCTATGTCTTTTTTGGATTCCAGAAGCTGATTGAATAATTGAGAATTTTCCGGCTTATCCGGCATTGAGCTGTCCAGATACTTGTTTATCATATTAACGGTTCTTGAGAACAGATTGCCAAGATCATTGGCAAGTTCGCCGTTATATCTTCTTTTGAAAGCTTCGGCCGAGAAATCGCCGTCCTGTCCGAAGGGAACCTCCCTGAAAATAAAGTACCTGAAAGGGTCAAGTCCGTATTCAGAGACAAGATCCCTGGGGTCTATGACATTTCCCCTGGATTTTGACATTTTCTCTCCTTCAACCGTCCACCAGCCGTGGGCATAAACTTTTTTGGGAAGCGGCAGGCCCAGAGCCATAAGCATAGCCGGCCAAATCACGGCATGAAAGCGGTAAATTTCCTTGCCCATAAGATGCAAATCGGCCGGCCATATCTCATTGAAAGATTCATTGTCCTTTCCCAATTCAAAACCGGGGCCCGTTATGTAATTTGTCAGGGCGTCTATCCAGACATAGATTGTATGCTTTGGATTGCTTTTTACCGGTATGCCCCATGAAACCTTGGTTCTTGAAACCGATATATCATTAAGCCCTCTTTCCACAAATCTTATTATCTCATTGGCTCTGTAGTCTGGAGAAAGAAATCCGGGATGAGATTTATAATGCTCAAGCAGCGGCTTTTCATATTTAGATAGCTTGAAGAAATAGCTTTCTTCATTTATCTTTTCCGGCTCTTTCTTGTGAACAGGGCATTTTCCTTCAATGAGTTCGCTTTCATCAAGGAAATTTTCGCATGAGGAGCAGTAAAGACCGGCATAATTTCCGAGATATATATCTCCCTGTTCAAGCATCCTCTCAAATATGGCCTGAACCTGCGCCTTATGCTTTTCATCAGTGGTTCTTATGAAATAATCATATTCTATGCCCAAAGTTTTCCACATTTCCTTAAATTCCAAGGCTACATCGTCCGCCCATTTTTGAGGTGAAACATTGTTTGCCGCAGCCGTTTTTTCTATATTGCCCCCATGTTCATCTGTTCCGGTTTGAAAAAAAACTTTTTTGCCCTGAGATTTAAGATATCTGGCCAGAACATCGGCGGCAAGCGTCGTATAGGCATGGCCTATATGCGGTTTGTAATTCACATAGTAAAGAGGCGTGGTCAGGTAGTATTTTTTCATATTTTCTCTCCGAAAGCGAAATCTCCGAATTTAAGGTAATCGTTCAATGCCAGCTGCATTATGACTCTTGGCGAGACATTATGCTTAAGCCATGAGGAATAGGAAAGCAGTCTGTTCACCTCGGCGGCCTTTTGGGAAAAAGACAGAGGCGGATTGATTTTGCCGGCGGCCGTGACGGAAATAAGAAAATCAAGCACCAGGGCGGTTTTTGCCCTCTGCTCATAGGCCTGCGACCGCGGCGGCAGCATTGAGAAGGCCAGAAGCTTCCCAAGATGTCTTTTACTTTTCACCTCCTTGAGAATGGAGGCGAACTCCAGCGCTTTGGCCACGGAGCCGCCGCTTATATCCGCCAAAAACTGGGCCTGGGAATATTCTATTGAAAAGTTCCCGAGTATTTCTGCCAAATCCTGATTTTCAAGCGGCAGAAATCTGAAAGGAGAAGCTCTTGATACTATCGTAGGCAGCAGAAGATTTTTATCATTTGAGACCAGAATTATTTTCGCGCTTTCAGGCGGCTCTTCCAGTATTTTTAAAAGGGAATTCTGAGCCTCTACGGTCATGGTTTCTGCCTGATCTATTATTATGAGCTTGTGTTTGGAGATATAAGGTTTTTCATAGGCGAATCTTGCTATTTCCCTGAGAGAATCTATTTTCAGCGCCCTTTGCTTCTCCACGGGCTCATCAAGCAGCGCCGCCTGGAAGGATGCGTCAACCACTCTGAAATCGGGATGCAGCCTTTTTTCGGCCCTTGTACAATCCGGGCATTTATCGCAAGGCCTGCTTTCGTCCCTGCTTTCGCCGAAAAGCGCGTCTTCCCCGGCTGTTTGAGTGCAGAAATGAGCCTTTGCTATCTCAAAAGCTGTCATAAATTTCCCGATGCCCCTTTGGCCGTAAAAAAGGCTGCATGACGGGAAAGAGCCGTCTTTTAGCAGGTCCTTGAAGGAATTTATAAGTTTTTGATTTCCTTTTATTTTGTCAAAGCTCATCTTATTTCAAGTTTTCTCTCTATGTGCTTTTTTATAAGCGCGCTTATATCCTCTATTTTGCCGGTCGCGTCGATTTCTATGATATTTTTTTCAGATTTAGCCAGTTTTTTATATGCGAGATTGACCTTTTTTCTGAAAGATTCCCTTTCGCTTTCAATCCTGTCAGTTTTTCCTCCATTTACGCCGGAGATTATTCTTTCTCTCTTTTTAAATTCGCTGTCAGGCATGGTGAATAAAAAGGTTATATCCGGCTTTATATTGAGGGCAGCTATGGAATTAAGGCGCCTCACAAGAGCAAGGTCTATCTGACGGCCATAGCCCTGATAAGCCAGGGTAGCGAGAAAAAATCTGTCTGAAACCACTATCTCGCCCTTTCTCAAGGCGGGCAGTATTTTTTCTGCCGTATGCTGCGCCCTTGCCGCCTCATAAAGAAGAAGCTCGGACATCGGCGATATTTTATTGGCCGGATTTAAAAGGATATCTCTTATCTGTTCAGATAATCTGCATCCTCCGGGCTCTCTTGTCAGGATAAACTTTATTTTCCTGCTTTTAAGATAGGATGCCAGAAGATTTATCTGTGTGGTCTTGCCGGACCTGTCCGGCCCTTCAAAAACGACAAAAAGCCCCTTATTCTTGGCCATTTCAATATTTTATTATTTTTTGAGAATCTAAAAAAGAAAGCAAAAGAAAAGGGCCCGTTTTCACGGGCCCTTTTTCGGATTAAACGCCAATTAAGAACATTGTGAATAGCCGCAATCATGGCAGGTCGGGCCTGAACAGCCCGATTCAAAACTTATGTTTGAGGAATAGCATTTAGGACAGTATTGAACCTTGGCCGATTCCCACAGCTGAAGTTTTGTTTCCCCGTTTTCATTTTCGGGATTTAAGAAACCTGTTTTCTTGAGATGGTCTCTCAGGGCTATGGCTATGGCGTGCGGTATTGAATTAACCTTGTTTTCTCCAAAACCCCAAGGCCTGTCGCCCTTAACCGAGTTTAAATGCTTTATTATTTTGAGCGGGTCTCCGCCGGCTTCGAGATATTTTGAGAGAAGTATTCCCACAAGAGCCGTAAGGCCGCTTATTTCCGTTCCAAGCGGAGGGATATTAGTGAAGAACTGGAAAGGTCCGTTTTCATTGTAGTTTATGTGTATGTGCAGCGGACCGTAGCCGGTCTGTATTTGGTAATACTGCGAGGAAGCTCCAAAAGAAAGATTCTTCTTCTTTTTCTGTTTTTCCTGCTGAGAGGAAATGTTCAAGACTTGCTGTGCCTTGCAGCCGTCCCTATAAACGGTTATCCCTTTGCAGCCGGTTTTGAAGGAAAGCAGATAGCAGTTTTTAACATCCTCCGGTTTTGCGTTATTGGGCAGGTTTATGGTTTTGGATACGGCATTGTCAGTATATTCCTGGAAAGCAGCCTGAGCTTTCACATGATATTCATACGATATGTCATGCGCGGTGGGGAAAAGCTCCTGTATTCTGGCCGGTATTTCTTTTATGCCTCTTACAGACTTATGGTTTTTCTCCACCTTCTCCCATAGAGCCTTTTCTTCCATCCCGAAGTAATTGTTTTCCTCGGCAAGCTGCTTGAAAAGCGAATTTACCTCATAAAACGTATCCTTGGGATCCGGCTGCTTGCCGTTTTTTATGGCGTCAAGCGCCTTGGCATTGTATCTGGTATAGGCCACGGCGAAAAAAGGCTCTATGCCGCTGCCCTGAAGACCTGCGGCTATAGCTATGGTGCCGGTCGGGGCTATGGTAGTTCTGGATGCGTTTCTCGGGCTGGCTTCAAGACCCCTGAAATACTTGCTCTTCGGGTCGTAAATAGAGCCTTTCCAATTCGGGAAAACGCCTCTTTCTTTGGCCAGCTCGCAGCTTGCCTCCAAAGCCTTTTCCTGCACAAATTTCATGACTTCCCTGGCCTTGTCTATGCCTTTCTGGCTGTCATAGGCGACGCCGAGTTTGACCGCAGTTTCAGCCCAGCCCATAACGCCAAGCCCTATCTTCCTGTTCGACTTGGCTATTTTTTCTATTTCGGGAAGCGGGTAATTATTTATTTCTATAACATTGTCTAAAAATCTTACGGCCGTTTTGACCGCTTCGCCGAGCGCTTTATAATCCATTTCGCCGTGAGTTATCTCTCCCTTCACGAAATGCGCAAGGTTTATTGAGCCGAGATTGCAGGATTCCCATGGCAGAAGGGGCTGCTCTCCGCAGGGATTGGTGCTTTCTATCCTGCCTATGTGCGGAGTCGGATTTGAGTTTGTGTCGTTTATTCTGTCTATGAAAACTATGCCGGGATCGCCGGTGGCCCAGGCTGAATCAACAAGCTTGTCAAACAGTTTTTTGGCGTTAAGCTTGCCGCAGGGCTCTTTGGTCCTCGGGTTTATCAAATCCACCGTCTCGTTTTTTTCCACTGCGGTCATGAATTTTGCGTCCAGAGCCACGGATATATTAAAATTTTCCATTACGCCCTGTTTGGCCTTAAGGTTGACAAATTCCTCTATTTCAGGATGCCAGTAAGGCAGTATGCCCATATTGGCGCCTCTTCTTGTGCCGCCCTGCTTAACCACGTCCGTCATCTTGTCAAAAAGCTGCATAAAAGACAGTGCGCCTGAAGCGACGCCGTTCGTTTTTTTGACAAGGTCTCCTTTCGGCCTGAGCCTCTCAAATGAAAAGCCGGTGCCGCCGCCGGATTTTTGTATAAGGCTTTGCGCGGTCAGGGATTTGGCTATGGCTTCCATTGAATCGTCAACCGGCAGCACATAACAGGCGGAAAGCTGCTGCAGCTCCCTGCCCGCGTTCATAAGCGTAGGGGAGTTGGGCAGAAAATCAAATCTTGCCATAGCGTTGTAAAACTCCGTCTCTTTTGCGTCCGTTATTTCTTTGGCCAAAGGATGGTTTTTATAAGCCCTTTCGAGATTAGAAAGAAATTTTAAAAAGTTTTCTTCTCTGTCTCTTGATTCCGTTATACCCTCATGGAACAGTATGGTCCTGGTCTTGACCCCGTCATTTTCAGTTTCGGTTATCTTGCACCTTACAGAATCAAATACGCCCCAGTCCTGGGCTTTTTCGTGAAATATTATTTCGCTTAAAGCTATATTGTGGGCCACTCTGGTGAAAAGCTCTTCAGCGTTCTTGTCGCCTCTCAGATACTTGTCTTTTATAACTTTTTCCTGATTCTGGTTCAGACGAATTTTTATTTTTTCTATGGTCATAAGTTCCATTTTTTTCACTCCGCTTTAATGTAAGATTTTCCGCAGGAAAATCTATCCTTTGCCTTTTTAAGGAAACCCTCGGATTTTGCCTTGAAGGCAAAATTTATTTCCTTATTTTTGAGAGGATGAATAAAATTTACAATTTCTTTTAAACTCTGTCAAATTTTCATAGATAAAGAGTTTTTGGGCAAAAAAATAAGGTAAACTTTTCTTAATATTTATGAAACAGGGGAAATAATATAATATTACTTGAATTCCCCGGCGTATGCGCCGTTTTTAAGGGAAGACGGAGAGATTTATGGATTTAAACGAACATTTCAGCGAAACTGAACTTGATGAGAACTCGCTTTCAGACCTTGAAACAGCCAAAAAATCCCTGCGCTGGACTCTGGATAAAATAAAAGAGCTTAATTCTCAAATGGGAAAGCTCAAAGCTGAGCTTAGGGAAAAGTCCTCAACAGTGAATGTCCTTGACGGGGAGCTTAAAGCCAAAAATGAAGAGATAGCCAGGGCCAACGCTTTTTTTGAAGAGGAGAGAAAGGCGATTAAAGATAAGTTTGAGAAGGAATTCTCCGCCAGATTGTCGCGTTTAAACGAGAGGGAAAAGGAACTTGAGGAGAGAATTTCCTCTTATGAGTCCAAGTTCGCCGAAAGGGAAAAAAGGCTTATGGACGATTATCAGAGAAAGTCCGAAGAGCTCAGGTCCCGCTGGGCAAAAATGGAGGAGGAACTGTGGACGCTAAGGCAGGCGCAAATCCTCAAGAACGAAGATTTTGAAAAATCCTATGCCAGACGGCTTGAAGAGGAGAAAAAGAAAATTTATTCATCCCTTGAAACTGAAGCCGAGCAGCTTAGAAAGGATTATGAGAGAAAATTGAAGGAATTTGAGGAGAAAAAAGCGCAATGGCTGGAAGAATTCAAGAAAAACGAGGCCGTATTGAAATGGGCGAGAGAAAGCTTTGCCTCGGAGACAGCGGCCAAGGAAAAAGAACTTAAACAGAGAGAGGCGGAAATTAACTCAAAGCTGGCGGTCAGGGAGGCGGAGTTTGCCGCGGAAAAAAGCAAAATATCGGCCCTTGAAGCCGAAAAGGAGCGTTTTTCTCAGATACTTGCTGCAAGAGACGAAGATTTAAACAGATACCGCGAAGCGGTGGAAAGCCTTGAAAGAACCATACTTGCGCTTCAGGAGGAAAAAAAGGCCTATAAAAGCGAGTATGAGGAAAAAATCGCCTCAATAAAGGCTGAGATGGAAAGCGAAAAAAAGAAATTGTCTCAGGCGGAGGCCGAGATACCTGTAAGGCTTAAAACGGCTCTTGAGAGGGAAAGGGAGAGATATGAGCTGAAAATCCGTGAAATAACAGCCGGCTACAAGCATGAGATAGAAAAAAAGGACGAAGAAATAAAATTTCTGGCTGAAAATCTGAAAACTATGGAGTCGGCGGTTGCCTCTTTTCAAAGCGAGAAAGCCCGTCTTGAAGAGGAGGCAATTAAAGCTCAGGAAAGAGCCAAAACTCTTGAAAATGAGCACGCTTTCAATGAAAAAAGGCTTAAAGCCGAAATGGAAGCTGCAGCAAAGCTTGAAAAGCAAGCCCTGAAGGCAAATTATGAGAAGATAGAAGAAGAAAACAGAAAAATTTATGAGGACAGTCTTAAATTGAAACTGGAAGAGATAGCCCATCTCAGAAGCGAGCTTGAAAACTACGGCGCCGCTTTGGCCGCCTCCCGCCAGGAGATGCTTAAAATTTCAAAAGAGAGAGAAGAGGAAAGGCTTAAGTTCATTTCTGAGATTTCCGATATCAAGAAGAATTTCTCGCAGGATTTGAGGGAAAATGATTTAAAAAATGAAGCTAAAAGAGCCGAACTGGAAAAAGAGCTTAAGGAAAATTATGAGAAAAAAGCCGCTGAATTGAAAAAATATTTTGAGGAGGAATCAAAAAATTATGAGGAGAAAATAGCCGCTCTGAAAGCCAGAATAGAAGCGGCCAGAATTGAAAAAGAGGAAGCCCTGCTTTTGGAAAGGGAAAAACTTGAAAAATCATATATGGAAAAGCAGGACTTGGCTGAGCAGGAAATCGCCATAAGGGAGAGAGAGATTTTCAGATTAAAGGAAGCTCTTAACGCCCAGCAGGAAAAGGAAAAGAGCCTTATTTCCCGGCTTGAAGCCGTTAAAAATGAAGCCGCTTTTTCAAAGGAAGAGGAAGAAAAAAGGTTTTATTCCTTGCGCATTGAACTTAAAAGAAGAGAGGAAGAAAGAATCGCTTCTCTCAAGAATGAATATGAAGCTCTTATAAACGCGAAGAACTCGGAGATAAAGGCGATTAACGAAGATTTTATTGAAAAAGAGCAGAGATATCTTTCGGAAATAGCAAGGACCAGAAGCGAGATATCCTCCCTTGTTTCTTCTCTTGATAAAATAAAATTCCAGCTTGCCGAGAAGGAGAAACTTATAGCGGATTTCAGGGCGGAAAATGAGCATCTTTCAAGAGAAATGGCGGAAAAGGAGAAGGAGTTTGCCAGATTCAAATCCGAGACGGAAAAGCTCAGAAACTCTTCCGGGGCGCAAAACGAGTCTTTAAGGCTGGAAAATGAGAGCCTCAAAGAAGAAATTAAAAAGAAGACAAATGACCTTCTTCTTAAGATACGGTCCCTTGAGAATGAAAAATTTGACAAGGAAAAAGAGCTTTCCTCTTCTTTGAAAATGATGGATGCTTATAAATACGAAATATCCAGGCGGGATTCCCACTTGGCCGAACTTAAAGAAGAGATGGAGCGTATAAGGGAAACAAATGAAAGACTTGCGCAGGATTTTTCAAATAAGGAGCTGTCTTTAAGAAATAAAGTTGAAATCATGGAAAGCGAGTTGAAAAATAAGGATTCTGTTATCGGGGCTCTTAAGGAAGAATTGAAAAAGAAGGATAAGGAGATCGCTTCTATGAGAGATGAGATGGAAACCT
>JAJUJA010000104.1 GCA_029267355.1 Elusimicrobiota bacterium | reverse complement strand
TTGCCGGCTCCATTAGGCCCAAGAAATCCTATAGTTTCGCCTGGGTTAATCTCCATATTTATAGAGTCAACTGCGGTAATGCCGGCGAATTTTTTTGTCAGGTTTACGGTTTTTACCGAAGGGACCATATTACTATGATAGCAAAATTTGATTCTGATGCTTTTTAAGACAATAAAAAGGCCGGGCTTTGTGCCCGGCCTTAATATGATGTTTTTATTTAGAAAAGCAGTCCAAAACCGGCCGCTATATTGAGCTTATTGGGATATTTTGTCCCGTCTATCTCTGTTTTATCGGAAGACATTTGCGCTGATATATCAAAATGCATATACAGCAGGTTTATGCCGGTTCCAAGAGAATATGCCGTTTTGGAAGAGCTTTCAGCCAGATTCTTTGAAAGCCCCGCTCTCAAAGGTATATTGAAGGCCTTTCTGTTGATAAGGTTTATCTCCGTGCCCATAGCCAGAACTCTTGAATCATAGCCGTCAACTGAGGTTTTATTCTTGGTCAGGTCTATATCCATGGCCAGATGCCAGAAATTGGCCGGACTTAAAGCAAAGCCCAGTCTTGTCTGCCTGTCAAGTTTATAAGAACCTGCCGGCCCGTCAAACTTGGGGCTGTTTATATTCCTGACAACAAGCCCTACTCTGGGCTTGAAAGGAAGTTTCGGATACTTGTCATTTACATTCCACAAAAGGCCTATATCAGCCGCCGGTTTCCATGATTTCTCGGCATTGTCAAGGAAATCCTTATAAAAATCTTTGGTATCGCTTTCATCCATAAACCTGAATGTGCTGGCCGCTATCTGTCCCTGAACGGCCTTTATATTGCCGCCTATGGCCAGGCCAGGCAGGAAATTGAAATATTTGCCGTATCCGAAGGCCACTTCAGTAAATGAGCCGCCGGCCAGAGAAAGATTGGACTGATTATTCACATAAGTGTTATTTGATGAAGCGTTTTGTATTATCGGCGCCACTTCATTTATGTTTTCTGATATGGTATTTGCGGCTTCCAATAATTCCTGATCGCTTACTCCGGATGCTGCTGCCTGATTGACTATTATATTGGCAAGAGCTGTTGAATTATTCAAGCCAAGGATCTGACTGTTTAGACATCCTGCCGAGCCGCATATAAGCTCTTCCGTTTCTGAAAAACCTATCACATCTATCGCGCTTTTTACTAAAGCGGCTGCTGCTGCCTGCTCCGGATCACTTGGCGTAGATGTATTTCCGCCAGATACATTTATACCGCTTATACCTGTGTCAGCGCCCAAACCTATATTCACCGTATCTATATAAGGATTCATTCCTATAGTGGTATAATTGTTTACCGAAACTGCTATCTTGGAAAACTTGAAATTGGCGCCGGCCGCAGTTTCTATAAGAGCGCCTTTGCCGGGTTTATTCATATCGGACAGAAGCCCCAAAGTTTTAGTAAAGGCTGCCATTTGTTTGGCGTCAATTATTCCGCCGCTTGTCTGAGCGGCTTTAAGGGAATCAAACTGTTCAGACATATCGCCTATTTCGCTGGCATTTTTAAGTATGCCGCCTGTCATTTCTATGCCGGCCGATACAGGCAGTTCAAAGCCGGAAGCATTGCCGCTGGATTGGGCCAGCCCTGCCGGATTCCAATACTGAGCTATAGGACCCTGCGCCATAGCCACAAAGGCGCCGCCCATGCCCATAGGCCTTACGCCTAAAATTTTCCATTGATCCGCAAAAGAATTCAAGGGAAAAAGGCATAAAATAAATAAGACTGTCTTTTTCATTTGCCCTCCTGAGTATATGAATCCGAAATATTCTAACATAAAAGCGGATACCTGTAAATGAGATGTAACTTGTTTAACAGCGGCTAAATCATCGGGACAAATCTTACCGCCAGAGATTTCTCAGTTTCAATCTGATTGTTTTTCTTCTTAATGAGAGTTAAAACCTGATTTTCAAGTCCCACAGGCGCTATCAGACGAGAATTTTCAGACATCTGTTCCATAAGTTCCTGAGGTATTTGAGAAACTGCGCAGGACAATATGATGGCGTCAAAAGGCGCCTTTTCAGGCCAGCCTTTTCTGCCGTCTGCTGTTATAAGCGAAAAATTTTCAAGCCCGAGTTTTTTCAGATTTTTTAAGGCCGATTCTTTCAGATTTTCCTTTATATCCATTGAGAAAACTTCCCTGCTTAAAAGGCATAAAAGCGCCGTCTGATAGCCCGTGCCTGTGCCTATTTCAAGAATTCTCTCATCGCCTTTAAGATCAAGCTTCTCAATCATAAAGGCGTTTATATACGGCTGTGAAATAGTCTGATTCGGAAAAACCTCTATGGCATAATCGTCATAAGCCCTGCTGTGAAGCGCCATAGGCAAAAAATCATGCCTTCTAAGTTTTGAAAAAGCGGCCAGCAATTTCTGATTTGAAATGCCTCTTTTGATCAATTGCTCTTCTATCATCTTCTGATTTAGAAAAGAGAAGTATTTTTCAAAGCTTCCGCTCAGAGATTCAAAGTTTTTTGTCATCATTACCAGATTCTGTTTTTCACCATAAAACAGGCCGCCGTTATTTCCATGCCGTAATCTTTGGCCTTTTCTACGGCTTTTTGAGATTCAGAGCCCGGCTGCATCCAAATATGTCTTATGCCGAGTTTATTGCATTCTTCAACCGCTTTTTCCGTTTCTGCCGGCGGCACAACAGTTATAACTATGTCCGGCCTTGAGGGCAGTTCGGCCAGAGATTTATAAACCGTCTTGCCGAGTAAAAGCCCGCCTTTGGGATTAACCGGCCATACAGTATAGCCGTTAAGATCGAGGTCCTTGAAAATCTTATGGCCGTATTTGCTTTGGTCTGAACTTGCGCCCAAAACAGCTATTTTTTTGTCCTTGAAATCCATTTTCCCTCCTTTTAAGACGGGATTACGGCGCCGGTTTTTGCCGCATTGATAAAGTCCTGCCAGGCGCTTTTTCTCGGGAAATTATATATCTGGTAAAAAAGCGAGACTATAAAAAGCAGTATAAAATCCCAGTAAGAACCGGTCAGCATAAACAGTATAAACCCGAACATGGCGCAGGCCTCGCCAAAAGCGGCTTTTATCAAAGATGAAGTGAAAAGCGCTTTAAGTATATCATCCTGGGAGTCAAATTTACGCTTCAATATCCCGGCGTCCAAAAATCTTGAGCCGTAAAGCAGACTCAGTCCAAGAAAATAAAAAACAGGCCTTATAATAATGACTGCCTGTCCGCTGCCGATCAGATTTATAAGGCCGAAGTTCATCCCAAACAAATGGAAAATGAATACTATGCCGGCCATCACAAAAGTTGAAAAAATAAGAGCCGCAGATATAATGGAAGCCGTTAAATGTTTTTCTTTCAGACCGCCGTTCATTCTACCTCCATTAATTCCTTTGCCGCTTTTTCAGCCGCTTTTATAAGAGGCGCAGGCGAGATTTTGCTTCCCAATGCGAGCCGCATCCATTCTTTCGGAGTAAGGCAGCCGTTGGCGCACATCCTTTCCATATGCCTGCCTATTGAGTTCTTTTCAAAAAACTCCTCTATTTGCCAGCCTATTATATGCCCGATAGGATAATCCGGCAGATAGAGAGCGTGATATATCATGTGAGAGTATATGGCCAGTATAGGACTGTCTTTTGCGCCGAATAATGGCGAATAATATCTATTCCAGATTTTCTTAGCCTCAGATATTACAGCTTCCTTAAGCTGATCGTCGGAGAATTTTTTTGTCTTATGCATCCATTCCCATACAGCCATATCCACGAGCGCCACTCCGGCTATTTCAAGCGTTGACCAGAATATATCCAGCGCCTTGAGGTTATTTTGATTCGGCGATTTCTTAAAGCCCAAAATGTCCAAATCCTTGCCC
>JAJUJA010000086.1 GCA_029267355.1 Elusimicrobiota bacterium | reverse complement strand
TGTCCTGCATATCCCTGGCAGGGTGATCCGGCGGGAAATTAAGCGCCTCAAAATTGTAATAGTCCCTTTCAGCCAGAGGACCGTATTCCAGGGAAAAGCCGAGCTTATTCATTGAAGAAATAATTTTCTCCATTGTAACAGTTATGGGATGAGGTTTACCGAAAGAGTAAGGATGTCCGCAAAGAGTCAAATCCAGATCGGCTTTCTGCTCATCTTTCCTGAAAACGCCGGCGTTTGAGGCGCAATACTCTGAAACCTGTTTTTTAAATTCATTGCCGATGGCCCCAAGCTCTTTTTTTTCTTCAATTGAAAAAGCTGAAAGCTCTCTTAAAAGCAAAGCGAGACCGCCTTTCTTTGAAAGGAAGTCCCGCTCAATATCCTGTGAAGATTTTTTTTCCGATGCGGCTTTCTGGAATTCGGTTTTAAGAGCGGATAGTTTGTCCAGCCACTCCTGCCTGTTCATGGCTCAAGCTTTCGCCGATTTGGCGGCAATCTCAACAAGCTGTTTGAAGCTCAGAGGGTCCTTTATGGCTATTTCGGAAAGCATTTTCCTGTTAAGTTCCACATTGGCTTTATTCAGGCCGTTTATGAAAGCGCTGTAGCTCATGCCATGCTCTCTCACTGCGGCATTAAGGCGCAGTATCCACATGCTTCTCATATTGCCCTTTTTGTCTTTCCTGTCTACATAAGCATGCATCAAGGATTTCTTGACCTGCTGAGTGGCCATTCTCAATCTTCTGCTTTTATCGCCGTAATACCCTTTGGCAAGCTTAAATATCTTCTTTTTTCTTCTGTTTCTGGCTACGCTGTATTTTATTCTCATAATTTACGACATCTCTTTGTGAAAGATGAAGCTCCTTTGTTATTCGTAAGGTAAATAAGTCTTCAAAACCTTTGCGTTATGCTCTTCCTTTTCCACCACTTTGGCAGTTCTAAGATGTCTTCCTCTTTTGGCAGACATGCCTATGAGAAGATGCCTGAGGCCGGCTTTTCTGTGAGTCCATTTGCCGGTGGTAGTTCTTTTAAATCTTTTCTTTGCGCCGCTATGGCTTTTCATTTTGGGCATAAAATACTCCTTTTTTGCTCTATTTGGATATTATATTAAATTGCGGGCGGCAGTTCAAACGGCGCCCGTAAAATTCTACTGCTGCGGCTCTTTTTTCGCCTGGCCGGGCTTGACCGCTTTTGGCTTGAGCATTATGCTCATTCTGTTTCCAAGCAGAGAAGGTTTGCCGTCCAAGTCGGCGATATCTGCAAGACGGGTCTGTATCTGATTAAGTATCCCCTCGCCTATATCCTTATGCTGCATTTCTCTGCCTCTGAAAATGACAGTGACCCGCACCTTGTCGCCTTCCTTTATGAACTCTTCCATATGGCGCACTTTTGTTTCAAGGTCATTAGGGCCTATTCTTGGATTCATTCTTATTTCTTTCAGAACATTGTCCTTCTGTTTTTTCCTGTTTTCCTTTTCCTGTTTTTCCTTCTCGTACATGTACTTATTGAAATCCATTATTTTGCAAACAGGAGGATTGGCGGTTGGAGATATTTCCACCAGATCCAAACCGGCTGCTCTTGCCATATTTAAAGCTTCATAAGTGGGCTTTACGCCTATCATATCGCCGTTTGAGGCGATTAAACGGACCTGCGATGCTCTGATCCAGTTGTTTATTCTGATTCTCTTATCGTTATACAACTTATTCCTCCAAATTAAGCGGCTTAAACGCCGCTGAATTTACAGACTAATAATTTACAAGTTTTGACATTTTAAGTCAATTGAATATTGCTTACACAAAAAATTATTTTTTTGTATAATCTAGTTATATTCCGGGATGGTGTAACGGTAGCACAAGCGGCTCTGGACCGTTTAGTCTAGGTTCGAATCCTAGTCCCGGAGCCATAAAAAATCCCCCTTACTCAGGGGGATTTTTATTTTTACTATTTCAATTCGAGTTATTTTATCAAAGCCATAAGGGCAAAAAGCGCAGGCATCAGGATTGAGCCGACCATCGCTTCGCCCGCTATCATGCCTGAAGCTATCGGCGTGGCATAAAGCCCGAAGGAGCCGTTTTCATCAGTTGATAGTCTGCCCCAAACAGCGGAAATTACGCTGCCTATCGCCACGGCTATGTTAAGCGAAGGCGGAAGTATCAAAGCAAAGCCCAAAGCGGCGGGTATAGGCACCCACCAGAATCTTGATCTTTCTCTGCCTTTTGCGTCCTTTTTGGTGAAAGAAAGCAGAAGTTCAAAAAATACTCCTATGAAAATGGCTATTATTGAGGCTTTCAGGGCGCCATAAGGAAGATATGAAAGACCTTTCTCCATAACCATGGCCAAGGTCGCTATTTTAAGGCCTGTCGGCGCTGCCAATTGCCCGGGATTAAGCCCTATGCCGTATGTTCTCTCAAGTATATTGAACATAAAAGGCGTGAGCAAAGCTCCGACAGGTATAACTATGAGCTGGGCTATTATCAAAGTTTTAAATTTTCCCCCAAGCCTTTGAGCCACCCAAAATGACGGCACCACATTTTCTGAAGAGGCCTGCGGACTGGCGCTTATGTAGGCGGCAGTCAAATTAGAGCGTATCTGAGCGGGCCAAAGTATCCCGAACAAGAACTGCGTCGCATTGGCCATAAGCGAAACTGGCCCGGAGCCAGTTATACCAAGCACTCTTAAACCGGCTATAATAAGCAAAGGCTGAATTGCCACAGCCAAAGCGACTTCAGTCCAGGCCATATTAAACCATGAGCTTGTTATCCAGACCAGAATTATTATGCTTGAAACTATACCTGTAACTGTCCACCAAAGAGGGATCTCTTCATCTGCCAGAGATTTGAATTCTTCCTTTTCCTGTATTTTCTTTTTGGAAAGCATATGCTTGAACACAGGCAGAAAAACGCTTGTGAGAGCGGCAGAGATCATCATGGCTGTGGCAGGCCACATCATCCATTGAACCACGTACTTGAAGTGAGAGGAAGCTGCCGCAAATTCTCCGGCCTTGCCGCAGGAGGCGTTCAAGTACTCCATAGTTTTGATTTTTTCTGCGCCTTCCATCGCTCCCACAGATTTAAGAGCGGCAAGACAGGTCTGAAAGTTTTCAGCAGCTGTTCCTGAGAGAGCTGCAAACATGCCCACCGTATCGCCGAAAGAATTGACTATCCATGTGCCGAGCAGCCCCGACAAGCCCACAGAGAGTGGAACAAGCATTCCTATGCCGATAGCGGCAAATTCAGGGCCCAGGGCCACATTCAGCGAAGCATTGCCGACCACCGGCTGAAGAACGCCCATACCGTCTCTTAAAAATGTCAGAAATCCGGCGGAGCCTGTGCTTAACATAAGCACATTCCTTTTATTTTTGGTTATTTCGCTGGCCTTTGGATCTGTCAAAGTCTGGGCGACATTAAGAACGGCGTGGCTTACAGGCCATGGCAAAGATTTATCTTTAAGTATGAAGCTTCTGGGGAAAATACCCATAAAAACGCCGAGATTGGCCGAAACAAGCAGCCACAGGAACATCTGCCACATGCTCATATGAAAACCTATATCTCTGCCGAAAACGTTTTGTATATAGAAAAAAGCTGAAAGTATTACGACCATGAAGGCTATGCCTGAGACAAGGCCTATCATCGTCTGTATTATGTTAAGCTGTATGGCCAATTCCTGACCCTTCATCTGACGCCCGAGCACATAGGCGGCCAGAAACATTCCGCCCATGGTCAGGTCCACGCTTTGGCCGAGTTTCAAAGTGACATAAGGCGTCGCCGCAGAAGCCAGCGCGCATAAAAAAATTCCAAGGACAAGCAGTTTCCAGTTCAGCTCTTTTTTCATTTTTTCTCCTTTTCAGATATGATATCAAAAAATTTATAGCTTAAAATGCCGAGATTTTCGTGAAGCCACTTTCTCAATCCGACGCCGCTGCCGGGAAGAAAAGAGGAAAAGTCCTTCTTCTCTCCTGCGCTGAAAGAAGAGGCGGCATAGCCGGCGGCCTGAAATCCGTTTTTTTGAAAAGCGTAAACCGCTCTTTTCAGATGCGAGGCCTCGCTTATTATTACAGGTTTTCTATACTTTTTCTCATCGCAAATTTTTTTCACATAAAAAGCGTTTTCAAAAGTGTCCCTGGCTTTGTCTTCAAGGATGATATCCTGCGCGCTCACTCCGGCTTGCCTAAGAAATTCCCCAGCTTTCTGCGCAAATGAAGGAGAAGCATAAACTCTGCCGCCGCTTAAAATAACGGGTTTCTTTATTTTTTTGTAAACTTGAAGGGCCATTGCCGTTCTGGCCATAGAATCCTGGTCCAGAAAATATTCCCCCCCTTTTTCAACGGAATTTCCGCCTAAAACGACTATAACGTCGCCGGACAGTTCATTTTCAACAAAATCTTTTTCCAAGCCTGAAAGAAGATAACTTGAAAGAAGGGGCGAGCTTGAAAACCATATAAAAAATCCGAAAACGAGAAAAAGCAAAGAGGCCTTCCTCTCTTTTTTAAAACGCAAATACAGAGCGAGAATAAAAGCGGAAAGGACAAAAATTCCGCAGGGAAGCATAAAAGAGGAAATTATTTTTTTTAAAATAAAACCCATAAATAAAAAGCCCCCCGTTTATAAGCGGAGGGCTTGTTTTTTCGGAATTTATTCCTTTATTCTCATCGCATAGAAAGAGCGCCATACAAAAATCATGGCCACGATGAAAAATACCACGGCCGCGCTTATTGAAACCGCTCTTTCAAGCTCTATGGCGAGCTCCACAGCCAGAAGGCCGAACAGGGTCGTGAATTTTATCACGGGATTCATAGCCACAGAGGAAGTGTCCTTGAAAGGATCTCCCACCGTATCGCCGACAACTGTCGCCGCATGAAGATCAGTGCCCTTGGCATTAAGCTCGGTTTCAACCAGTTTTTTGGCATTGTCCCAGGCGCCGCCGGCATCAGCCATAAATATGGCCTGATAAAGGCCGAATATCGCTATGGATATCAAATAGCCGATGAAGAAGAAATGATCCAGACAGGCAAAAGCCAGAGTGGAGAAGAATACGGCCAGAAAGATATTGAACATGCCTTTCTGCGCGTATTGAGTGCATATCTCCACAACTTTCTTGGAGTCTTCAACAGAAGCTTTCTCAATGCCTGAATCAAGCTTTATATTCTGCTTTATGAACTCAACG
>JAJUJA010000071.1 GCA_029267355.1 Elusimicrobiota bacterium | reverse complement strand
TGTTTATAAGCGAGTATACTTCCCTTGAGTCAATCAGACGCTTTTCCCCGCCCAGTTTCACCTCCGCATTCCCCGCCGCGACATTAATCGTGGAAACATTGACAGCGGCTCCCCCCATCCTTATTGAACTGCCGGAAGAAAGGCCGGAGACAGATGCGGTTTGAATCCTTACCTGATAATTCGAAACTATTCTGGTCTTCATTTCTTTAAGAGTTTCGATCTTTTCCATCTTGACAGGCGCAAGTGGCTGGGAATTCAGGCGGACCTGTGTTGAGAACCCGGCCTTTACAGAAATTTCCTTACCCTTAGGAGAAGAAACGCCGGCCTCGCCCTTATAGACTTCAACTACAGTTGAAAGGTCTTCCTTTATTTTTGCCCCGAATTCCGTATCGGAGCTTTTGGGAACGATCCTGGCTGTGGGAGTTATAACTCTTGAATTTACGGCTCTTATCTGCCCGCTCATAAGCCTTATGTCCTGCCCTTTTTCCTTCGGCGGTCTTACAACAAGCATTGAATTCGCAAATACATTCAAAACCTGGCCGGTGTAAAATCTTATATCTGCCATAGAATCGGAATTTGTTCTTACGGCGTCCCCGTTAAAGATCTCAATATTTTTTTTGGCCGCCAGCCAGTCGGAGACCTCCCTCTTTCTGAATCTTACATCGTTTAAAACCTCAACGAACTTTGCGGCCCTGTATTCCTCCTTTAGAAGTTCAACCGGCACCTTTATAGTCATGCCGGGTAAAGCCTTTGAAGGATCCGGAGAAAGATTGTTATACTTTACAAGAACATCCCATTTGGCAGGGTCCTTTAGATACTTATTGGATATATCCCAAAGCGTTTCGCCCGGCTTTATTACCACGCTTTGCACTTCCTGAGAAAATAAAAAAACGGATGAAGAAAAAATACATGCCAGAGAAAAAAACAGAAACGGCTTAACGCGAAACATATACCTTATCTTCATATTTCTTTAACCCAAGCGGAATCTTAAAGACAAATCTAGCCCCCTTGCCTTCCTCCTGCTCAGCCCAGATATCGCCCAAATGCGCCTTTGTTATATGCTTGCATATAGTAAGTCCCAGCCCTGTTCCGCCGGCTTTTTGTCCCTTAACCTGTTCAAACTTTTCAAAAACCTTATCTACATAATCCTTAGGCAAGCCTTCGCCGGTATCTTCAACCCAGCCATAGAACCACTCTCTGTCTTTTTTCATACCCAAAGTTATTTTTCCGTTTTCAGGGGTAAATTTTATTGCATTTCCTATCAGATTTATGAAAACCCTCTCTATCAGCTGAGGATCGCAGGCCACAACATGAGGAGAGTCAGCCAATATTTCAAATTTTATCTTCTTCTTTGAAGCAAGCGATTCCATAAGTTCTGAACTCTTTCTTGCTATTTCAACGATGTCGGTTTCGGAAATATTTATGTCCATTTTTCCGGCCTCCATCTTGGCTATATCAAGGATGTTATTGACCATTCCGAGAAGTCTGAAAGCCGCTCTGTCCATGGAAATAAGCATTTTCTTCTGGGCTTCAGTGAGAGGGCCCGGTATCTCTTTGAGCATGAATTCGACAAAACCTTTTATTGCGCCCATGGGATTTCTTAGATCATGGGTTATGGAATGCAGGAATTCTTCCTTTATCCTTTCCAGCTCCTTGGAAAGAGTTATGTCATATACCGCTATCAAGTATCCGTTTATCTCGTTTTTATCAGGAGAAGTTATTTCCTTCATTGAAGCCTTGAAAACTCTTTTTACGTTCGCATCTTCCAGCTCAAACTCCCTTGATGAATCCGCGCTGCCCCTTAACATATCGCTGAAAAGATCCTTTAATTTTTCCTCTTTTATCTCAGATACGAAGTTCTTTCCCTCGCAGTTTGCGGAGTCTATTTTAAGTATTGAGGCGGCCTTCCTGTTTATCAGCTGTATTCCGTACTGCATATCCAGCATTATTATGCCGTCTTCAGTAGAGAAAAGTACCGCCTGAGTATTTTTTCTTTCCTTCAGTATTTTCTCTATCTGCATCTCGGAATACAGTTTAAGCTGCCATATCATATCATTGAAGGTTTCAGCAAGGTCTTTCAACTCATCCGAGGAATCAACCGATACGGACTGGTTAAAGTCGCCCTGGGAGACTTTTTTTGCCGCGCGGGTTATTTCCAGTATAGGTCCGGACATGGTCTTTGATATAAAATAAGCTATTGGAAGAACTGAAAGGGCCAGAGCCAGAAGAATCAGAATAGCCTCTTTTCTCATTGAAAGGGCGTATTTGTAAGCGTCCGCTCTGCTCTGCCTGACTATAACCGCGGAAGATATATCCTGACAGAAAGAGTAGGCGGCAAGATACTCTTTCCCTTTTTTGTCCTTGAAAGATACCGCTGCGGAAGAAAGATTTTTCAGAGCTTCCGCCGATACCGGCCAGGACGGCGCGTCTGCAATATCATGAGATTCTTGAGAAGAGGCAAGTATCTCGGAATTGGAGCTTAATACAAGAACAACTCCGTCCGAACCTATATTGGAGAGGTTAAGATTTTTGAAAAAGCCGCTCTTATTGATAGCGAACTTGAGAAAAAAATTGGGGAAAGGATAGATAATCACCATATCATCTTTGCCGCCGGACAATTCAATGACCCTGGCCCCCGTCTCAACGGCTTTTTTGAAATAAGGCTGAGAAGAAAGATCGATTAAGTCCTCGCTTTTCTCGCTGGTAAGATTTATTTTGAGCGCTTCCTTTCCGGAAAGAGGGCCCATTGACACTTCCTTAAGAAGCGGCTCCTGGCTTAAAAAAGACAAAAGCACATTCTGTCTTGACTGCCAATCCATCTTTGAGAGTATGTCTCCGAGAAAATAAGCTCTCTTGTCATTGTTCTGTATCTCTTTTTCAATCCTTTCTTTTATACCCTCAACGACATTAAGATGCAGCTCTGTTATGGGAGTCTCTATAGCAAACTGAAACTTCTCTATGAGGAAATATCCAAGAAAAAACATAGGAAGCAGGGAGGCGAGTCCTATCCCAAGCAAGAACTTGTGAAAAAGCCTCATCTTCGGAAGATATCTCTTCAGCTTGTGAATAATACTCATATACCTGACTTCTCAGCGTAAGCGGCAAAAGAGGCAACCGCTTTCGCTCTGTGGCTTATCCTGTTTTTCAATTCAGCCGGCATTTGAGCATAGGTTAAGCCGTATTGCGGACAGTAAAAAAGAGGGTCATATCCGAAACCCGACTGACCGGCCGGCTTTTCGGCTATGAGGCCATCCGCAAACCCCTCAAAGAAAAAGGCCTTTCCGTCAGGATAGGCCAGCGTTATGCAGCATACAAAGCGCGCCTTTCTGTTTTTCATTTCAATGCCGTTAAGAGCGCTGAGAAGTTTCCTGTTATTGTCCTCATAAGAACAGCCCTCTCCAGCCCATCTGGCTGAATATACGCCCGGTGCCCCGTTGAGTGCTTCAACTTCCAGACCTGTATCGTCAGCTATCGCCGGTTCTTTGAAATAAAGCGCGCAGGCCATGGCTTTTTTAAGCGAGTTTTCTTTTACTGTCAGACCGTCCTCTCGCGCAGCCGGCATATCAGGCCTGTCCAGACAGGTTTCAATAAAAATTCCCTTATTTCCCAGTATAGCCGATATTTCGGCTATTTTGCCCTTATTTCCTGTCGCCAAAAAAATCTTTTTCATTTTTTCCATGCCTTTTTATTCGCAAAATAATATAATTATAAATGATGCAAAATTTTGAGTCTTTTGGCAAAGAAAAAATAGAGAAACTCGGGGAATATCTGCAAAAGGCGGACATAATATGCCCCCTTTCTCCTGTTAATGCCGGGGCAGGCAAAGCTCTCACAATTCCGATGATGAAAACTCAAAAAGGGGACGCAGCGCCCGCCTTTACGGAAGAGAAACAATGTCCATATCCCAAGCTGCTTATAAAGAGCGACAAGTTTTTTTTATCCTATTTTTATTCCGGAAGGAATCAATCTCTTGTACTTAACCCCGGCCTTAAGGAGCCGAAGGAAATATACTTTCATGAACTCTCGGCCCTCATAGGCAAAATAAAGAGCCTTTCCTCAAATATTGATTCCTGCAAGGCTCTCAATGAATGCGACTTTCACCTGGCAGCCTGGACAGCCATTGTCAGGGAAAAAAACATGGAAAACACCCTGTCTGCCATGATAAACCTCGGCTTTTATGATGACGCCGAAAAACTGGCAGAAAATATCAAAGGCGACGCGGCCAGGATTTATGCGGCCAGGATAAAAAGAGGAAGAGGCGACATAAAGGGAGCCGGAGAAGAAATAGCCGCAATAAAAGACGAGGCTCTTAAAAGCCAAAAATATATTCAGTACGCCTGGCTTCTCTATTTGAGCGGCAAATACGCTGAAGCGGAGAAGATTTTTTCCGCCTTTGAAAACTCCCAATTTGCCCAGGAGTCCATGTACGGCTGTGCTCTCTGTCTGCTTAAAATGGATGGGCAAAACGCTCAAATAGTGAAAGAAAAATTGAAAAAAGCGGCGCAATTGCCCGGGGAAAATAAAATAAACGTTAACGCGGTTCTGGGCGGCATATGCCTTAAGGAAAAAAATTTCCTTGCCGCAATAGATTTTTACTCAAAGGCCTACGCTGCGAACGGCTCACTGCATTTTTTGTGCTCAATAGGGACAGCTCTCGCCATGAAGGGAGATTACAAGGACGCTTATGACATAGC
This sequence comes from Elusimicrobiota bacterium, assembly GCA_029267355.1. GTDB lineage: Bacteria > Elusimicrobiota > Elusimicrobia > Elusimicrobiales > UBA9959 > JAAYVI01. Next base: position 3,011 of record JAJUJA010000071.1, on the reverse strand, counting down.
TTTTTCATGCGCGCCTTTCAATGTAAACTTCGCGGCTAAAATATTTTCGCATATCTCGCCCGATTTCCTGAGCAAGGCGTCATATTCCGGCAATCAGATACTTTACAAGCCGAAAGAGGAGCTTACTCCGGAAAAAATAATCATAGAGAGAGAAAAAGACCCTCCCCCGCCGCCAGCGCCCGCCGCGGCTTCACTGGAGCCGGCTGACATATCAAAGAGAGTCGCCAAACCTTCCATTGCAAAAGCGGGTGAAAGCAAAATTGAATTTGAGAGCAATATCCCCGAAACTTATTTCTCGCATTCTCAGGGGAAAGCTTCGCAGGTATCCGATGAGGAAAAGAGCGCTTTCATATCGAGAGCTTTTTCTCTTTGTTCCCGGCTGGAAGAGGAATACAATAAAAAGATATTTTTCAACGTGGAAGGATTATCGGATGTTGAGAGAGACCTGAGACTTTTCTTTATACAGAGAAATATAAATCCATCTCAACTGGCTGAAAGGGTAAGGGACGCCGGCGCATTTGTGTGCTATATGCTCAAGGAAAGGTACAAGGCGAAAATCGTTGAGTTGAAGGATTTTGACGAATGGGCCTGGCCATGCATCATAAACTATCAGGAAAAAGAACTGGTGACCTACCCTGTGGCAAGGGTTTGGAATATTATCTGGCATAACGCTTTGCCCGATCAGGGCTGGGCCTTGAAGTACTTCCAGTATATTTCAGGCGAAATTTCATCCCAAACACAGGCCTCATTCGGCGCGGCGGCGGTAAAGAACAGGATAAAAAGTCACCCTGAAAAAATTTTTGACGCCGAGATAGAGCATAAAAGGATATTCTCGCTGGCTCAAAGCCTTGAAGAGCTTTCCCATATAGAAACGGCAAGAAGCGGCATATTGAAAATAGACAGGGAACTAAAAAAAAGATTCAAACCCGAAATTCCCCCGACGGCTGACGGATGGCGGCTGCTGAGATGTTGCGCGCATCTTTTGGCAGAGATAATAATCAAGGATTTCAAGGCGTCATGGTTCAATGTTGAAGGCAATGACGGCTTCTGGTCCCTCGAGATGCCTTGGAAAACCTATGTTTTCCCGATAGGAAAAACCTTCAAAGCCGCCTCGGCTGGAGAAAATCTTTCCGTCTTTTACGACAATTTAATGGCTGAGAAACTCAGACAGGGTAAAATATAATCCCCCTTGACTGAAATCAACAATATTTATAGACTTGTGAGAACATGCGAGGATAACCTATGCCGATAATTTTAAGTATTCTTCTTGTTCTTAATTTACAGACCTTTGCTCTCGATGCGGAACATGTCTCCAAGGACTTTATAAAGAACTTTCAGTTTGAAGCTCCAAAACCAAAAATGAAGAAATGGACAGTGGCCGTTTATATGAACGGCAAGAGCAACATAGAGCCTTTTGCTCTCAATGATTTGAACAGACTTGAAACGCAGGGGTCTGACGATAATATAAACATAGTTGCCGAAATAGGCCGCTCAAGGGGGCTTGAGAACGATACGCAGGCCGACGGCGACTGGGAAGGCGTGAGAAGATTCTATGTGCAGAAAGACTCAGACATGGATAAAATAAATTCTCCGGTTCTTGAGGACCTTAAAAATATAGATATGGGCGACTGGAGAAAGGCTGCGGAATTTCTCGCCTGGGCAAAAGAGAACTATCCTTCGGAAAGGATAATGTTTATAATATGGGACCATGGCTGGGGCTGGATAGACCCCCTGAAACCCGGCGAAAATCTGGCTGATAAAGATAGGTCCATATCACATGATTTTGTGACAGGCAACTATATAAAGACCACGGATCTCGGCAAGATATTCAGAGCGGCAGGGCCTGTAGATTTCTACGCATCCATGGCCTGTTTTATGCAAATGGCGGAAGTAGCTTATGAGATAAAGGATTATGCCGAGGTTATAGCCGGTTCTGAAGAGGTTATACAGCTTCCGAGCTTCAATTTTGAGGATTTTCTGGCTGCCTTGAAAAACAACCCCGGGGCAACTCCGCAGGAAGCTGGCGCATATCTGACGAATACGTTCAAGGAAATGTATTCCAGGCCTGAATATCAGGACCTTTTGATTTCCACCAAGTATGGCACTCAGTTGTCAGCCATAAGGGGCAAAGCCTTGAAGTCCTTTGCTGCCGTAATGAAAGATTTTGCCTCCTACATAAGTTCATCAGCTCAGGAAGATGCTCTGGCTGCGGCTAAAAGGGATGTTTTGCGCTTTGAAGTCGGAGATGAAAACACGGATCCCGACAAGCTCATATCATTTTACGCTGACATTTACGACTTTGCAAATCTGCTCGTCAAATACACCTCTGACCCGGTCAAAAAGCAGAAGGCAGCTGAAATTTTCGACCGGCTCAAGTCAAACATTGAGAAAGAACTTGTAATTTCCAATGTCTTTCTTAACATGGACAGAACGGGCAAAGATTATTCAAGAGCGCACGGCATCTCGCTTCATATACCCGGCATGCCCGGAAATCTTATAGACTATCATAAGACATACAGGAACCTGGCATTTGAAAAGGAAACAGGCTGGAGCGCGGCGATAAAAAGAATAGAAAATGTCGGAAAGTGAAAGCAGTTTTCTTGGCGAATACAAAAAGTCTAGTTTTTCCCCCGCCTTCTTTTTTTTGGGCCCTGAGAAAAAAAGCGCTATGCAGGCTATTTATGCCTTTGCCAGGCTTGCCGACGACATAGCCGATGATCCATCCAGAAGCCAGGAAGAAAAAGAGACTGAACTTCTGAAACTCAGGGAAAATCTTTCGGCCTGCTACAAAGGCAGGTGCAGCGCTCCGCTTTTCGCGGCTATAAGAGAAGCGGCAGTCAGGTTCAATCTCGCTGAAGATGATTTTTCCCTTATAATAGACGGCGTTTCTCAGGATATAAAACCTTTTTCATGCGAAACCTTTTCAGAGCTTCAAGCCTATATGGACAGAGTTGCCGCAGCGCCGGGCAAGCTGACTGTAAAAGTATGCGGACTGAGCAATGAGGGCGAAC
>JAJUJA010000117.1 GCA_029267355.1 Elusimicrobiota bacterium | reverse complement strand
ATTCTTACCAGCATATCGGCTTTTTTAACTTTAAATACCATGCTGGGCCTTGGCTCTATGGAATGGAGATCAAAATTACCCGGAGCAATGGCCTCAACGGAAACTTCATCGCCGCCGACAAACTCAACCAGACTTTTAAGGTCTTGCGAAGCGGTCATTACTGACAGTCTGGCATGTGCAGAAACAGCAAAAAGGCATAGAAATATAAATAAAAGTCTTTTCATTTTTCCTCCTATTCAAGCTCATGGCTGTGCGGTCCTATGCCGAAAGAAAGTTGAAACCACAACTCGTTTATATTTTTGCCGTCTGCATTTCTTTTTTTGCCGGTCAATCTCCAATAAGATGTTTCAGTAAGATGCCTTGTGAAAACGGCTGAAACGGCTCTTTCATAAGAAATCTCTGGAGCTGCATTTTCTGAATAATCAACTCTCAAACCGTAATCATAGTATTTATCTGCCCTGTAATTAAGGAAAGAATAAAAACCATCGCGATTGAGAGTGCCCGCCGGGACTTCTCTTTTAAGATGCATCCACTCGTTCTGAAATGTCCATTTTTTATATGTTGAAGGAAACCATCTGAAAGTCAGGTCGGCGCCTGTTATTTCCACATTGTCCTTATGCTCCTCATAATGCGCGCCCCGTCCCTTAAGACCGCTGAAACCTATTTCCAGTTCTTTCTGGTCTCCCAAGTCAAAAGACGAGTTCCATCTGGCAGAATAAACCTTATCTGAAGGAGAGAATTCATCATCGTTATGATTTAAAGAATTGACCGTAATCGTAGAACCGTTCACATCCGCGACTTGGGCCTCGGATTCTGAGTGATGATGGGCGTTTACGGTCCAAAATCCTGCCTGAATCTGACTGTAAAAAGGCAATACAGGAATAAGATATTTAAGCGCCGCTCCCTGTCCGGCAAGCTCATGATCTCCGAAAAATTTATTCAAGACCAGCGGTTTGTCAGTAGTCGGAAGGTGATGTGTATGCAGCTTATTTATCTTGCCGAAATCCAGGTGTATCTTGCCGGCTTCCCCGGAAAAACCATATCCCAGGTTCAAAAAGCTGGCCTTGGCCTCGCATATCTCGCTTTCATATTCAGCGTCATGGCTATGGATGGCCAGGATTATATCCGCTCTCATTTGTGGATAAATATATCCCTGAAAAGCGGTTTCAACTTCTTCGATTAAAAGCTGATTTCTGTTTTCATCTTTCCTGTCATCGCTTGAATGACCTGTTATATTGGCCAAAGCGCTGATATCAGGAAGATTTATGGCCCTGCCTCTCATGCCCTGCAGAGGAGTGCCTTCGCTTATGAGAGAATTTTCCTGAGCCTTTAAAAATGAGATCAAACCAGAAAACACAAGAACAAAAAATATTTTTTTCATATTTAACTCCTTAATTAAAGTTGTGAAAAGCCCGCACGCAGCGGGAAAAGATTTGTAAACTGGGAAATCAGAAAAATACTGGAGGAGCTCTGGGAAAGGAAGCGGATGAAAAATCTTTTTTCTTTAAAACTTCCGCGCAAACTAAGATGTTCAGCAAAAAATCCTTTGCAGGAGAAATTAACCCTGAGCCGCAGTCCGAGTTAAGCTGCGGAGATATTGCCACTGAACAGATCTGACAGGTATTATGATCGTGACCTTTTTCATTTATGTGCAGGACCCACGCAGACGCTATTATAAGAGAAAAGAAAAGATTTGCCGCTAGAAAAAATTTGTTCCCTTCAACAGTTCTTCTATTCGTAAAGATCATATTTTTTAAGCAAATCGCTTTCCATAAACTTGGCATATGCTTCCGCCGCTATGGCGGCATCCTGTGTAATTGAAGCTTTAAGCAAATGAAGCGGGTCAAAAGATTTTTCTATTGAGGCCTTTACAAATATTTTTCTTCCGCAGCGTATAGGCTTTTTGTATTTTACATTAAGCTCAGCCGTGAAAGCCTTTATCCCGTTGTAAAAAAGGCAATTAGTCATAGCGCTGTCCATAAGCGCGGCGGCCACTCCGCCCTGCAAAAACCCCTTATAGCCCTCATAGGCAAATTTAGGCATAAATTCGGCCTCAACCTCCCCCTTCTCATTGAGATTAAACAAAACCTTCAAGCCGAAAGGATTTTTTTCACCGCAAATTATGCAGGTATCGTGTGAAGAATGCAATCTTGAATGACTTTCCTTTTTCCCGGCATCCATATCACTCAGCAAAAACGGCGGCCGCCACAACTGTGGTCCAAAGTCCTTCTTTTCCTATGGCTGACTGCGTCATATTCATGGTTTTAACTATTTTTCCGCTCATCTCCCACTGTTTTTCCTTTTCATCCCATGAAGCTTGCCCGTCAAATTCTATGCCCAGAGTGGTTGAAAGCATCAATGCAGCCAGATCTTCGGCATATTCGCCGGCCATAAAATCGGTTTCCCCGAAGCTGTGATGTTCGGAAATATAGCCGTGATTTGTTCTGTCCTTGGGTATAGCCAAACCTATTGAGGCTGTTACCAGCCTGTGATTTTCCCTGACGGCATTGCGCGCCAGCACGGCATGTACTATCTGCCCGCTTTTCATTTTGGAAAGTCCCTGTTCAGGCCTTATCAGTTTGCATCCAGGCGGGAAAATGCTTGAAACGTGGACCAGATTGAATCTGGCTATTTTAGCATCCCTTAGGGCTTCTTCAAAGCTGGCAAGTTTTTCCTTATGTCTGCCCACGCCCTTTGTCAGGAATATTTTTCTGGCTACAAAGTCCATTTTTTCTCCTTTTAATGGCAGTTATGCTGACTGCAGGAATCTTCAGCTTTTATCTCGCTAAAATTGCCTTTTTTTATCTCGTCAATAAGCCCGGCTAAATCATTGGAATTGCTTCTGTATACTTTTAT
>JAJUJA010000012.1 GCA_029267355.1 Elusimicrobiota bacterium | reverse complement strand
CCGGACCTTGACAAGGTTTCCAGGGAGCTTTTCGCTCTCAAGACAAGTGGGGGCGAGGAATACTGCGGCAGAGCCGTAAAGGAAGCTGTCCTCAATCCGAAATGGAGCAAAAAGGACGATGTATACAAGGCCATATTCGTAGCCGGCAATGAGTCATATACGCAGGGCAATGTCTCATTTGAAGAATCTTCCGCTTTGGCCAAAAGCAAAGGAATTTTTGTGAATACCATATTTTGCGGTTCATGGCAGCAGGGCGCGGCAATGCAATGGAAAAAGGGAGCTGAAATAGCCAACGGCGAATACGCCAATATAGACCAGAATGCGCAATTTACCGACATAATCGCTCCGCAAGACAGGGAAATAGCCGCCGCCTCGGCCAGATTAAATGAAACATATGTCCCATACGGGCAAAAGGGCAAGGAAAGCTTTGAGTTAAAAAAAGACATGGACATGAAAGTACAGTCCGCTCCTGCCGGCGCCGCATATGAAAGAGCGGCCTATTCAGCCACAAAGTCGGCCACTTATGCCTCGTCTCAATGGGACCTGATAAGCGCCATAGAAACCGGCTCTATCAAAAGAAGCGAAATAAAGAAAGAGAACCTTCCGGAAGAACTGTCTAAAATGAGCGATAAGCAGTTAAATGAATACATTGACCAGAAACTGAAGGAAAGAGAAATTACAAGGCAGAATATTCTGAAATTGAAAAAGGAAAGAGACGAGTTTATGAGAAAGCAGCAGGAAAGCCAGGAGAAAAATACACTGGACAAGAAGATAATAGAAATAGTAAGGAAGCAGGCAGCCTCAAAGGGGTATAACTTTAAATGAAAAAATACCTTTTCTCCCTGATTCTCTTCTTCCCCCTGAACATTTTCTCTCAGGAGATACCTTTAAAAGACAAAGTGTCCCAATGTATAATGGTCTCGGCCGATACGGATAATGAAGAAAAAGTAAAATCTCTTCTTGCCGAGAATATAGGCGGGATACAGCTTCAATGGGGTTCATTTTCTCTTCAGGAAACACAGAAATTCGTTTCCAAAATTTATGAGTCCACTTTCGCTTATCATCCCTTCATAGCCATAGATTATGAGGGCGGCGCCGTTTTCCACTCGGAAACTCTGGGGCTTATGGATTTGCCGACAAATATGATGCTAGGAGCCGCCAATGATCCCAATGACACAGCTTCCCTTTTTTATCTTGCTGGCCTTGAATTAAAGAAAGCCGGAATAAATATGAGTTTTACCCCGGTTCTGGACATAAACACAAACCCGATGAATCCCATAATAGGAATAAGATCATTCTCCTCAAATCCTGAAAAAGTTTACTGGCTCGGCAATGCCGTTATAAACGGATTCAAGGCGGCAAATATACTTTCCTCCGTAAAGCATTTCCCCGGACACGGAGACACTTATCTTGATTCTCATAAAACCCTGCCTTCCGTGAAATTGCCGGAGCATGAGCTGATGAACAGGCATATATACCCTTTCAAAAGGATAATAGACGAGAAAAACGCGGACTGCGTTATGGTCGCCCATGTGCTCTATACGGCAATTGACAAGGATATGCCGGCAAGTCTGTCTGCGAAGGTGATGAAAAATCTGCTCAGGGAAAATATGAAGTATGATAATCTGATAATAACTGATAGTCTTGATATGAAAGCCATAACATCTTCATATGACATTCCGCAGGCTGCTTTCACGGCTTTTAAAAACGGAGCTGACATACTTTTGATAGGCAGAGGCGATTTTTACGCCGTAAGAGACAAAATAATAAGCGAGGTTCTCAAGGGCAACCTGGACATTGCCAGGATAAATGAAAGCTTTGAGCGCATACAGAGGATAAAAAAGAAGTACAATCTGGGCAGGCCGAGGAAAGGCGATGAATTCAACAGGGCCTATGACAGCATAACCCGTTCTCTTTCGGCCAAAGCCGTTACAAAGTTTAAGGATTCGCTTGAGTTTATACCAATGGATTCAAATTCCAAAGAAATAGCCGCGGTTTTTTTCGTTCCTGAAAGGTTTTATCCGGACACCATAGTTTTCTACAGGAAAATGCTTGAATACGGCTATGATCTTAAACAGTTCAATTTTTCAATAAATCCTTCAGCCGAAGACCTGCTTAAGATAGAAGACATAGCAAAACGCTACAAAACCGTGCTCATAGGCAGCTTTCAATGGAGCGGAGTGCAGAATTTCAATCAAAAGAAGGCCATAAACAGAATCCTTTCAATATCCATGAAGCCGGTTCTGATAAGTCTTATGAGCCCTTATGATATCTCAAATTATCCGAAAGCGCCGTCGGTGATTCTAACTTACGGAATAACCCCTTTCACAATGGAAACGCTGGCAGACATACTGGCAGGTAAAACGGCGCCGAAAGGCGTATTGCCCGTTCAAATAAATTTTGATTAAATAATTTTAGCCCAGGAGGCAGAATGGAAAAATTGATAAGTTTCATAGGCATATTCGGACTTTTGGCCATAGCGTGGATTTTCAGCAAAAATAAAAAGGCCATAAACTACAAGACCGTTTTTACCGGTCTCGGGATACAGATTTTATTTGCCCTTTTTGTCCTTAAATTCCCCCCAGGCAGGAAGTTCTTCCAGATAATGAACGATGTGATAATAAAGGTCATTTCCTTTTCGGATGAGGGAGCCAAATTCATATTCGGCGGACTTATAAACAATCAATCGCTCGGCTTTGTATTCGCTTTTCAGGTTCTGCCTACCATAATATTCTTTTCAGCCCTTATGAGCGTTCTTTATTATCTCGGGATAATGCAGAAGATAGTCCTATTTTTTGCCAAAATAATGGCCAGATTCATGGGCACCTCCGGGGCGGAATCACTTTCGGCCAGCGCCAATATATTCGTCGGCCAGACTGAGGCGCCTCTTGTAGTAAGGCCTTACGTATCTCAAATGACAATGTCTGAACTTATGGCCGTGATGACAGGCGGCATGGCTACTATAGCCGGCGGAGTTATGGCCGCTTATGTCGGCATTCTCAAGGACTCTATGCCCAATATAGCAGGGCACCTTTTAGCCGCCTCAATAATGAGCGCGCCGGCGGCTCTGGTAATGGCCAAGATACTTGTTCCCGAAACGGAGGAGCCGAAAACGAAAGGCATAGTGAAAATGGAAGTTGAGATAACGGACGCCAATATAATAGACGCGGCAGCAAACGGCGCCACCACGGGCATGACTTTAGCCTTGAATGTAGCGGCCTGCCTTGTGGCTTTTATGTCTCTTTTAGCTCTGGCCAACTATATAACGGGACATGTGGGCTCCATGTTCTCATATCCTTCGCTCACTATAGAGAAAATATTCAGCTGGTTTTTTTACCCCATAGCCTGGCTTATGGGCGTACCCTCAGCCGATATAGCGAATGTGGCCAACTGGATGGGACAAAAAACCGTATTGAACGAGTTCGTTGCCTATTTCAATATGGCCGAATTTCTCAAAAACAATCCTGGACAGATTTCGGAAAGGGCTGTAATACTTTCATCATACGCTCTTTGCGGATTTTCAAATTTCCTTTCAATAGCCATACAGATAGGCGGCATAGGCGGCATAGCGCCTGAAAGACGGCATGATCTGGCAAAGCTCGGCTTATACGCGGTTCTTGGCGGCTCTCTGGCCTGCTTTTTAACCGCGGCCATAGCCGGCCTGCTGATATGAGCGTTTCTTTCCTGATAAACTCGCTTGCCGGCGGCGGAGCGGAAAGGCAGCTTTCCCTTATCCTTGAACATCTGCCTTATGAGAGGGTTTACACTCTGGAAAAAGCCGGCGCGGCCGGAGAAAAAATTTCTGAATTATCTTCGCATTCAAGCGCCACTCCCAATTTCATAAAAGTTCTTTCTCTCGGCTATTACAAAAAAAAATTACTGTCGGCCTTATCGGCTGAAGAGCGGACCGTCATCTCATTTATGACAAGGGCCAATGCCGTAAATGCTGAAGCCGCAAAAATAAGAGGCTATAAAGCCGTAGTATGCGAGAGGACAAATCCGGGGCAGGAATTCGCCGGTTTTAGAAAGACAATTTACTCCCCCATAATAAAAAGAACTTACGCCGGCGCTCAAAAAATAATTACAAATTCCGGCGGATGCGCGCAGGAAATTATTTCAAATTTTTCCGCTCCAAAAGACAGAATAGAAGTTATACCAAATATGGCGGACTTCAGGAATATAAGGCGGGCGGCCGGGCAGGGCCTTGGAGAATGGAAGGAGATTTTTCAAAACCCGGTTATACTCAATTGCGGCCGTCTTACAGACGCCAAGGGTCAGTGGCGCCTTCTCAGGATATTTGCGTCTCTAAAAAAGAAAAATGAAGCAGTAAAACTTGTATTTGCAGGAGACGGCGAGCTTAGAAATTATCTTGAAGACCTTTCAAATGCGCTCGGCCTTAAAACATTTTCAGCCGGCAAAGACAGAATCGGCCCGGGCTTTGACGTTTATTTCGCCGGCCATATTGAAAATCCCCATAAATTCGCCGCAGCCTGCCGGATTTTCATTCTTTCTTCCCTGTGGGAAGGCTCGCCAAACGCCCTTCTTGAAGCCATGGCCTGCGGCGCCGCCTGCCTAAGCGCCAACTGCCGCTACGGGCCGCTGGAGCTTTTTTCCATAAAACCGGATTTAAGCCTTTATTCATCCAAGGACATAATGGAAGAAAATTTCGGCGTACTGCTTCCCCCTCTTAACCGCGAAAAAGTTTACAGCGCAAATATAAATCTTGAGGAAGAGGAGAATATCTGGGCTGATTATATTTCAACTTTTATTAATGATGAAAGAAAGCTTTCATTTTACAGAAATTCAGCCTTTGCAAGAGCGCTGGACTATGCACCTGAAAAAATCGTTCCCTTATGGAAAGCGCTTTATGAACAGATGTAATTTTCCGGTTAAATTTGAAAAAGACTATGTTGAAGCTGAAATAGTCGGAGAAAAGGAAAGTCCTGCGGCAGAGAAAAAGAGCCTGTTCAGAATTATCCTGGAAAAACTCGGTAAAATAGCTTTCTTTCTTTTCTTTACAGGCGGCTTTTTGCTTATATTTCTCGGCTCTGTTCTTTGCGCCACGGTCATAGGCGCAATTATAGGCATTCCCCTTATAATTTTCGGGATAATCTCCCTTATTGCCGCGATAAAGGTGTATTTTTCGCTTGCCTCAAAGAGAATTTACTGAAATTCCCCAAGAAAAATCTGCTCTTCTTCCAGCTTAACCCCTGTCTTTTCAAATACTTCTTTTTTTACCCTCTGTATCAAAGCGTAAATATCAAAGGCCGAAGCCTTGTCATAATTTATCACGAAACCCGCATGCTTTTGACTTATCATGGCCCCGCCTATCCTTAGACCTTTAAGGCCGCAGACATCTATAAGCCTTGAGGCGAAATCGCCCTTCGGCCTCTTAAAAACGCTGCCGGCGGAAGGATATTCCAGCGGCTGCTTCTCCTTCCTCGCCGCTATTATTGTCTCTCTTTCCCTTCTGATTTGATCCTTTGATGATTTAATAAGAGTGAAAGAAGCCGAGAGTATGAAATATTTTTCAATACCTTCAACGAATCTGTATCCGTACCTTACTTCATTTTTCTTTACGGTCTCCGTCTTCAAAGTTTCAAGGTTTAAAGCGGTAAAATCCTTAAGGAAATCAAAAGTTTCAATGCCGAAGGCGCCGGCATTCATTCTTACCGCGCCGCCGGCAGTTCCTGGAATATAAGAAGTTTTTTCAAGGCCGGCCAGAGAGTTTTCGCAGGCCGTTTCGCAGACCTTGTCCCAAAGCGCCCCGCTTTCGCAGCTTATTTCATTATCGCAAACCCTGATCCCGTTTAAATTTGAGGTCAAAACTATTACGCCGTCAAAGCCGCGGTCTGAAATCAGTACATTGCTGCCTGCCCCAAGTATAAAAAACTTTACCCCTGTTTCCCTTATCGCCCTGAACAGATCAAAGGCCTCTCCTGAATCTCTCGGGCAGGCCGTCAAGGCGGCCTTCCCGCCGGTTTTATATGTGGTCAATTCTGAAGCGGGAACATTTTCCCGGCAAATTTCCCTGAACCTTTCGGCTATTTCCTCAAGCCCTTTCATGGCAGCAAAACCCCTTTATAAAGGAAAATGGCGACCTGGAATTTACAAAATAAACGCCGAGAAGTATTAAAGCTCCGCCCAGAAATACGGAAGGCGGGGCTATTTCCCCAAGGAAAAAATAAGCCGAGACGGCGGTGGCAAAAGGCTCATCGTAGATAAAGTAAGAGCTTTTTACGGGGCCAAGGCCTTCCACAGACCTGTTCCAGAATAGATAAGCCAGAAATGATGATATAAAGGTCAGATAGCCGACGCAAAGCCAGCCCTTAATTGAGAGATTTTTTATCTCGGCATAGCCATGCTGATAAGCAAAAAATGGAAGCACGGTCGCAGCCGCCGCAATCATAGTAGCAGCCGTTATCTTAACCTGACTGTCTTTCTCAAACCATTTTTTGGTCAAAATAACATAATAAGCCCAGGCAAAACAGCTGGTCAGGAAAATAAGGTCTCCCTTGCCCGAGTAAAAGGAAAAGGATGAAAGGCCGGTTCTTGAAAGCACTATAGCCAGAGTGCCTGCAAACCCGAAAAAAAATCCAAGCAGCTTGAAAGATGAAATCTTTTCTCCGCCGAGATATCTCAGAAATACGACTATTACTGGAGTAAGCGCTATAAGCCAGCCGGCATTTGAGGCGGAAGTGTATTTCAATGCATAGGCCTGAGTATACTGCTGAAGCGAAACGCCGAGAACTGACATTAAAAGTATTTTCAAAATAAAGCCCGGATTAAGATCTGAAAGAGAGAGCATTTTTCCGGCAAAAAAAAACAGGAGCAAACCGGCCGGCACTGCCCTTAGAAAAACGAGCGTCAAAGGCGAAATTTCAGTCACGGCAAATTTTGTAAAAGGGTAAGCCGCTCCCCACGCTACAGTGGCGAAAAGCACCTGGAAGTAAAGCCATTTTTCCTTTTTATCCATAGGTAAATTTTAGCAAATAGAAAGGTTTAAAACATAAAAACAAAATCCCCCCTTGCGGGGGGATCTGTTTCAATATCTGCAGCGCTTATTTTGAAAGAACCTTTTTTATTCTCTTGAAGGCCCAGTCTATCTCCTTCTCGGAAATCACCAGCGGAGGAGCAAACCTTATGACATGGTCATGCGTCTCCTTGGCAAGAATGCCCATGCTCATAAGCTCTTCGCAGTAAGGCCTCGCTTTAGTGTCCAGCTCTACGCCTATAAGCAGGCCCTTGCCCCTGACCTCTTTTATATGCGGGCCTTTTATCGTCTTTAGTTTGTCCATGAAATAATTGCCTATCCTGTCGGACCTTTCAGGAAGCTTTTCTTCAACAAGCACTCTGAGCGCTTCCCTGGCCACTGCGCAGGCCAGAGGATTGCCGCCGAAAGTTGAGCCGTGGTCTCCCGGATTGAAAACGCCGAGAATTTCCTTGTTTGACACAACGGCTGAAACAGGCATAACGCCGCCGCCGAGGGCTTTGCCGAGACACATCATATCCGGCTTAATGCCTTCCCAGTCGGAGCAGAATTTTCTGCCGGTTCTGCCGAAGCCTGTCTGTATTTCATCGGCTATAAAGAGAACCTTGTTCGCCTTGCACAAGTCATAGGCGGCTTTCAGATAGCCGGCCGGCGGCACTATTATGCCGGCTTCGCCCTGTATCGGTTCCACGATAAAGGCGGCGGTATTGGGCGTTATGGCTTTTTTCAAATCTTCAATGTCTCCGTATTTGACTATTTTGAAGCCCGGAGTGAAGGGGCCAAAGCCGTCTCTGTACTGCGGCTCTGTGGAAAAAGCCACTATTGAGATTGTCCTCCCGTGGAAATTATTCGTGCAGGCTATTATCTCGGCCTTACCCTGCTCAACCCCTTTTACCTTATATGCCCATTTTCTGGCGGTTTTCAAAGCGGTTTCAACAGCCTCAGCTCCGCTGTTCATAGGCAGAGCCATTTCATAGCCGCAGAATTCGCAAAGTTCCCTGAAAAAAGGGCCTATTTGATCGTTATTGAAAGCTCTGGAGGTAAGAGTGACTTTCTTTGCCTGCTCCACCAGAGCCTTTACTATTCTGGGATGTCTGTGTCCGTGATTCAAGGCCGAATAGGCGCTAAGCATATCCATATACTTATTGCCTTCCGGATCCCTGACCCAGACGCCTTTGGCCTGCGAAATAACTATCGGCAGAGGGTGATAATTATTTGCGCCGTACTTTTCGGCCAATTCTATCAAGCCGTGACTTGCTGTATTTGCATTTTCCATAATTTCTCTCCTTTCTTAAGAACCAGATTAAAATCTAGCGCCCAAACCGGCATTATAGGCCGGCCTGCCGTGAAGCGAGGAATAAGCACCGTATATATAAACAAGCGGCATAACCGTTATTCTTGCGCCTGCAGTATATCTCGTCTTTGCTATGCTTCCGTCAATGCCGTCGACAAGAGGATTCACGTCCTTGACTTCAAGAGATGTTTTATCAAAACCTATGCCGGCAAAGGGCTTTATTATCGGGAAGTCAAAAGAGGCGGCAAGATTAAAAGACATATGACTGCCCTTGAAATAGTCATAGTTTATAGAGTCATAAAAGGCGGAGACGGACAAATCGGGCATAAATTTTGTTAAAGTTCCGCTTTTGAAAATATTGTATCTCAAGCCGCCGCCGGCTATGGAAAGTCCTGAATAGGAAAATCCTCTCGCCATAACATCCAGGCCCGTGAAAGGCAGGCCCACAGCCGCATTTATCATGGGCAGGCCGAAAGCGTCCACTTTCGCGTTTTTAAGAACAAGATTTTCAGGGCTAGGCTTGGTCTGAACGGCCATGGACAGGCCTATATCAAAACCTGGGAAACCGAGTGCTCTGCCGGAGCTGAAATCATTGGCGCCCAATACCCCGCCGAAATCCTGGGCAAAAGGCTTTATAAGGCCTTTGGCATCTGCAATGATCTGAGTCTTAAAATCCTCAAATGAATCCGCTTTGGCAAAAGGCGATAAAATAAAACAGAGTAAAAGCGCTGAAGCTGTTTTTTTCATTTTTTCCTCCCGGGCAAAGCCCTCAGGAATTATATTATCAAAAATATCATTTCCTGGCAAACCCTCCACTTTGTATAATTGAATTGATGGAGAAAGAAAAAGAAGTAGTTTCCCCCTGCACAGAAAAAAAAGACAGGATCCCCCCCGGCCAAAGGGAGGTATCTGAGCTTCCGGTTTTGGACCTGGGCAAGATATCCGGCATAAAGAAAGAAGAATGGAAGCTTGAAATCTCCGGGCTTGTCGAAAAGGAGCTTTCCCTTACATACGCTGAACTTTTAAAATTGCCCAAATGCCTGCTTAAAACGGACATACATTGCGTAACAACATGGTCTGTTCTCAATACGGTTTGGAAAGGGGCAGCTCTTTCATCGGTATTGCCGCTCTGCAAGCCTTCGCCGAAGGCGCTTTTTGTTACGGCCTTTTCTTTTGACGGCTATTCTACAAACTTCCCCGCAGAATATCTATTCAAACAGGACTCCATACTGGCCTATGAATATGAAAATGAACCGCTGCCTTTTCGCTACGGCGGGCCTGTGCGCCTTCTGATACCTTCCCTGTATTTCTGGAAAAGTGCAAAGTGGCTTAAAAAAATAGAGTTTATGGAAAAAGATTCGCCCGGCTACTGGGAACAGCGCGGCTATCATATGAGAGGCGATCCATGGGCTGAGGAAAGATACGGCGGTTAAATGCCATTTCTGCCTCTGACAAAAAAAGAGATAATAGAGCTCGGCTGGGACGCGCCGGACATAGTCCTAGTAACGCCCGACGCCTATGTGGACCATCCTTCCTTCGCCATGGCCGTCATAGGCCGCTGGCTTGAACATAAGGGTTTTAAAGTCGCATTACTTTCCGCTCCTGACTACAAAAATCCTGCTTCATTTGCCGTATTCGGCAGGCCCAAGATATGCTTTGCCGTTTCCTGCGGCAATATGGACTCAATGATAAACAAATACACTCATAATAAAAAACCGAGAAGCCAGGACGATTTTTCTCCCGGAGGCAAACCCGCAAACAGGCCTGACAGGGCGCTGGTAACATACTCGGCCTGCGCCAAAGCCGCCTTTAAGGACGTGCCTGTGGTCATAGGCGGCATAGAAGCCACTATGAGAAGATTTGTGCACTATGATTACTGGAGCGATACCTTAAAAAAACCTTTATTGCTTGATTCCCGGGCTGACCTTATGGTTTACGGCATGGGAGAAAAAGCCATAGCCGAAATAGCCTCGCGCCTTAAAAAAGGAGAAAAAATAAGCGAAATAAGAGATATTCCTTCAACCGCTTATCATATCGGCGCCTCATCAAAAATTCCCGATGACTGCCTTATTCTCCCTTCCTTTGAACAAATAGTGCAGGACAAGGAAAAATTTCTTGAAATGACAAGGATGATACATCAAAACCTTAATCCATTTTCAGCAAAAAGAATGGCGCAAAGCGCAGCTGGCAGAACAGTCATAGTAAATCCGCCTCAAAAGCCGCTGACGGCGGCCGAAATGGACGAAATTTACGATCTCGATTATGAAAGGAAACCGCATCCGCTTTACAAGGAAAAAATACCGGCTTTTGAAACGGTGAGAAATTCTCTTATCTCGCACAGAGGCTGCTTCGGCGGATGTTCTTTCTGCTCTCTGGGGCATCATCAGGGCAAGTTTATACAAAGCCGCAGCATTAAATCCATAAAAAAAGAAATTTCCGCACTGCTGGCTGCAGCCGGCTATAAACTAACCATAAGCGATTTAGGCGCGCCTTCGGCCAATATGTATAAGATGAAAGGGAAAGATTTTTCAATCTGTCAAAAATGTCCAAGGGAGTCATGCCTGCATCCCTCAATATGCAGCAATCTTGACTATTCTCATCAGGAACTGAAAAATATACTTAATGAAATTTCCTCAATAAGCGGTGTTAAGAAAGTTTTTGTCGCCAGCGGCATAAGGCCGGACCTGGCTCTCAAAGACGAAGAGTATATTGAAATAATCGCTTCAAATCATACAAGCGGACTTTTAAAAGCGGCTCCGGAACATTGCGACTCAGAAATACTTTTCTCAATGAAAAAACCGGAAATCAAAGTATTTATGGAATTCAGGGAAAAATTTGAAAAATATTCACAAAAGGCGGGCAAACAGCAGTATCTTTCTTTGTACTTTATCTCAGCTTATCCGGGCGCTGACCTGAATAAAGCGATTGATACAGCGGTTTTTCTCAAAAAAAACGGGATAAGGCCGCTTCAGATAAATGACTTTCTTCCGGCTCCGGGCGAATACGCCACGGCCGTTTATTATTGCGGCAAGGACCCGTTCACCGGCAAGACTGTCTATTGCGCCAAAAGCGAAGGCGAAAGAAAAATGCACAGGGCGCTTATGCAATACTTCAAGAAGGAAAATATACCGCTTGTCATAAAGGCCTTGAGAAAAGCGGGCAGAGCGGACTTAATCCCATTTTTTCTCAAGTAACTTATCTGAATGAGAGAATTTCTTTCTCAGTGAGATTCCTGAATTCTCCAAAAGAAAGGCCGGCGCAGGTCACTTCGCCTATTGAATGCCTGAAAAGTCTCAAAACAGGAAAGCCGACACAGGCAAGCATTCTTCTTACCTGCCTGTTTCTGCCCTCATTTATGCTTATTCTCACCCATGACACCGGAACCGTTTTCCTTTGCCTTATCGGCGGATTTCTTTCCGGCAAATGCGGGTCATCTATCCTTTCCGCCTTTATCGCAAAAGCCGGCCCGTCTTTCAAGGACACTCCGCTTTTCAGCTTTTCCAGGGCCGAATCCGTAATATCTCTTTCCACCTGCGCCAGATAGACCTTTTCCTTCTTAAATTTTGGATTGGCCACTTTCTGATTGAAAATTCCGTCATTTGACAGGATCAAAAGGCCTTCGCTGTCCAAATCAAGCCGCCCGCACGGATAAACATCTTTAGGAAGAGAAAAACAGGACAGGCCTTTGGCGCCCCTGAAACCGCCGAACTGGCTTAAATAACCGTAAGGCTTGTTAAAAGCGATGTAAATCATAGGCCTTGATATTATGTTATCATATTACTATGCAATACGAACTTATAGACAGCAAAGAAAAGCTGTCTGAAGCTGAAAAACATGTAAAATCTTCAAAATATCTCGGCATAGACACCGAATCTGACAGCCTTTACAGCTATTATGAAAAACTCTGCCTTGTACAAATAGCATGCGATTCAAGGATCTATCTGATAGACACTCTCGCTCTGGAAATTGACGCTTTTAAAGAGGCCTTTGAAAACCCGCAGATAAGAAAGATATTTCACTCGGCAGACAGCGATATCCCTCTTTTGAAAACCAAAATCAACTGCAGTTTCAGCAATATCTTTGACGTGATGATGGCGGCCAAATATCTGGGAATAGAGCGCTGCGGACTGAACAATCTGATAGAGAGATTTTTCGCCGTGAAGCTGAACAAGAAATATCAGAAGGCGAACTGGGGAGAGAGGCCGCTTAGGAAAGAAATGCTCGATTATGCCTGCCTGGATGTCTATTACTTAAAAAAGCTTAAAGATATTTTAATACCCGAACTCAAAAAAATGGGACTTCTGGAAGAGTTTATCGCGCATTGCGAACAATTCTCATTTTTGCCGCCTAAAAAAATTGAATTTAATCCGGACGCGTGGCTTAATTTGCCGCAGGCAAAAACAATGACATGGCCTTACCGCTCATGTCTCAAAGAGCTTTGGACTGCCAGGGAAAATGCGGCCAGAGAAAAAGACGTACCCCCCTTCAAGATAATGACGAACGAAACGATGCTCCTTCTGGCTAGAGAGCCGCAGAACGCCCTTAAAAACCTGAAAGTTTTCAAGGGAATTTCCGAATATGTTCTTAACAAACACGGACGTTGGATAACTGAAGCCATAAAAAGAGGCCTTGACTCGCCGCCTGAAGAAAAAAAGCTTCACTCGAAAAGAAACAGGCCTGATTTTGAAAAGACTCAGAGAAGATTTGAAATCTTAAGAGAGTGGAGAAAGAAAAAAGCCCATGAAAGAAGGCTTTTCCCGGAACTTATACTTACCAATGAAATACTCTGGAAAATAGCCGGCAAAGAAAATCCCACTCCGCAGGAGCTTTCGCTCATAATAAGAAATGACCATAAATCGAAACTTTACGCCAAAGAGCTTTCTGAAAAACTGAAAAACGGAGATCCGGGATGAAAAACAAAAGAATCGGCTTTATAGGTCTTGGATTAATGGGCGAACCTATGGCCAAAAATCTCATAGCCGGTGGATTTAAATTATCGGTTTTCAACAGAACCCGCTCAAAAACGCGCCCTTTTTCTGACATGGGCTGCAGCATTGCGGCCACGCCTAAAGAGCTTGCGCAGATTTCAAATACGGTAATAACTATGGTTGAGAATGATAAAGCCCTTGAAGACATTCTCTACGGCCCGACAGGGGTTTTTGCCGGATTTTCTGCGGGAAATACGCTTATAAATATG
Organism: Elusimicrobiota bacterium; assembly: GCA_029267355.1. GTDB lineage: Bacteria > Elusimicrobiota > Elusimicrobia > Elusimicrobiales > UBA9959 > JAAYVI01. The sequence continues at coordinate 17,369 of JAJUJA010000012.1, read as the reverse complement.
AGCACCATAAGCAGAGATTTCTGCCTAAAAGTTGCAGATTCATGTTTTGAAAAAGGAATAAAATTTATTGATTCGCCGGTTGCCGGAAGCAGGCCTTTGGCAGAGAAAGGCTCTCTTGTGATATTATGCGGCTGTGAAAAAAATCTTTTAGCAGAAAATGAGGAAGTTTTAAAAGCCATGGGAAAAGCCGTAATAAATCCCGGCCCGCCCCCTGCGGGCACTTCGCTTAAGCTTGCCGTAAATGTTCTTCTGGCTCAGATGACTCTGGGCCTTTGCGAAGGCGCGGCGCTGGCTGAAAGGCTGGGCGTAGACGCCAAATACATATTTGAAACCATAAAAACCAGTCCGGCTCTGGATTGCGGCTATTTCAGAATGAAGGAAAACAATATACTTAAGAAAGATTTCTCCCCCGCTTTTTCGGTAAAAAATATGCTCAAGGACCTCAATTATGCCCAAGCGTGCGCCAAAGACAAAAAACTTTCTCTTTCTGGCGCCGAAAACGCCGCCAAAGCTTTTGACAAAGCCTTCAAGGCCGGTTTTTACAATGAAGACCTTACCTCCGTATTGAAAACTCTGGAAAGTTAAGCTATCATATCATTATGATCGGGCAGAAGATAAAAGACTTTATCCTTAAGACAGGCATAAGAAACGGCTTTCATAAACTTCCCTACTGGGCCATAGCTCTTTTGATAGCCGTTTTTCTCATCTCCCTCTATTCCGTTTACTTTGACATACACAATTATCTCGGCACATATACCGGCTGCGCGGACTGTTCCAGATAAAACTTGACTTTTAAGTTTTTTTTAGTTAAAATGTTAGCATAAACTAACTTATGAAGTTAACCCAGAGCCTTGAAGATTATATAGAAGCGGTTAAAATACTTCAGAAAGAAAAGGGTTATGCCGCTTTGACCGAAATAAGCGATTTTTTGAAAGTTAAAAAACCTTCAGTTTTCAGAGCGCTTGAAATACTCAAGAAAAAAAACCTGATAAATAAGGAAAAATACGGGAAAATAACGCTTACGCCCAGCGGAGAAAAACTTTCCGGGAAAATACTCGGATATCACGAAAAGCTGGCTTCTCTGCTTAAGGACATAATAGGCATAGAAGAAGAAAAAGCTTTGAAATATGCCTGTATTCTGGAGCATTCTATAGACGAAAGCGCATACGAAAAAATTTCAGCCTTCGTAGATAAACACGATAAAGGAAACGTTATGAACGAGACAAAATCGCTGCTGGATTTGAAAGAACAGGAAAGAGCGGAAGTAATATCCTTAAACGGCGGAGAAAACTTTGCCGCTAAACTTAAGGCCATGGGGATATACAAGGGCGCCGTGCTGAAAAGGATTTATTCCCCCTCCAAGGGCCCGGTAATAATTGAATTATTGAACACTAAGGTAGCCATAGGCAGAAAAATGGCGGAAAGAATAAAGGTTAAAAAAATATGAGGAATAATATACTCTGCGTTCTTATGCTTTGTTTTTGGGCGAATCTGTATGCAGTAAGGCCTATAAATACCGAGGACCAGGGCACAGCCGAAGAAAACTCGTTGTCTGTTGAAACAGCCTATTCTTTTGACCGGGAAGAAAAAACCCTATCTCTTGCAGTTATATATGGATTAAGCGGGACATATGAACTGGAAGCGGGCCACTCGCATCTTTTCTACAGACAATTCAATGGACTTCTGCATTCGTATTATTTTTCGCTTAAGAAAGATTTTAAAGTTCTCACCTTAAAAACCTCATTCAACAGATATGTTAAAGACAAATCAAATTCTTTTTCCTTCCTGATTTCAAAAGATTTTGCGCTTAGCGAAAGCATATCTATTATAAGCGATGCCGGCTTTGAAACCTTTAAAGAGAAGAACGACTCATCCTTCTACGGCATAGCTTTGCAAAAGGATTTTGAAAAACTGGATGCATACCTTGAGTTTTTTTCAGAAAGCATGTCAAAGGATTTTTTTAAATTCACTAATGAAAACACTTCCCTTTTATTCGGTCTCGCATTAAATCTCAGCGAAAGGATAAACCCCGACTTTTCAATTGAAATTCCTTTTGAAAGAGGCAAAAGACAGAATTTAGTTTATTCTTTGGGAGCTACTCTTAATTTTTAACCTTATGAGAATAATACTTACAGGAAATCCGAATGTGGGCAAAAGCGTGGTATTTTCAAGACTGACGGATTTGGACGCCGTATCGTCCAATTACCCGGGCACTACCGTTGAAATACTTAAAGGCAAAACCAAAATAGCCGGAAAAGTTTTTGAAATAGCCGATATACCAGGCGCTTACTCTTTAAGCTCAGACAATGAGGCCGAGAGAATAGCATCAAAGATACTGAAAGAAAAAGATTATGATGTGATATTCCATGTATTGGACGCCACAATTCTTGAAAGAAATCTCTTTTTCTCCATATCAGTTCTCTCAATGAATAAACCGGTAATTTTTCTTTTAAACAAAACGGATATAGCCAGAGCCAGAGGCATAAGCATAGACATAAACGGATTGTCCCGCGAGCTTGGCGTAAAAATCATACCTGTTGTAGCCACCACCAAGGAAGGTTTTGACAATATAGACAAAGTATTTGCTGAAATTAAGGACATAAATCAGCTCTTGCCCGAAAGACAATTTGACCTGAATAAAAACATATGGGGAAAAATAGCGGAAATAATATCTAAAACTCAGAAAATAGAGCATAAGCATCCGGGGCTTCTTGAAAAACTTGAGCTTATGACGGCAAATCCGCATACCGCTTTTCCCGTGGCGGCAGGCGCCGTTATAGCTTCTTTTTATGCCATAAGGTTTACCGGAGAAAATCTCATAAATTATGTCTTTGATCCTTTATTCCAAAACTATTATATGCCGTTTCTGGAAAAAATATTATCATGGACTTCAAATTCCTTGATTCTGGATTTTCTTTTAGGCAAGACGAGATCGCCGATGGAATCCTTCGGCCTGTTGACAACCGGGCTTTATATACCTGTTGTAGCCGTATTTCCTTACATAATAGCTTTTTATCTGATATTGAGCCTTCTTGAAGATATAGGATATCTGCCGAGACTGGCCGTTATACTTGACAGGTTTTCCCATAAACTCGGGCTTCACGGATATGCGACCATACCTCTGATAATGGGGCTGGGCTGCAAGGTGCCCGGCTTATTTTCGCTTAGAATACTTGAAAACAAAAAAGAAAAGATAATAGCCGCTTCTCTTCTCTTTTTAATGTCCCCGTGCATGCCGCAGACAGCCATGATATTTTCCATACTTTCTCCTTACCCGATTAAATTCACTTTTCTGGTTTTCATATACCTTTTCATCATAGGGTTTATCGCAGGCAGGATTTTGAACCGTTTCATAAAACAGGAAACCTCGGAAATATTCATGGAAATTCCATCCTATCAAATTCCAAATTTCAAGCTTTTGCTGTTCAAGGTAAAGATAAGAATAAAAGAATTCATCTATGACGCCGTGCCGATGATATTTTTAGGGGTGGCCGCCATAAATATTCTCGACATAGCCGGTATGTTGGATAAAATATCCTCTTTTTTCGCCCCCTTTTTTTCCAGCGTATTAAATCTGCCGGGAGAAATGGGCTCCGTCATAGTTCTCGGCTTTCTGAAAAAGGATGTATCCATAGCCATGCTCGCGCCTTTTAATCTCAATCCTTTACAGATAGTCACAGCCAGCGTATTTCTTGTTTCATATATGCCCTGCGCGGCCAGCCTTTTGACCATGAGAAAAGAGCTCGGCCTTAAAATAACTCTTTATACAGCCGCTTTCAATTTTGCTCTTTCTTTATTTTTCTCCTTTCTCCTTGCCTCATTATTGAGAATATTTTCCTGAGCTGACCGGCTGACCGTCAATTTTGTAAAATATTTCCATGAACATAAAAGAATCTTTCAAAAAAGGCCTTAATAAGAATGTGGTTTTTTTGGGCGTAGTAAGCGGACTTACCGATATTTCAAGCGAGATGCTCTATCCCGTCGTGCCGATTTTTTTAACCTCCGTTTTAAACGCGCCAATGAGCGTAGTCGGATTAATAGAAGGAACGGCTGAGGCGACAGCAAGTTTCATAAAGATATACGGAGGCAGACTTTCAGACAAATTCTCCAAAAGAAAACCTTTTGTTGTGGCCGGATATTCTTTGTCGGCCATGGCCAAACCTCTTATGGCAGCGGCATTCACATGGCATTTTGTGCTTCTGGCAAGATTTATAGACAGGGTCGGCAAAGGGCTCAGAACATCAGCCAGAGACGCGCTGATATCATCTTCAACACAAAAAGAGCATTGGGGCAAGGCCTTCGGCTTCCACCGCGCCATGGATACTTTCGGGGCTGCCGTCGGCCCTCTTATCGCACTGCTGCTCTTTAAGCTTATGGGAGACGGCGCTTACAGACAAATATTTTTGATAGCTTTCATTCCGGCAGCGCTTGGGGTCATAGTGCTTGTAAAGTTCGTTAAAGAGCAGCAAAATTCCACGGGAACGGCCAAACCGCAGGGCGCTGTTCTGGACTTTTCAGGCCTGCCGTCTGAATTCAAGATTTTTACGGCGTTTTATCTCATCTTTTCGCTGGGCAATTCTTCGGACGCCTTTCTGATACTTAAAACCAAAAGTCTCGGCTTTTCGGTTTCTTCAATAATATTCGTTTATTTCACTTATAATATAGTTTATGCCGCCATGGCTACTCCTGCCGGCTGGCTGGCCGACAGATTCGGAAAGCTTAACTCTCTTACCTTCGGCCTTCTGGTTTTTTCCTGCGTCTACCTTCTCTTCGGGCTCAATGAAAGCAAGAGCGCCGTCTGGCTTCTCTTTGCGATGTACGGGTTTTATGGCGCCTTCAGCGAGGGTATTTATAAAGCTGTTATTTCCCACTTAAGCCCTGATGACAAGAGGGCGACGGCAATGGGCCTGTTTCAGGGATTGCTCGGCTTTATGCTTTTTTTGTCAAGCTTTCTGGCCGGAATAATATGGGATAAAATAGGTCCGAGTTATCCGTTTTACTTCGGCGCCTTTACAGCTTTGTTGTCCGCCTTGCTTATTTTTTCATGGGCAAAGATCAAAAAAATCAATATTTGAGGTCTTAAATGAACCTGCTTAAAGAAGTATTGAAAAATGAAGTTTATCCTGCTCTCGGCTGTACTGAACCGGTAGCTTTGGCCTATGCCTGCGCCATTGCCGCCAAAACCGTGAAGCTTAAGGATTTTTCGGTTTTTTCGGCAGTAATAACAACAGATCCGGGTACTTATAAAAACGGTTTTGCAGTAAAACTGCCCAACAGCGGCGGCGAGGCCGGAAATATTATGGCCTGCGCGCTTGGATTTCTTATACAAAAACCGGAAATGAAATACTCAATTTTCGCTTCTGCGGGCCCTGAAACCATAAAAAAAGCCAAAGCTATTCTGGCGTCCGGAAGAATAAAGCTCAAAATAGATTACACAAAAAAGGATTTTTTTGCCGAGGTCTCAATAAAGTCTATGGGAAAATCGGCCGTCTGCGTTTTGAGCTCCGGACATTTTAACGTAACTTTCCTCTCTCTCAACGGCAGGATAATAAAGAAGAAAAACAGCGAAAACAAACAGCAGCTTTACAGGGAATTTCTGAAGGAATATTCCTTCAAAGATCTTGTTCTTGAAGCCCAAAAGGCGGATAAAAAAGATTTGGCCTATATAAAAAAAGGCGTTTTAATGAATCTTTTTGCCGCAAAAAAGGGCCTTGAAAACACGGCAACAGCGGCAGCTTTAAGTAAACGGCTTTTAAAAGAAGATTCAACCGCCGTTTTCAAGGCAAAAATACAGGCTGCCGCCGCGACGGATGCCAGAATGGGCGGCACGCCTATTCCTGTAATGTCCAGCGGCCAAAGCGGAAATCAGGGAGTAGTAGCCACCATACTTCCATGGATATACGGCCTTGAAAACAAAAAAGAGGAAAGACTTATTCTTGAAAGCATAGCTCTCGCCCACCTTGTTAACGCCTATATAAAAACTTTTCTCGGAGAGCTCTCGCCGATCTGCGGCTGCGCCGTTTCAAGCGGAGCCGGCGCCGCCTGCGCCCTAGCTTATCAAAACGGCAAGGACTGGAAAAATATAGAAAAGGCGGCAAATAATGTCATAGCCGATCTCGGCGGAATGTTTTGCGACGGAGCGAAATCATCCTGCGCTCTCAAAGTTGCCTCTGCCTGCGATTGCGCCCACAGATCCGCCGTCCTGGCCATGCAGGGCTGGGCGCCGGAGAAAATGGAAGGTTTTATCGGACACACTTTTTCTGAAACGGTTAAAAATCTTGCCAGACTGAGCATAGTAGGCATGTCGGCCGTGGATTCAATAATAATAGAGACCATGGCTCAAAAGGCCGCATGTTCAAGATAATACTTAAAAATAAAAATTTCTCATCCGATTCCCTGTCAAAGGCTCTGGAAAAGACCGGCAAAAGCCGCAAAGATTTCCTGAAAAATTACGGAATAATTTTTGAGTCTGCAGGGCTTAAAGAGGCCTCCTCTTTTTCAAGAACACTCTTTAATGATTTTCAAATTGAAACTTTTGTGACAGATCTTTATTATCCGCTCTGCAAACAGCCGGTTGAGCCGGATTTTTTCAGACTTAATTCGGCCGTAATCTCAAATTCAAAAAAAGAATTCCCTGTTTCTCGTTTGAAAGCGGGAGTTTTAGCTTCCTGCAGAATATTTGCTGCAGACCTTTCCCCTTTCAAACTTAAAGTAAATTTTGAAAAAAACGTTTCGCAAAATGCGGTTTCTTTTTTTATTCTTCTTGATTTCGGAAGCGAGATACTTTTATTAAGGCCTGAGAATCTTGATTACAGCGCAATTTTTAATGAACCGTCCCCAAGCTCCATGGATAATTTCCGGCGGCTTTTATGCCGCCTGTATGAGATGAATCCGGCAGTCTGGAACAAGACAGCTGATTTATTTGTTGTTCGCAAAGATATACAATATTTTACATACGAGGATCTCCATGACGCCTTAAAAGAGCTTTCATGGGTGAAAGTTATAAACGGTATTGAGGCATTAGTATGAACAACAAGAAATATTTTTCTCTCCACGCTCATTTTTATCAGCCCCCGAGAGAAAATCCATGGACCGGAGAAATAGGATTTCAGGATTCGGCTTTCCCCTATGACAACTGGAACAGCAGGATATTCATGGAATGCTATCTGCCCAACCTTTACGGCAGAATTAAAAACTATAAGAATGAGATTCTTGAAACAGTGAACAATTACGAGTATCTGAATTTTAATTTCGGCCCGACTCTGCTGGCCTGGCTTGAAAATGAATATCCCTGCTACTACAGGAAAATAATAGGAACGGCGAAAACTGTCAAAGAAAAAAGCGGGTTTTCAAACGTTATAGCCCAGGGCTATAATCACACAATACTTCCCCTGGACGATTTCCCCAACAAAGTACTTCAAATACTCTGGGGCATAAAGGATTTTGAAAAAAGATTCGGTTTTTATCCTGAAGGGTTCTGGCTGCCTGAAGCGGCCGTTAACGAGGATACGCTCAAAATTTTAATCGATCAGAAGATAAAATATGTAATTCTCGCGCCTTACCAGATAACCAATATAAGAGACTTGAAAAACGGCGCTCCGGCGATACGAAGAGACTGTTCGCCCTGCCTGTTTTATGACAAGACTCCGGAAGGCGAAAAAATAAAAGAAAGAAGCATAGCTGTTTTTCCCTATGACGGGGAACTCTCCAGAATGGCCGCTTATGAAGATATAACAAAGGACTCTTCTTCCTTTGCTCAGGCGGTTTCATTCCTTTACAGAGAAAATGAAAACAGGCCATCTCTTGTCCTTCTGGCCTCTGACGGCGAGACCTACGGCCATCATAAAAAATTCGCAGATATGACGCTTTCTCATGCCTTTAAATATGAGCTTGAAAAAAGGGGCATAGAGACTATCTCGCTTTCAAAATACTTGTCAATGTATCCTCCCGAATACGAGTGCGAGCTTGATAAAGGCCTTGATATGGAAGGAACCGCCTGGAGCTGCTCTCACGGCGTCAGGAGATGGAAGGGAGGATGCCCTTGCGGCGATGAAGGAAAATACAACACGATTTGGAGAGCTCCTCTGAGAAGCGCCATGCAATGGCTGTCTTCCGTCGCTATTGACATATACTCGCAGTACGCGCCTGAATATTTTGAAAATCCCAAAAAAGCCGAGCAGGACGCACTGGAAATATTCTCCGCTCATGATGAAAAGTCCATGGACAGTTTTTTGGAAACCCATCTTAAGAAAGGGGACATCGACAAAAACAGGGCTTTGAAGCTTCTTGAGATGAGAAAATACTCAATGTTCATTTTCACAAGCTGCGGCTGGTTTTTCAATGACATCTCAAGGATAGAAACAAAACAGAATCTAAGTTATGCGGCAAAAATTTCGCAATTGGCCGCCGAATTCGGGTTTAAGGGCATAGACAGGATTTTCTCCTCTATTCTTGAAATGGCCAGGTCCAATTTTAAGGAATTTTCAGACGGCAAAAAGATATATGAGAATGAAATTTTGACTCAGGCTATGAGCATGGAAAAAGCCGCCGCTTATCTGGCGGTAAAAACATTTTTTTCAGCCTCAAAGGAAAGGATAAATCCTCTTTTCATCATAAAAATATCAAAAACTGAAATATTACAGGACAAGATTCTAATTAACTGCGAAGTTCTTAAGAAGGATTGCGGCAAAAATTTTACTTTTGAAGTAACGGCCCTGAACACCCCCCAAAATCCGCTTTCAATACGCCTCAGAGATATTGCTTCAGGCAATGAGTTTAAATTTGATGTTTCAGATTATCCGCAGAATATTCAAAAAGAGCTGGTAAGCTATGCCGTGTGCATGATAAGAGCGGAAAACCTCGATCTTTTTGAAAAAATTTTCTATTCTTACGCCAGAATGCTGCAGTTGAATCCTGGTATAAACTTTCACAGCTTTGAATCTTTAAGCCCGGAAATGCGGATTCTTTTTTCGCAAATAGCGGCGATAAGGCTTAAACTTTTCCTGTTTGACAAAACCCCGCAGAATCTTGAAAGTCTCAAGAGCATATGCTCTTATGCCCTGAAAACGAACATAAATTGCTATCTTGAAATGAGGCCCGATATAGCAGCTTTAATGCCGGCATTCTGCTCATATATTCATGAAAACAATCTGCCGCAAAAAGAGCTGGAAGAGCTTTACGGCATATTCTCTTCTCTCGGGCTTAAGGATTTTCTGTTTCATATAGAAAACCGGCTTCTTGAAAATAAAAACAGGCAGAAGGTTTCAGTTCACGCCGGCTAATCAGCCGCTCTCGCGAAGGCTTCCCTTTCCTGCTGAGTTGAAAAAGCCCTGTAATCTATATTGGGGAATATCGTGTCGCGCCACTCGGCGTCGGCAAGAGCCGCCTCGTCAATATTGCCGCGCATAACGCTTTCATAAATCTTGGTGAACCGCTGTATATGAGCGACAAATCTTCTGGTTGAATATGTCTTGGCAGTGCCCACAGTCATCAAAAAGGCCCAGTCAGAAGATGTGGCCAGAACTATCTCTCTGGCGCACTGATTAAGAGCTCTTTTCAAAAGCCCTTCTGCATTCGGAAACTTATTGGCCATTTCTATCATTCTGTCTATGGCCTTATGCAGATGTCTGTACATCCAGTCGTTTGAGGCGTTAAGCCAGACTTCATTATAGCCTTTATCTCCCCATGATGACATTGAGGGCTGAACAATTTGATTGTCAGGATGTCTTTCAAGATATTCCGCAGGCGTTATAAGTTTGAATGTGTTCTGGTCATAATGAGATTTTTTGAAAAAATACTCCAGAAAATCCACGCCTTCATACCACCAGTGTCCGAAAAGCTCGGCGTCATACATTGAAACGACTATCGGCTTTTTGCCAAGAAAGTGATTTAAATGTTCTATCTGTCTTTCCCTGTTGAACATAAAATTCCCGGCATGCATGGCCGCGGTTTCTCTGGCTTCGTGAGGATTATAAGGCTGTTTTTCGCTCAAGGCGACCTTGCCTGTTATCCTGTGATACTTTATGCCTATATTGCGCCTTACTCCGTCTTCATGCAGATAAGGTTTAACATAGTCGTATTCCAGATCATAGCCGAGATCCCTGTAAAATTCTCTGTAGCGGTAATCGCCGGGATAACCCATTTCAGCGCTCCACACCTGATGGGCGCTCTCCATATCTCTTGAAAAAGCAGCCACTCCGCTGGGGCAATAAACCGGCGCATAAACGCCGTATCTAGGCCTTGGAGAGCCGTAAATTATTCCGTGTGTTTCCATGAAGAAAAATCTTATGCCGTGCGCTTTAAGATAGTAGTCGTCACCGGGATTATAAGCGCATTCGCCAAGCCAGATGCCTCTCGGCCTTCTTCCGAATTTTTCCACATAATCGGCCACCGCCAGCTTTATCTGGGCATTAACTCCTTCTTTCCTGAGCTGCAGAGGCAAAAAGCCGTGCGTGGCGCCGCAGGTTATAATCTCAATTTTCCCCATCTCCTGAAATTTTTTGAATCCTTCCAGGATATTCTCATGATAATAATTCTCGTAAAGTTCCCTTATTCTTTTGAATTTTCTCTCGTACATCAAAGCGGCTTCATGGAAACCGGTATTTCTGGTGCGAACAACTTCCTTCTCCATGAGCTCTATTCTTTTGTAGAGATAGTTCTTGAATCTTGACTTCAAAAGGCCGTCAGTCATCATATTGCATAAAGGCGGCGTAATGGACATTGTAACTCTGAAATCCACGCCTTCGGCCGTAAGCCTTTCATAAACGTCAAGCAAAGGGATGTATGTCTCGCACATGGCCTCAAAGAACCAGTCTTCTTCGAGGAAATCAGGGTATTCAGGATGCCTTACAAAAGGAAGGTGATCGTGAAGCACTAAACAAAAGTATCCTTGTTCTTTATTCATCTTTAGAGGTATTCCTTGTAACTTTTATTGTTATCCCCCTCTTCTGTTCCCCGTCAGCCGCCACAGCTTTTATAGGCAAGTCAACAAGCCCGTCCGGCAGCGCAAATCTCATTGTAAATGTGCCGTCAGGATTCAATTTTACCTGCCTCCCCGCAACTGTTACAGCAGCATCTGGCTGAGTGGCCCCGTAAAGTATCAATTCGCAATCGGCCACAAGCCAGAAACTCTTTTCGGACTCTGGCTTATTCAAGACATGGGAAGACATTGAAGACATGCCCCATGAGGCCGACCTTGAAAAAACCGATCTGAGCATTTCCCAGCGCTGCGCAAGGGATTTGGCCACTTCACCAGAGCCCTTGCCTATGTACTCTATGCCTGAAAGCTGAAGCAGCTTCTCAAAATCGCCTGAGACGCTCATCCATTTCTCGTCTGTCACATTTGAAACTCTGCCGGCCGGCAGCGAAACCTTGTTCGTTTTGACTATGCCTATGAATCTTCCGTCCTCGGTAACTAAACCAAGCTCGCAAATATAGGTTCTGCCGCTCTCGGAGACGTTTATATACCAGTTCCTTGAGTCAAGTATAACTGGTATATCAAAAAATCTCGCAGAAGAATAATCTTCCCCCTCAGTTATATCGTAGACTCTTATGACCTGTCTGGCCTTGCTGAATATATCTGCTCCGTAAGCAGAGCAAATTTCAGATTTTTTAGCGCCTGTTATTTCCCAATAAATGAACATCCAATGAGGATCCCTGGGAAGCAAAGCGGCCTGCGTTTCCCCGTAACCGTCAGGCAAAGACCTGCTGTCAAGGTCAGGTTCTATGTTATTTCTGTTTATTTGTCCAGATGAAGACATTTCCCTCTCCTCACGGGGAAAACAGCAAAAAAGAAGATATCCCCCGTCACCCCTGATTATAGTAAATTATGAAGCTGTCAACAAGCGATTTGTTATTCCGCCGCAGGAGGGTTATCCTGTTGTATCGGTTCGGCGTCAAAATCATCCGCGGAAGCCGGAGCCGAGGCCTGCGAATAAAACCAGCCGAACTTGCTCTGATAAGACTTTATGGCGTTTTCATCGCTTATAAAAATGACATTTTCAAATGAATTCGTGCTTCCATTAGTGGTAAAATTGTATGAGCCGGTGGCCAGTATCTTGCCGTCAAATATTATAAATTTGTTGTGCATGGCGCCTTTTTCATTTCTTCCGCCGGTCCATCTCATAGGCACTCCGCTTTCAAAGACATATCTGGCCATTGAAGACTTTTTAGCCATCCCTATATCTTCCAGAAATCTCACTTTTACTCCCCTTTTATGCGCCCTTATCAAAGCGTCCGCTATCGGCTTTGAAGAAAAGGTGAATGTCACCGCATCTATGGAAACTTTGGCAGAATCCATCAGAGCGGCAATTCTGTTCTCAGTATCTGAACCGGGAGAAAAGAGATAGGCCGGGACAGGCGTGCCGTTAAGAGACATAACGGGCTTATCGTCAATCGGAGGCAGGCCGTAAGCTCCGACAGGCTGCTCAGCGAGAGGTCCCTGATCTATTTTAACAGAATGAGACCATATCCATTCAAAATATTTCTTATAACCTTCAACGTATATGGGATGCCTGGCAACTATGGTATTCTCATAGTTTGAAAATGTCGCGCCGAAAGTCCAGTTGTAAGATCCTACCGTAACAAGTTCGCCGTCATGTATGGTTATCTTATTGTGATTGACGCCGTATGTTCTATATCCTCTTGAAGCTCTCAGCTCTATACCGGCGCCGGCATTCAAAAGCTTCTTTATCTGAGTATCCATCCTTGGATAAATGTGCGAATGATCTATTATCAGCCTTATCTTCACGCCTCTGTCTCTGGCGGCTATCAAGGCGTCCGGGATATCCTTCATATTTATGCTGTAGATTACTCCATCAAAACTTTTAACGCTGGCGTTTATGGCGTTCACAACAAGGCTGTTCAGGTAGGAAAATGAGTAATCAGGAATCTGAGAAAAATCGGCTTTGGGCAAGGCCGCTTTTTCATAAAGGACAGGGGAATCAAGAAAGCTTAAATCAGTACCTGAGACATCAACCGAAAAATTGTCTTTTAAAACTTTTTCATTAAGAGAAGAACCGGAACTTAAAGCGAACAAACTGTTAACAGACAGGACCAGAGCATAAATCAGGTTTATTATTTTCTTGTTCATAAGGATATGATACAGGATTGGATGAATTTCTCCAAGGGCCGTATATACATATTTTTTTTAGGCCCTAAGTCCTATTATCATTTATATGAAATTCTTAAGATTGCCGGCATCCCCTATGTCATAGAGATCCGCCAGTTTATCATTGCTCATGCCGCAAGACGGACCGAAATAAAAAAGACGCCCGTATTTAAGACAGAGGCAATAATCCGAAAAAGCCAATGAAGCCTTTATATCATGAGAAGCATAAACGCAGGAAAGCCCGTTTTTCTTCATTTGAAAAACAGTTTCAAACAGTTTTACTTTATGCTTTATATCCAGATGAGACGAAGGTTCGTCCATTATGAGCATTCCGGCTTTTTGAGCCATGGCTTGAGATAGAAAAACAAGCTGCCTTTCTCCGGACGAAATTCTGTTTATATTTCTTGAAGCGATATTTTCAACGTCAAGCGTTTTCATAGCTTCCATGGCGGTATTTTCATCGGCGGCATCATAATCCTGCCACCATTTTTTAAATCTGAAACGTCCCATAATCACGGCCTGCATGGCGGAAAAATCAAAAGGCGTATTTATTTCCCCCGGCACGAAGGCGACCTTTTCCGCTTTTTCCCGCAGAGAGAAAATCGAAAAATCCTGTCCGCCGAATAAATAGACGCCCTTTTCAGGCTTGTACAGACCGGCCATTATTTTCAACAGAGTGCTTTTGCCGCTGCCGTTGGGGCCCAGGACGCATAAAATTGAGTTTTCGGGCAGAATGAAAGAAAGGCCGTCAAAAATTTTTTTCTCCCCGTATGAAAATGAAACATTTCTGAGTTCAGCCGCATTCATCTTTTGCCTTCCCTGTAAAGAAGATAAATAAAAAATGGAGCGCCCAAAAATGCCGTAAGCGCTCCGACCGGTATTTCTATCGGAGAAGCGGCGGCCCTGCCGGCAAAATCCGCAGACACCGTAAGCAAAGCGCCTATAAAACCGCATGAAAGTATGTATTCCCGTGAAGAGAAGGGAAATATGAATCTGGCCAGATTGGCCCCGACCAGCCCGACAAAGCCGACCAGTCCCGACATCCCTACGGAAAAAGAAGCCAGCAATGAAGCCAGAGCGAAAAATAAGATTTTTTCCCTTTCGGCATTTAGCCCCATGCTGACGGCCTTTACCTCGTCAAATGCCATCGCCAAAAAGGATTTTCTCTTTAAGAAAAAAAACAGGAAAACGAGGCAGCTCATAATGGAAAAATAGATTATCTCCCTGTGATTTACCCCGCTTATATTGCCGAAAGAAAAGTGAAAAAAATATATGAGATCATCTTTTCTGAAAATGACAAAAATAGTTATTAGGGCCGTTATAAAAGCGTTAACGGCTATTCCTGAAAGGATGACGCCGGCATTGGAAAAACCGGAGAATTTTCTGGAGACGATATAAGAGAAATAAGCTGCGGCCATGCCGCCTGCGGCAGGCAAAAAATAGGCGTCAGGTATTGAAAAAACCTTGCAAAATAATAAAACAAGCATAGCGCCGCCGGATACGCCCATTATAAAAGGATCGGCCAGAGGATTTTTCAAAATTCCCTGCAGAATAGCCCCTGAAACGGCAAGAGAAAATCCGGTAAAAAAACCCTGTAAAACTCTCGGGAAGCGAAGGTTCAGAAGAATGTCTTTAGGCGCATGAGGATATGAAAGCGATAAATATGCGGCAGCCGCGGTCAAAGAGACTAAAATCAAAACTTTGACTTTATTCATTCACAAGCTCCATCAGGCTTCTTGCGGCGTAAGGACTGCGCGGTCCGGGGCGGACCAGCATATCCCTCAAATCCTTATCAAGGATAAAAATCTTTCTTTCCGCAGCGGCTTTTACTTTTGAAGACATAGGCAATGAATAAAAATATTCCGGCTTTGAATAGTTGGAGATTATTATATCCGGATTTTCCTTCAATACTGCTTCCCATGAAACCTTGAAATAGCTCTCTTTTCTTGAGGAAAAAACATTTTCCAAACCAGCTTTTTTGAGCATTTCATTTAAAAAAGAGCCTCCTCCGGAAGTCCAGAGGCCTGAATCTATCTCAAAAAAAACTTTTTTCCGCGTTTTGGGCTTCAGAGAAGAGAAATCTTTTTTCAATTTGGCGCAGAAAATCTCCGCCTCTTCTATTCTGCCTATAATTTTCCCTATTCTCATGGCCGTGAAGCAAATATCTTTTAAATTTTTCTCGGGTTCAAGCTCTTCAACCCTCAAATTCAATTTTCTAAGATCCGAAGCCGCAGTTGAGTTGGCGGAACTGGTTAAAAACACTATATCAGGTTTAAGGGAATAAATTTTTTCCAGGTCCGGCCTGAAATAGTCTCCGATCTTTTGCTTTCCTCTTATTTCAAGCGGCCAGTCGCAATAAGCTCCGACAGCAGCAATCTCACCGCAAGCGCCCAGCTCGCAAATTATTTCAGCATGGGAAGGCATAAACACGGCCAGTCCGCCTGCGCTTATTTCAATTGGAATTACAAGGAGAATTAAAGGAAGTATTTTTTTCATAATTTCCCCCGAGGGAAACCCGTATTCCGGGCAGGCGCGATAGACCGGGCTTTACCGTTGCTGGGCAGCTTTCGAATTTCACGAAATTCCCTCGCGCCTTAAAAAATCAAAGAGAACCGTCTTTGTCTAATTTGCAGGCCAGTCTGAAAGCGTCGGCATAAAAAGACGTTTTGATCAGCTTGTCAGCTTTGCCTGCCGCTTTAGGCCATTTCTTATCATAAAAAATCTGCGAATAAAATCCCTTTTCTTTTGAAACCGCCATATTCTGTACTATGCCTGGAATCTTGAACTTTCCTTTTTCATAAACTTCAAGGGACCTCTTTAAAACCTCGGCCGACAGACCGCATGGAGTCTGCACTGGAAGCAGTACGGCTGAAGGAATAAGATTCATAACCTCAAAAGCCGCATCGCTTACTCCGGGGGGCATATCCAGAATAAGATAATCCAATTCTCCCCAAATCGTAACGGTAAAAAGCTCTTTTATAGCGCAAGCTATTGACGCCCCTCTCAAAGCTATGGCCTTATTGGAGGAAAAATAGGAAGCCGTCATAAATTTTATTCCGTGGGCATACGGGGGCAAAAGCCCTTTTTCTTCTCTGGGGAAAAGATTGCCTGCACCAAGGATAAGATGGTCGCTGGCTCCTGAGAAATCCAAGTCAAAAAGCCCGGTCTTAAAGCCCTTTTCGGTAAAAGCAAGAGATAATGCGCAAGACAGCCCGCTTTTGCCTACGCCGCCCTTAAAGCCTGTAACGGCTATTATTTTTTTCACGCCGGACAGTCTCTGTGAAACGACTGAAGGCCTTGGATCTATAACCTTTATCATTATTTTTCCTTTATCCTTATTGACAGCCCTCTTCCTTTCTTTATTTCAAAGTCTCTGCTGCCACAGCCGGGACATTTAATAAAAACCTTCACCATCTCCGGAAGAAAATGCACATTCTCTTTTTCCCCGGCGTCTTCAAGTCCTTTTTTAAGGTCAAACTCCATGCCGCATGAAATACATTCAAAAACGGCTTCTTCTTCGCATATCTTTATAACGGGCCTAAAATCCTTTTCCTGTTTCAAAAGTTCTTCAATGGCAAAGGAAAAAATCTCCCTGTCTATATCCTGAAGCTTTCCAAAAATCACTTCCGCTTTTGAAACCCGCTTCTTTTGATTTTTTAAAGTTTTTATAACCGATTCAGCTAAAGCCCATTCATGCATAATAACTATATGATAGCAAAAATGGAAAAAAAGGGAAAAGAAAAAATGAGAAAAGATAATTAGCACTCTTGACAAAAGACCGCCAATTCTGCTACAATTTAATTAGCAGTCAAATAACTCAACTGCCAAAATAAAGGAGGGCTTATGAAAAACAAAAACCTTCTCCCCTCATTAAGCGTAGGAAGGGAAATTGAGTCTTTCTTTGACGATTTTTCCCTGACAAAAGCGGCCGGTCCTTCTTTCAAAGTGAATATTTCTCAGGATGAAAAGGAGGTGCTGGTAAAAGCGGAGATACCTGGAGCGGATAAAAAAGACATAAAAACGGAGATTCTCGGCGACACCATTAAAATCTCCTTTGAGAAAAAAAGCGAAAGGGAAGAAAAGAATAAGAAAGGTTATTTTATGAAGGAAAGCTCCTTCGGCTTTTTTTCAAGAACTTTGCCTCTTCCGGCTCAGGTAATAGCCGATAAGGCCAAAGCGTCATATAAAGACGGAGTTCTAAAGATATTATCATCACCACCCTTGGTTCGCTCAACGCCTGGGGGGTCGCCGCCGCCGCGCT
>JAJUJA010000053.1 GCA_029267355.1 Elusimicrobiota bacterium | reverse complement strand
GGCTTGAGCAGGCGGAAGCCGCCTTCGATAGAACTCCTCCGAAAAGATTTTTACAAAGTTTGTCATCCTCAATCATTGAGAATGTAGTTAATGCCCCGATTTTCAAGAATTTGGCGTCTTTCTTTATATAGGACAAAGGCAGATTTGAGCCGACTACGGCTATTTCAGCTTCAGAAGCCATATTTTTGAAAGAATAAGACGAGCCGGCTATAAAAATAGAGTTTTTCTTTTTAAGCAGAGAAACGGCGTCTTTTACCGTTTTCGCAAAGTAAACTTGTTTTATTTTCACATTTCCTCCGATGATAAAAACATTATATAAAAAATAACCGCCGCCCAAGGAATCTGACCTCCTGGCGGCGGCCTAAAGCGGCTTAAAGCCGGGTTCACTTTTCAAAATAAGGATGTTTCAAATAGGGCTTCTTTTCCGGCTTTTCCTGAGTCTTTTTAAGCTCTATTTCTCTTATCAAAAGCGACTGGGGGCATATTATGGACGAAGGAACAGGGCTTGGATAATAAGAATAAGGGCCCCTTTGATAGAAATTATAAACCTGATTTTCAAGGGACGAAGCCTCTATATCTCTTAAAGCTCTCAGGCCTATGCCTTCAAATTCGGAGATATCAACCGGCTTTTCCACGCCTGTTTTTAAATCAAGTTTATAAACCAGTATCGGATCTCCTATCTCCTTCTCTGAGTCCTTGTAAATACTCACTTTTTTTATGACAAGGACATAATCAAGTTCCTGTTCTTTGCCCATGGCCATCAGCTTTTCCTTCAGCTCTTTTTCGCTTAAGTTTTTCTCAGATACAAAGAAAAGATTGCCGGCGCTCGCATATGGGAAAAAATCATAGCCGGTTCTGCCATGGCCGTTCGATTTCTTTGTCTGCTCATCAGGCGTTCTGGAAGCGTAAATAGCTTCAAGTTTACCTTTCCTTACAAGGTCCAGACGCGGGGCGGCAATACCCTGGGAATCCACCACATAATGGCCGGAAAGCCTTTTGCCTTCATACTCCTTTACCGAAGGGTCGTCAAAGACATCCACAAAGCCGGGCAAAACCCTCTTACCGATTCTCTCCTTCAGTTTTGGTATATGGTAGTAGTACTTAAGCCATTCATCCTTTTCCGCCCATGGTTTCGGATTAAAGGAAATGTTTCTGACAAAAAGCTGATTTATAAATTCAGCTGCAGCCTGGCCTGTAAAAACAGCAGGACCTACATAGTAATCAAGTTTTTCCGCCTTGTAAGAATCGTTTATAGCTTTGGCGTATTCATTAACCTTGGATTCTATGTCGTCAGATTTTGCCTCCTGCCATGAAGCGTATAAGAAATTCTGGGAATCTTTTACTTTGTAACCGCTCTCATTTTGCGTATAAACCGAAACTGACAGCATGGCCTGACAGTAATATGTCCTGTATGATATTGACTGAGAATCAACGAACCTTCTTGTTATGGCATTAAAACGCATATCCACATCGGAATCGAATATATTGGGATATTTCCTGAACTCGCCGGAGATTTTCTTTATTCTGTCTTCCCAGTATTGTTTATCGAACCCGCCGCAGGACACCGGCTCTTCAATATGCTTAAAAGGCGGCTGACTGTCCAAATCGCCGTATACATCTTTTATGTCCTTCTTTTTTCTGTAAGACTGCTTTTGAGAATATCTTTCAACGGCTATCTTATAAGCGTCGTCTGACATAAGCCAGAGGCCCTTTCTTATCAGGTCATAGTCGTCCTGAACGGCCAGAGAGCGGTAAAGAGGCTTATAATCCCTGAAGTTTGATATATAATTTGAGCTGTCAAATTCGCTCGAACCTATCCTTATCTCAACTCTGGCATTGCGGTTAAAGTATGAATTGCTCTCTTTTAATTCCCCAAAAGAGGCAGAAACAAAATTTTCAGAGCTGTCTGCTATATAGTAACTGGCAAAATAGGGAGCCGGGTATTTATCAAGTTTAAGCCTTGTAACGGTCCTTTGCAGCTCGTCTGAAGCCGCTGAAAGAACAGGGTCTGATTGCGCGCTTGCATAAACGCTGAGAAATATGAACGATAGAAATAGAGTTTTCTTCATTTCCCCTCCCTAATCTGTCTGTCAAAAACAGGGTTTTTAAGTATGGGCGGCATCTCATTTGATTTCTGCACTTTTTCGGTCTCCACTGAAGAAAACAGCAGGCTGGGGCTTATAGCCGAGACCGGAACCCACCCCGACTCGGCTCCGCAAGTGCCGTTGAAAATATCGTCATCATCCGCCGCGGCGATTATTCTTGAAAAGGTTTGAAGAGGTGTGCCTATCATATTGAGCCCTCTTATCGGCTCATCAGGCCTGCCGTCCGGATAAACCCTTAAGGCGTACTTTATGAGTATGGTGTAGCTCTGGGGAAGAAAACGCTGAGTTATGGTAAATCCGCCGGCTATATCCCTTATTATTATCCCGTACGGTTTGCCCTGTTTCTTTATTTCCTCTATAAGCATTTCTCTGAGTTTTTCATAAGATACGGTTTTATCGGCTTTGGCTATAAGATTTCCCTGTCTGGCCACTGTCATATTGCCCGAGCTTCTTCTGCCGTGGCCGTTTGAATGCGGGAATTTTTCCAGGGGCACTCTCTGCATAAGAAAGCTCTTTAGAACTCCGTTTTCAACAAGAGAGGCCTTTTGAGCCCTGACAGCCTCGTCATCATATATGTAATGGCCTCTGAGAAAGCGATTTTTGAAGTATCTTATGGTGGGGTCATCATATACGCTTAAAAAATCCGGCATTATTTTTTCGCCTATTTTCTTGGCAAAGGTTTGGCCTTCGCTTTCGCTTTTCTGCCTGTGGCCTTCAATCCTGTGGCCGAAAATCTCATGCCAGAAGACCGCGGCCGCCTGATTTTCAAGTATTGCCGGGCCGGTATAGGGCTCCTGGGAGCTGGCATTGAGGAGGGCTTTCAGCTCTTTTATTGAATTATCCATATCCGCCGAAATCCGCTCAAATGAAGGCATATCCGAAATTTTGTCAAAATTATATGATTTAGTTCTGCTCAAGTCCATACCGTCAGTGGTGCGGCCTGTAAGTCCGTATGAAATGCTCATGTAATTATTGCCGGTAACTATCTTGGCCCCGTCGGAGTTAACCATGTATCTGTTTTGCGAGTTCGCAGAGAAGCTTATCCAGGAATTGAGTATGAAATCATAATTTTTAAATTTCAGGGAAAGATCCATCAGGCCTTTTTTTATTTTTTCCTTCTCCAAATTTATATCTTCCGCTTTCAAATAATAGACATCCGTGGTTTTGTCCGCGGAAAAATCTCCGCTTTTATCCTCTTCGCCGGCAGTTACCTGTTTATTGGCCTCAACCTTCATATACTTGTCTATGGCGCTCTTATACGCAGAATCAGTCAGGTTCCACAGTTTGGCCCTTATGGCGTTTTCATCGCCTATGGTCAGATTGTCAATTTCCATATCCTTTGAATTAGCTTCCCAGTTTCTGCCTTCCTTGCCCTTTATCTCATGCGTATTATCAAGCTGTCTTGACCCGACCCTGACATCAACAGCAGCGGTATTCTGCTCATTTTGCCCTTCAGAAACAAGGGCGCCCATATTGGCTGAAAGCCAGTAATCCTTTTCCTGCCAGACTTGATATTGAAGGAAATACAGAGGCGTCTTTTCCGCTTTTTGAAGTGCTGAAAAGGACCTGTCCAGCTCCTTTTTCATTGAGTCAATGATTATGTCCTGCGAGTTGGCGAAAACGCCGAAAAATAAGATAAAAAAGGATATTATTCTTCCCTTCATTTATTCCTCCTAAATATTTCAGGAAAATATTTTTCCCAAAGCTCTTTCAAGAAAAACTGATACTATTTCTCTGCGGTAATATGCCTGAGATCTTATATCGTCTATCGGGCTTATTTCATTCTTTATTATTTCGCAAGCCTGACGAATCAATTCCGGAGTTATGATCCTGTTTTTGAGAAAATTCTCGGTTTTTGGCGCTCTTATAACCGATGGCGCCACCGAAGAAAGAGAAATTGCAGCTTCTTTTAAGGCGTTTTTTTCCTTCTGATAGCATATGCAAAGTCCGGCCTTGGAAATGCCGAAACGCTTTCTCGCCATCATCTTAAAAAAAAGGGCCTCGCGCTTTTTCTTTGCTATGAGGAATCCCTCTACCAGCTCATCTTTCCTGAGGTCTATTTTCTTGGGGCCTTTGACAATTGAAAGCAAAGGCAGAATTCTTCTCCTGCCTTTAAGGTTCAAAACAACTTTTGCGTCCATAGCCGCCATGGCCAGAACACCGTCTGCGCAGGGAGAGGCATTGGCGTAATTGCCGCCGATGGTGGCAGTATTTCTTATTGAAGGGGAGGCGTAATATTTCACGCTTTCAGTCAAAGCGGGCGCCCATTTTTTTATAACAGGATTTTTCTCAAATTCCGAAATCTTGACGCAGGCGCCTATGAAAATCTCCTTTCCCCTTTCCTCTATTACAGAAAGCTCTTTTATATCGCTTATATCAACCCATACTTTTGAATCGTCCTCGCCATAGGCCATTGATATTGAAAGATCCGTTCCGCCGGCCAGATATTTTCTTGATTTATCAAGCTTCGGCAGGTCTTTCCACAGTTCTTTCAGCGAGTAATATTTTTCTATGAGTTCAGGCATATTCTATTTTTTTCTGGCTTTATCAACGGCTTTGAATATATTTTCATATCCTGTGCAGCGGCAAAGATTACCAGTCAGTCCTTCCTTTATTTCATCAAGAGAAGCTTTCGGATTTTTTGCCAGTATTTCCTGAGCCGCTATTATGAACCCCGGCGTGCAAAAGCCGCATTGAACTGCGGCTTCTTTAACAAAAGAATCTTTCAATTCTCTGCCGTATTTATGCTTATGTATGCCCTCTATGGTGACAAGATTCTTTTTATGAATTTGAACGGCCATCATAAGGCAGGAATTGACGGCCTTGCCGTCAAGAAGCACCATACAGGCGCCGCATTCTCCCTCGCCGCAGCCTTCCTTTGTACCCTTAAGATTGAGGTCATCTCTTATAAAATCTATAAGTCTCAAAGAGGAGTCAATCTCTTTCTCTATTTTTTCGCCGTTTACAGTGCAGCAAAGATGAAACTTTTTCATTTTAGAATTTGCTTCCGACGCCGAGAACAAATCTTGAGCCGTAAAATGTCAGACTATTGCTTTCGCCGGAAACATTTCTTGTAAATGTCGTGCCGTTTATCTCGGCCCTGTATTCCATAAAGAAAGTTACATTATCGGCATTGAATCTTATGCCTATCGGAACTCTAAACATAAAACCGACTGCTGTTTCGTTTAGAAGCTTGTTATAGTAGTCTTTTATTGATGTGGATTTTACATTGTTTATGGAGAAACCCAGACCCAAACCTGCATAAAACTGCGCCTTTGTCATAGTCCTGAAGAGAAGATCGCCGCTTAAACCTATTGAAGTGGCGTCTATGAAGCCGGCAGGCAGGGCCACAGGAAGTCCGGAAACATAGGTTGTCTGTCTGTCGCTATAATGTTTTGAAACTGAAAATTCAAAATCGCCGCCTACAATGCCTTTGCCGAAACCGCCGACTCTCAGCCCCACAGGGCCGGCGCCGGTGGCTGTAAGAGCCTTCATCTCGGCTCCGCCGTATTTGTTCACATCCCATTTTATATCCATTGTCTGAGACCCCGCGCCGATCATAACATCAAAAAAACCGTATTCATTGGGACTTCTCACATATGAGGTCTGGGCTTTCTGCGCCTGCGGCTCAGGCTGATAAGACTGTTTCTGAGGCATTTGCTGAACATCGCCGCCGTACCAGTCTTTTTGAACCGTAACCTGAGAAGCGGCTATGGCCTGAGCGGTATCTGTTTTTATAACTCTGGCATTTACCTCTATACCTGAAGCCGTAGGGATGAGAGTGCCGGTTATCAAAGCGTCAACACCAAGCACCTTGCCGAGCTCTTTAGCGCTGCCGGCGTCTATTACGCCTGAATTTTGAAGCTTCAGTTCATCCAGAACCTTATTGAGCACGCTTCTCTCTATTATTTCAAACCTCTGCATGTTTATAAGCTTCATTGTAAGACGCTCGGCTATAACAGAGCCGTCCTTTACTGAAGAAGTATTGTCGGCATATGAGAAAGGTATTATGGCCAGCTTTTTTATGCCTTCAGACTTAGCCGACAGTTCGGAAGCGAGTTTATCATAGGAATCCTGCGCATAAAGCGAAGAAGAAACCAAGATAAGAGAAAACAAAATTCTTTTTATCATCGGGATAACCTCCAAAACTTAATAATAGCATATTTTAGCATTATTTATGTGTTACTGCTGTAACAGCGCTACTCTCTGAAACGCCTTATTCGGCGGCCCGAAGCAGCTTCTTCCTTTTTTGAGGCGTCTTTAATAAGCCAGTCTATTTTAACCTTGCGTGAAAAAGCGCCTAAAACTTTGGCGTCTTCAACCCTTATCAGTCTGGCATTTATCTCGGCAAGCCCGTCGGTTGTTTTTATAAAAGTCCCGGCTATGACAGCATCGGCGCCCAAAACTTTGCCTACTTCCTTTGCGGTCTTTTCTTCAATAAGGCCGGAATTTTCAAGTTTAAGCTCTGAAAGCACTTTCTCAAGCTGGCTTCTTTCCGTTATTTCAAGCTTGCCTTCTTTTATGAGATTTGTAATAAGCCTTTCTGAAATTACCGCGCCCTCTTTGAAAGCTTCGCTGCTCAAAGCGTTAGAAAAACTCAAAACCGCGGTCTTTTTTACCCCATTATTTGCAGCCGTAGAGGAGATTTCAACAGCCATATCATAATAGGCGTCTTTTTCAGTTTTAACCGTATCCGCCTCGGCATTTTTTTCTGAAAAAGCATGGCAAAAAGAAGCAAGGAATAAAACCGAAAAAAATATTTTTTTCATTTTTTCTCCTTTACGGCCTTTAATGTCTTTTCAGCAAGCATCGGCGCCTCAGTGAGCGAAACGCCGCAGGCCTTTTTTACCGCATTCCTTATTGCGGCGGCCACGCCTATAAGCGGCACTTCGCCCATGCCCTTGGCTTTGTACGGCCCGTGCTTATAAAGCTTTTCCACGAATGAGATATCATATTCCGGCACATCGGTTGATATGGGAAGTACATAATCCGTGAAATTTGGATTTCGCATTATTCCGTCTTTTATCACAAGATTTTCCATAATGGCCCAGCCCATACCCTGAAGTATCCCCCCATGCGCCTGGGCATAGGCCAATTTAGGATTTATAAGCCGTCCCACATCATAAGCGGCGTATATTTTATGAACCGTCTTTTCGCCTGTTTTAATGTCAACTTCAACATCGGCTATATCGGCACTGTATGAATAAATCACATAAGCGTCGCCCTGTCCGTCTTTTATGTCAAAAGTCGTTTTCGGCGCTACATACCAGCCCTGCTCGCTCATTTTAAGCCTTTGCGCCCAGCATTCTTTTACCGCTTCCTCAAAAGACACCTTTCTTTTGCCGAAGTAAAAGAAACCGCCGAAAGCTTTTATTTGATTTTTCCCTGCCTTAAGCATACTGGCGGCGCAGGAAAATATATTTTCTCTTAAAGGAAGGCAGGCCTCTATTATGGCGTTTCCGCTCATCAAAGTCGTGCGGCTGGCAACAGTCGGTCCGCTGTCCGGCACCTTTGAAGTGTCAACTTCAGAAAGCTTTATATTTTTCATCGGCGCATTCAGGGTTTCAGCCGCAATTTGAGAAAGCACGGTCAAAGCGCCCTGTCCCATTTCCGTATTGCCTACATTTACCTGAACCGAGCCGTCCCTGTAAATATTCACAAAAGCGCCGGCTCTGTCTAGATATCTGCCCTTGGCGCCAAGCCCGACTCCGTAATAAACGCAGGAAAAGCCCAGCGCCCTTCTCTTATCACCGTTTGTCTGCACCTTTGATTTATCCCAGCCGGATTTTTTCCTGACTATCTCAGCAAGCTCTTTAAGTCCGCATGAATCGTCTATTTTCTGGCCTGTAGCCGTCCTGTCTCCGGTTTTGAGCATATTCTTCATTCTCAAATCTATTGGGTCCATGGCCAGCTTTTCAGCCAGATCATCTATCAAAGATTCCTGCGCAAAGCAAATCTGCGGCTGGCCGAAGCCCCTGTAAGCCCCGCAAGGCACTTTGTTTGTGGCCGCGGCATAAGTTTCTATCTCAATGTTCTCTATATTGTAAGGGCCTGCTGCATGCACCGTGCCTCTCCAGAGAACTATTGGCGATAAAGTTGAATAAGCGCCTGCATCAAGGACATATTTCACCTTGCAGGCCTTTATCCTGCCGTTTTTGTCAGCGCCGTATTTCACCCTTGACCATGAGGGATGCCTTTTTGACATGCTCATAAAATCTTCTTTTCTGTCATAGGCGAGCCGCACGGGTCTTTTAAATTTCAAAGCGCATAAGGCCGCATGCGCGGCCACAAGGGCAGGCACATCCTCTTTCCCGCCGAAGCCGCCGCCGGTTACGCTTTGTATTATTTTGACCTTGTTATTGGGCAGGCCGCAGGCGGCAGCGACTGCGTCAAGCACATAGAAAGGGCATTGAGTTGAAGAATAAACCGTCATCTCGCCGCCGCTTTCCGGTACAGCCGTGGCTGTCTGAGTTTCAAGATAGGCATGAACCTGATAATTGGTCCTGAATTCCTTTTCTATCACAATATCGCAGTCCTTAAAAGCTTTTTCGGCATCGCCCTTTTTTATTATGAAGGATGAAATGACATTATCCTTGCCGTATATTTTTACGGAATCTTTCTCCAGCGCCTTCAAAGGGTCCTCTATGAAGGGCAATTCCTCAAAATTTATTTTGACAAGAGACGCCGCCTTCTTCGCCGCCCTGCGGCTTGAAGCGGCGACAAGAGCTACGGTCTCGCCGTGAAATCTCGCTTCATCCTGAGGCAAAAAAGGATAATCGTTAAGCACCACGGGCCATTTATTGATGCCTCTAACGTCTTTATATGAAACAAGGCCCGCATACCCTTCAACTTTTCTGGCGGCAGAATCATCTATGCTTTTTATTCTTATTCTCGGCCTGGGGCTTCTGACGGCAGCTGCATAAAGCATGCCAGGAAAATCCAAATCATCGCCGTATAAAGCTCTGCCTTCCGCCTTTATTTCAGCATCCACCCTGTCCAGCGATTTTCCTACAAAAGAGAAATTTTCCTTATTCATCAGGCCTCCAAATTTACGCTCATATGAGCGCCGGATTTTTTGTAATGGACCTTCAATATTTCGGCCGCGACAGAAACCGCTATCTCACCGGGAGTTTTGCCGCCTATATCAAGCCCTATGGGAGAATAAACTCTTTTATCTATTTTCACGCCGTCTTTCTTCAGCTTGGCCATAACTGTCCTGACCTTGGACGCGCTGCCTATCATGCCTATATAAGCCGCCTTTGTTTTCACCGCCTCAATAAGGCATTCGGCATCCAGCATATGACCTCTTGTCATAATTACAACATAGGTATCCTTGTCTATTCCGGCTTTTTTGAAGGCCTTATGCGGAAATTCATTTATTATTTCAAAGGCCTGCGGGAAATTATTCCTATTGGCAAAATCGGTTCTGTCATCGGCAACGCTGTAGGGAAGCCCGGCTATATCAAGAACTTTGGCAAGCTCTTTTGCCACATGCCCGCCGCCGCATATAAAAACTTTCAAAGGCGTTTTATAAACATCTATGAATATTTCCACTTTTCCCATACAGGCCATGCCTATGCCCTTAGGCGTAAGGTCAAAGGAAAATTTTCCGCCTTCCCCTTTTTTAAGGCAGTCCAGCGCCGTTTTAATGGAAAGCGCCTCTATTTTGCCGCCGCCTATGGTGCCGGCTATTGAGCCGTCTTCAAAAACTATCATTTTGGAGCCGGCATCCCTGGGCGTGGACCCGCCGGATGAAATTATGGTCACAAAAGCCGCGTTTTTCCTGTTTTCTATGGCGCGGCTCAAAATCTTTATTATATTTTCTTCCATCATAAAATCTCCAAAGCGTAAAAAAGATATTCTCTGCCAAGCTATTATTCTATCTTAAAAAAAGCCAGCAGACAAAACAGTTTATGACCGTCAATGGCGCGCCGATAAGAACAAAATCTTTAAGGGAAAAACTTTGTTTTATTCTGTTTTCCGCGTTTTGTATCACTATCACATTGCTGGCCGCCCCCAAAACCGAGAGATTGCCGGCCAGGGTTGAAGCGGCGGCCAAAGCGAGAAAATGATTTTCTTCCGCGCCTTTTAAAACCATGGCCGGCATAAGCAAAGC
>JAJUJA010000025.1 GCA_029267355.1 Elusimicrobiota bacterium | reverse complement strand
GATGAACGAAGCAGGAAGGAAATATCCCTGAAAGCCTCTCTTGTAAGAAAGCTCAGAGCTTGCGGATTCACCAGCAGCATCTTTTTCCCGTCAGGAGCTTTTGCCGTTTTAACGAATTTGCCGGTAAGAAGGCGGTATTTTGTCCTGTCTTTTGATAAATTGAAAACCTTTTCGTATTTGAACTTCATTTTGCCTCCTGGCCCGACGGGAAGGATTGAATGGGTTTATTTCTCAATTTCCTCTTCGCTTAAGAAATTTGCCTTCAAAAATTCCCTGTTCATTCTGGCTATATTGGAAATTTTTATTTCTTTGGGGCATACCGCCTCGCATTCATACTCATTTGAGCAGTTGCCGAAGCCGAGAGAATCCATAGCTTTGACCATGTTCAAAGCTCTTAAATGCCTTTCCGGGCCGCCCTGCGGCAAAAGGGCCAGATGCGATATTTTCGCGCCCGTAAAAAGCATGGCCGCGCTGTTAGGACATGCCGCTACGCAGGCGCCGCAGCCTATGCAGGCGGCCGCATCCATGGCTTTTTCGGCAAGCGGCTTGTTTACAGGCAGTGAATTTGCTTCAGGGGCGCTGCCTGCATTTGCGCTTATGTAGCCGCCGGCCGCTATTATTTTGTCCAAAGCGCTTCTGTCTATAACAAGATCCTTTATGTGCGGAAATGATGAAGCTCTGAACGGCTCTATGGTTATCACATCGCCGTCCCTGAATCTTCTCATATGAAGCTGGCATACTGTTGAATGCTCGTCAGGGCCGTGCACATCGCCGTTTATGACAAGTCCGCAGCAGCCGCAAATGCCTTCACGGCAATCGCTTTCCACGGCCACGGGTTCCTTGCCTTCCTTGAGGAGTTTTTCATTAAGCACGTCCAGCATTTCAAGAAAAGACATATCCGCAATTACATTGTCTATTTTGTAAACTTGAAAGCTTCCTTCGCTCTCCGCTGAAGCCTGTTTCCAAATCCTAAGCGTTATGCTGAATCCTTTGTTTTCCATTTTGCCTCCGCTCATTTGTAGCTTCTTACGCTGGGTTTCAAATTCTCAAATTGCAGGTTTTCTTTATTAAGCACCGGCTCCTTTTTATCGCCTGCGTATTCCCATACGCTGACATAGGAAAAGTTTTCGTCATCCCTTCTGGCTTCGCCCTCAGGAGTTTTTGACTCTTCCCTGAAATGTCCTCCGCAGGATTCTTTCCTTTCAAGCGCGTCTTTGACAAGAAGCTGGGCAAACTCAATGAAATCGGCGACTTTAAGCGCCTTTTCAAGAGTTTGATTAAAATCCTCATTTGGATAGATTTTCAGGTTCTGCCAGAATTCCTCTTTCAATCTCGGGATAAGGGAAAGCGCCTTCTTTAGCGATTCTTCGCTTCTTGACATGCCGCAATAGTTCCACATTATATCTCCGAGTTCCCTGTGAAATTCCGCCGGCGTTTTGCTGCCTTTGCTGGAAAGAATCTTTCTGACCCTGGCCGAAGCCTCATTTTCCGCTTCCTTGAATTCTTCATCGCCGATATCGGCTTTGCTGAAAGAAGCGTTGGCAAGGTAATTGGGTAAAGTTGAGGAAATTATGAAGTATCCGTCCGCAAGGCCCTGCATCAAAGCGCTGGCGCCGAGTCTGTTGGCTCCGTGGTCTGAGAAATTCGCTTCTCCAAGAGCAAACAGCCCTTCTATAGTTGTCATAAGCTCATAATCAACCCAAAGTCCGCCCATTGTATAATGCGGAGCGGGGTAAATTCTCATAGGCGTTTCATATCCGTTCTCATCCGTTATCTGATAGTACATGTCAAAAAGATTCCCGTATTTCTCTTTTATCTTTTCAACGCCCTGCTTCTTTATAGCGTCTCTGAAATCCAGATAAACGGCCTGACCTGTAGGCCCCACCCCTCTGCCTTCATCTATCATTCTCTTGGCGGCTCTTGAAGCTATGTCTCTTGGAACAAGATTTCCAAAGGCCGGATAAATCCTTTCAAGGTAATAGTCTCTTTCCGTTTCAGGTATTTCAGAGGGTTTTCTTTTGTCGCCCTTATTTAAAGGCACCCATACTCTGCCGTCATTTCTCAAGCTTTCGCTCATTAAGGTAAGTTTTGACTGATGCTCGCCGGAGCGCGGTATGCAGGTCGGATGTATTTGCGTAAAACAGGGATTGGCAAAACCTGCGCCCTTTTTATAAGCAGCCCAGGCGGCTGAAACATTACAATTTGCCGCATTAGTGGAGAGATAGAAGACATTGGAATATCCCCCGGTGCATAGAAGAACGGCATGAGCCGAATGTCTTTCTATTTTGCCTGTAACGAGATTCCTTGCTATTATGCCTCTGGCTTTGCCGTCCTTTATCACTATGTCAAGCATTTCCATTCTCGGAAATATATTTACCGTGCCTGCGGCGACCTGTCTCATCATTTGTGAATAAGCGCCTAAAAGCAGCTGCTGGCCGGTCTGGCCTCTGGCGTAAAATGTTCTTGATACTTGCGCACCGCCGAAGGACCTGTTGTCAAGCAGTCCGCCGTATTCTCTGGCAAAAGGCACGCCGGTAGCCACGCAATGGTCTATTATCTGATTTGAAATCTGGGCCAGTCTGTATACATTTGCTTCCCTTGCCCTGTAATCTCCGCCCTTGACAGTATCATAAAAAAGCCTGTATATGGAATCGCCGTCATACTTGTAATTTTTGGCGGCGTTTATCCCGCCCTGGGCGGCTATGGAATGCGCCCTTCTGGGAGTGTCCGGCAGAGTGAAGACTTTTACATTGTAGCCCTGCTCTCCCAGGGATGCGGCCGCTGAAGCTCCTGCGAGTCCGCTGCCTATTATAACTATGTCAAACTTTTTCCTGTTATTGGGATTCACAAGTTTTGCCGAGAATTTGTAATTGTCCCACTTTTGCTGAATGTTTCCGGACGGTATTTTTGAGTTCAATTTCATAATCAATCTCCTAATTTATGACTGTCTCAAGCACTTTTTGCTGATAGGGCGAAGAAAATTTGGCGTCAAGACCCAGAAGAAAATAAAGAGAAAGCATGGCGAAAAGGGTCATGAACAGAGCTGTAATGTAGCCTGCCGTTTTTATAAAGCTGAAGTATTTGTCATGATTCAGGCCCAAAGTTTGAAAGGCGCTTTGAAATCCATGGCTTACATGAAGCGCCAGGGCCAGCGCTCCGGCCACGTATATGGCCACAAAAACCTTATTTCTGAACGCTTCCGTGACCATCTGGTAAAAGCCGATGGAGTGATCTGCAAATCTGAAATGCATCATATGGTATATCAGGTAAGCCAGCAAGGCAAATGCCGTGTAGATCATGGTCGCAGACCCTATGGTCCTGCCGCCCTGAGACTTGGACTCTTCATACTTTGAGAAACCGGCCGCCTTATAATTTTCATACCGCACCCACAATCCGGTTATTATATGCGCCAGAAAGACGGCCAGAAGTCCGAGTTCGGCCAGAGGTATAAGCGGATTTGAAAGGAGAAAGTCAACCCAGCCGTTATAGGCTGCTTCCCCTTTCAGAAGCAGAAGATTTTCGGCCAAATGCACAAGCATAAAGAAAGTCAAAGCCAGCCCGCTTAAAGCCATGACTGTCTTTTTGCCAAGGCTTGAAGTAAAAAGTCTCAAAGCAAATCTCAAGTTCATAAGCACCTCTGTTGATAGTATTCTTTTTAGAAATGCTATAACATTACAAGGGGAAAAATCAAATGCCTTCAGACTGCCGGACAAAATTGCGTTTTGGAACCGGGCAGCTCCTTCTCTTTGACCGGGAAAAGAGAGAGGAAAAAATCATTTTTTCCTCTTTTCAAAGACGGAGGCAATATTATAAAATTAAGGTGTCAATCCAGGAGGCAATATGAATTTTCTTAAATTACTCCCGTTTTTTCTTATATCCGCATCCTACTGCTATGAGAAAATAGATTTTATCGGACAGATAAGCGGAGACCCGGTTTCTGCGGTTTTATCCGTGGCTCAAAACGGAGAGAAAATTTATGTGTTATCTCCCGCCGACATATCCGTATACGATTCCTCCTTTTCTTTTGTGTCAAAAACAGGTCTTAAGCCGGGCGGCGCTTACAGCGCTATTTCCATCGGAGATGACAGGGTCTATGTCGCTGATAAAAATACTTCCCTGATATACGTCTATTCCGATAAGGGGGAAGTGCTTTTTTCTTTCGGTTCAAAAGGGTCAAAAAACGGTCAACTGATCGAGCCTTCAGATTTGAAATACTTTAATGGGAAAGTTTATGCGGCCAGCAGGGGGACTAACAGAATTGAGGTTTTTGACAAAGACGGAATCTATCTGTACGGTTTCTCTCTTAACTCAAAGGACGGGTTGAAAAAAATTTCTCCTTCAAGAATTGCAATTGATAAAAGCGGTTTTATTTATGTCTGCGATCCTTCCGCAGGTTTATTGCAGAAATATGACGCTTTCGGGACATTGGCGTCTGAAAGGGTGTTTCAGGCCTCGGCTATAGCCGTAAACTCCAAAGGGATAGTCTATCTGGCAGGCGAAAAGGACGGCAAAATAAGAGAACTGGACAGGGATTTGTCTGAAATAAGCTCTTTCGGCACAAAAGGCAAGGGAAAATTTGAGTTTCTCTCATTCGCCGATTTGGAAGTTGATGGAAATGATTATTTGCTGGCAGCCGACCCAAAGAACAGAAAAATAATGGCGCTGGCCCTTGAAAATTCAAAGTACGAAAATCCGCTTTCAGATGCTGAAAGCGCGGATGTGATAAGATTAAAGCCTTCAGAAGTTTATCAGGTTTCTGCGTATTCCTTCGCTCCTTTGGATGAAAAGACGCTTGTTTATTATGACGCAAAGGCCAGAAAATCTTATTTGCTTTCCGGCGGCTCAAAGAAAGATTTTTGGGCTTATGGAGAGGGCGAAGGCCTTGTAAAGGATCCTTCCGATATGGTTTCACATCAGGGGAAAATATATGTGGCTGATACAGGAAATTCAAGGACTCAAATTTTTTCTGCTGACGGAAAATACGACTCCTTTTTCGGCGGCAAGGCCGGTTTTCTTGAAAAGAGCAAAGAAGGCAAGTTCAGTTCTCCTTCATCTATCGCCTGCGATTCAAAGGGCAAGGTATATGTCGCTGATTCAGCCACTTCCATGGTTCAAGCCTTCAATAAAGACGGCATTTTCCTTTTTACCATAGGCCCGGATTTGAATGGAACAAAACTTTTAAGCATAGCTGCAATAAAGACAGACGAGGATAATAAACTTTATCTGCTTGACTCACAGCTGAAAAAGTTCTTTGTTTTTGATTCCAACGGCAAAATGCTTTCATCATGGCAGGTTTCCAATCTGCTGAAGCCGGTATCTTTTTCATACGACAAAGCCGGCTATTTCTATGTCCTGGACAAGGAGAATTCAAATGTTTCTGTCTATGATAAGTCCGGAAACTATATCGCTTCTTTTTTTGCCAAAGGCAAGGGCATAAGGGAGCTCTATGAGCCGGCTTCATTGAGTATAAAGGACGGAAAAATTTTCATATCAGATCCTTCCAATTCCAAGATAGTTTCTTATTTGATAGCTTATCTGCCGCCAAGGCCGCAGAATGTTTCAATTTCTCCGTCTGAGGAGAAAGTCTCAATAAACTGGTCAGTTTCAAATCCTGCTCTGGCCAAAAAATTTGAAATTTACAGAGGCAAGGACTTGCGGGATATGAAAAAACTGAGCGATTCAAAGCAGGCATCTTACGAAGATGAAGGCCTTGAGCCCGGCTCAACGTATTTTTACAAAATAGCTTCCGTTTCAGGCGAGGATAGGGCTTTTTCTAACGCTATGCCGGTTTATTTCAAGGGTAAAGCGCCGAAAGTTGAGGCCGAAAAGGCTGAAACCCAGGAGGACCTCAGGAATAAGCCGCCCGTTGAATTGATACCCGTCGAGCTCAATTATCTTTTCTCGGCCAATTATAAGTACTACATGGAAAATCCTGTCGGCAGGATACTTGTTAAAAACAATACCGAGGAAAAATTCAGCAATTTGAAGGTTTCCTTCTTCCTGAAGGATTATATGGATTTCCCCAGCGACGCCATTTTGCCTGAGCTTGAGCCTAGAACTTCTTCATACGTGGATTTGAAGGCTACTCTTAACAATAAGATATTGACCATAAACGAAGATACTCCGGTTCAGGCTCAGATAAGCGTTTCCTATTATAGGGACGGCAAGGAAAATGAGAACAAAATAAACAAGCCGGTGAAGATACTGTCAAAGAACGCCATAACATGGGACAATACCGAGAGAATAGCCAACTTTATAACCGTAAAGGATCCTCCGGTTTATGCTCTTTCCAGGGCCATGCTGTCTCAGAAATCCAAACTTGAGATCCCCGGTTCCATTGACGAAAATCTGGCAGTTGCGGCTGTTATCTGGCACAATCTCTCAAATTATCCGGTCAACTATATACCTGACCCTTCCAATCCTTATTCCTCCGTTAAGGGGTCTCAGGAATTTATAACCGATACTGTGCAGTTTCCAAGAAACACTCTCAAACTTAAAAGCGGCGATTGCGACGATTTGACGGTGCTTATCTCCACTCTCTTGGAGTCGGCCGGAGCTTCTGTAAAGATACTTGATTATCCCGGACATATAGCACTTATGTTTGAGACTCAGGCGGAGGATATTTCTCAGGTAGGCCTGCCTGACAATCTCGTTGTCAAGTTTGAAAACAAGTACTATGTGCCGGTTGAGACTACAATGCTCGGCAAGTCTTTCTATGAGTCAGTTTCATATGCGGCGGAAATGTATAAAAACGCGGGAGAAAACGTGAAAGTTGTGGACCTTAAAAAGGCCATGACAAAGTTTGAGCCGGTGACATTGCCTGATATGGCTGAAGAATTTTCTCTGCCTGCCGGGGATATCTCAGCCAAGATAAACGCAGAATTGAAGGATATCTCCGAGAAAAAATTCTCTTTCTATGAGAAGGTTTATAAAGAGGGGCTCAAAGCGAATCCTGACGATATGTCGGCTTATATAAATCTCGGCGTGCTTTACAGCGGAAGCGGCAAAATGGCCGAAGCTCAGGATGTTTTTTCAAAGCTTCTGGAAAAGGATGAGGCTAATCCCGCAGCCCTCAACAATATGGGAAATATCTTCTATTTGAAAAAAGATTATGCCAAAGCAGCCGAATATTATGAAAAAGCCGCCAAGCTGGACCCTTTTGATGAAAATATCTTCTTGAACATTGCCAGAACTTATGTGAAACTCGGCAAAAAAGAGGAAGCTGCCATATTTGCTCAAAAGGCGGGGGAAATAAATCCCCAGGCTAAATCAGCCGCTTCTTTGATACTTAAATAGGGCTTATATCCGCAAGCCCGGCAAGGCCTGCCGGGCAGTCAGTTTTTTAGGCGCAATAGAAATTAGAAATCCTGTTTTTTTATCTCTTCGGGCGGTTTTGGTTTTTCTGCCCCTTTTTCAATGAATTCATCAAAGTTTTTTTGAGGCAAGGGCAGCCCTTTTTCCAAGGCATAGATATCTGCCGCTGATTTCCACAGGATATTTTTCAGCACAGATTTTTCCGCGCTGCTGAAGCTTGAGAACGGATACAGGGGGAAAATCAAGAGATGAAAAACAGTTTTTATTGATGAGATTTCCTCGGCTTGAACTTTTTTGCCCTCTCTTTCTGCCTCTATTTTGAGATAGTAGTTGACCTTTATTGAGCGGGGAAGTATGTATATGAAAGATGTTTCTGTCAGGAAACTTCTGCTTAGCTCTGAGTATGTCCATCGGCCGAAGGACATCAAGTCTATCTTGACAGTGCCTTCTCCTTTATGCGGGTCATAAAGTCCTGCCTCTTTGAAGTATTTAAGCGCTTTAGCCTTGAATTTGGCATAATCGCCGTAAGGCACTTCTTCCGGCTTTATCTTGGCTTTTTCTTCATCTGTATATCCTATGGTATCCGAAAAAGTCGTGAAAGGGTAATTGCGCCACCTTACGAGAATCTTGGCGTAGGGCTTGAACTCGCCGTCTTTTGAAGCCTTCTGTATTATATCGCGGGGAAAAGGGTCTATGGTCTTGAAGGAAGCGCAGGAAGAAATAAAGAGAAACGCCGGTATCATTGAAACTTTTTTGAAAATGACTTTTGTCATACCTTTTTTCTCCAGAAATTATTATTATATATTTTTGCTCGCAAAAGCAAACAGCCGAATTTGATAGAATATGAGAAGTCTATGAGGGATAAAATAGAAAAAATTTTAGAACTGCCCGGGAAGGGACAGGTTATCATAAGACTGGCCAGAACTCAGGATATGCGCCGTATACAGATGCTGTATGCCGAAATATACGGAGCTTCTTATTCTGTAAGTCTTGTAACTGACAGAGAGAAAATGCGCGCGGCCATAGAAAATGACAACTATTACTGGCTGGTGGCGGAATTTCAGAACCGCATTATAGGCAGTCTCGTATATGCCATGGACCTTAAAGACAGAATTTCCAAGGCTTTTGGAGCGGTCGTAAGCCAGGAATTCAGGAAGCATGATCTGGCCTATACTATGATGAAACTGGTCCTTGACGATATAACTCACGGGAAGAATCTTGTTGATCTGATCTATGCTACCACAAGGACGGCGAGCTCCGCTCCTCAGAGACTTACTGAAAGCCTCGGCTTTGTAAAACTCGGAATATTTCCCAACACGCATAAGGTGGCGGAAAATGAAACTCATTGCCTTACCGCCTATTACACTGAAAACTCGCTCAAAAGGAGAAGGGCAAAACCGGTTATTATCCCGGAAGTGGAGCCTTTTTATGAAATTGTTTTGAAACAGTTAAAGCTGGACAGGCCGAGAATAGAAGACGCCAAAACCATTTACAGCGACCACAATCAAAAGGTGCCTGTCATAGAATTTGAAGCCGTAACGGCTGCTGAATTTGTTAAGAGGCGTTTCAAGACTATTAGACAGACGGATTTTTTTATGTCTACCTATATGCCTTTCCATGAACCGAACCTGATTTTCATTTCAAAGGACGGCAAAACTGAGCTTTATCTGCATTATTATCCTAAGGACAAGTACAGCGTGATAATGGGCGGGTTCACGGATAAGGACCCGACCGTCATACTTGAAAGCGCAGCGGCAAAATTGAGAGAAATGGATATGGCCTATCTGGAAATACTCATAGACGCCTACAGCCCGCATTTCCAGCGCATGGCGATAGACGCCAGGTTTATCCCCACAGGATATTTCCCCTGCGCTAAAAAGGTCGGCAACAAAAGATATGACTGCATAGCTTTTTCAAGAACCTTTGATATACTGGATTTCAGGAATGTAAAGATAATATCTCTTTACAGGAATATACTCAAGGAATATCTCAAACTCTGGAGAGAAAATTATATAGAAGTGGTTTTTAAAAAATGAAAGAGCTGGAAATAGAAAGCAGGCTTGCCCATCCATCAATGCCTCTTAAAAGGCGTTCGGTGCTGGAGGCTTTTATAGAAGCTTCTCCTTTCGGCTGGAAAGAGGCGGATAAGACCCTTTTTATTGAAGCTATGAAAGCGGCTTTCAAGGAGCAGATTAAAAAATCAAGTTTCTTAAAGGCGTATTTCAAAACTTACGGATTTAACCTTGATGAAGTAAAAAAATATTCCGATGCGCATAAATTTCCTTTTGTGTCCGTCAACGCTCTCAAGGAAAGGGATTTATCCTTCCTTAAGCCTGAAAATATGGTTTTAGAACTGAAATCAAGCGGCACAAGCGGGCAGGTCAGCAGGATGCAGCTTGATTTGCATTCTCTTTTGAGGGTCAGGCGTATGGCATGGAAGGTTTTTGAAGGCCTTGGGCTTTGCGATTTGAAAAATGAGTACGATTATATCTGTCTTACCTATGACCCTCTCATAGCAAAAGATGTAGGCACTGCATGGACGGACAAGCTTCTGACTTCTTTCACAAAAGCCGGCGAAATCTTTTACGCTTTCAGGTGGGATAAGTCAAAAGGCGAGTTTTATTTTGACATAGAGTCGGCAGTTTCCAGGCTTAAATCCGCCTGCCAAAGCCGAAAACCTCTCAGGATAATAGGCTTTCCGGCCTTCGCCTTAAAGCTTACGGAAGAGTACAAAAAAAGATTCGGAGCTTATCCTGAAATATCTCCCCTATCTTTTGTCATAACGGGCGGCGGCTGGAAAACGCTTTCGGATGAAGCCATGGACAAGAAAATTTACCGTAAAATTCTTGCCGACAATCTCTCAATCCCCGTTGAAAATGTGAGAGATCTCTTCGGCATGGTGGAGCACGGCGTTCCCTATGTTGATTGCGCCTTGGGAAATTTCCATATACCAATATACGGCAAGGTGATTGCCAGGCATCCCTCTTCGCTGGAACCTCTTGATTACGGCCGTATCGGACTTTTGCATTTGATGACGCCTTATCTTACATCTTATCCCTCTTTGTCTCTCTTGTCTTCAGATTGGGGCGCGGTTGAGGAAAAATGCGCCTGCGGCATAAAGGGACCTGTTCTTCTCTTAAAAGGAAGGGCGGGAGTTAAAAAACTTAAAGGCTGCGCCGTGAGCGCTTCGCAGATGCTTTGAATTTATGGAAATAAAAAACGCTTATATTTTCGGGGAAGAAATAAAAAAAGATTACTGGACGCCGGCAGAAATCAGGGAGCTTTCCGCGGCGGCCGCTCAG
Source organism: Elusimicrobiota bacterium (assembly GCA_029267355.1). Classification (GTDB taxonomy): domain Bacteria; phylum Elusimicrobiota; class Elusimicrobia; order Elusimicrobiales; family UBA9959; genus JAAYVI01. Next base: position 8,081 of record JAJUJA010000025.1, on the reverse strand, counting down.
AAGAGGAAAAAGATTTTTTCCGTGCAAAGAGAGTATATAGTCTCCTGCCTGTCTAAAACCGGCCGTTTTTTCTCTGACCCTAAATCGCCTTATCTGGCCGCAGCCAGAAAGCATCTGGCCGAGACTGTGACATTCTCTCCTCAAATGACGCAGGAGACATTGAATATCATTCCTTCGCTTCTTTCCAAAAGCGAGATAAACAAAAGGATGAATCTTGAGATGTTTTTTCCCTATGCGCTTGATACTGCGATGGAGAGGCACGGTTATGATGGACTTCTCAGGGCCTTGCCGAAGGGCGTCGTTCTGCATATAGGCGCCGGTAATGTCTTTCTGGGTATACTGGATTCTTTCCTGCTCGGTCTTGTTACAAAAAATGTTAACATAATAAAACTTTCCTCATCGGGCTCCAATTTCCTGAATATTTTCGCTTCCGCTCTCAAGGAAGCGGATGACAAAAAATTGATATATGACAGTTTCGCCATACTCAACTGGGGCGGGGGCAAAAAAGAGCTTGAAAAGGAAATCGTTTCAGGCTGCGACGCCGTTTTTGTATGGGGCGGAGCTGAGGCGGTTGAGAATTACAAGAAAATAGCTCCTGTAAATGTGAAAGTTGAAGGCTTCGGGCCTAAGACAAGTTTCGGCCTTATATTTGAAAGCCGTTTTGAAAAAGAGGGATTTGAGAAAATCGCAAATAAGGTAGTTAAAGATTGCAGTATGTGGGATCAGTCGGCATGCTCAAATATGCATACTCTTTATATCATAGGGCCGAAGGCTTCAGCCGAGAAAAAAGCTTTGAAATTGCTCAAAAGTTTAAGGCCTGCCTTTGAAGCTTTTCAAAACAAGCTGCCGCAGGGGCGCCTTGACAGGGACGAAGAGGCCGAAATAACCAGACACAGGCAGCTTGCTGTGTGCGACAAGGCCTTAAAACAGGCCGAGTTTGACAGCTCTTTTCCTACCCCGCACTGGACCGCTATATATGAAAAAAGCCCGGCTTACAGAATTTCGCCCCTCAACAGAGTGCTTTACATAAAAACAGCGGAAAGTCTGGATGAGCTTAAAAAAGAGCTTATGCCGTACAGGGGATATTTGCAGACGGCCGGTATAGAAGGCAATATCCTGGAAAAAAAATCCGTTATTGAGAATTTTTTTGACCTTGGTTTGGCGAGGTTTGCAGCTCTAGGCAATATGCTTGAAGGCAAAACCGGCTCTCCCCATGACGGCGTTTTTCCGATGATGAGCCTTGTAAACTGGGTCTCTCTTGAGGAAAAGCCTAAAAATGAGGACAGATTGATAGAAATAGTCAGGCATGCCAGGGAAAAAAGCAGATTTTATGCAGGCCATTACAGCGGCTGCGGGGAGGTTCTGGACCTGAACTCTTTCAGGGCGCTTCCTTTTCTGGAAAAAAGGCATGTTCTTGAAAATACGCCTCCGGAAAGCGAAGCGCTTATGACTTCAAAGGCGAAAAGAGGAATTTATTTTGCCAGCGGCGGCTCAACAGGCCAGCCGAAGTACGTTTTTTATGATCAGCATGAATATGAGCATACCTGCAGAATGCTCGCTTATGCCTACGAAGCGGCGGGCCTCGGCGAAAACGATGTCATAGCAAATCTTTTCGTGGCGGGCAATCTCTGGTCAAGCTGGCTTTCAGTGGAAAAAGCCATAGCCTATACCAAGGCCATATCGGTTCCGACAGGCAGCAATCTTGCCATGGAAAATCTTCTGAAGTATATGAAAGATTTCTCAGTAACTTCAATAATAGGCCTGCCTTCTTTTCTTATAAAACTTGCCGAATATGTTGAAAGCGCAGGAGAAAAGCTGCCTATAAGGAGAATTTTTTACGGCGGAGAATATGTCGGTGATGAAATGGTGGCTTATTTCAAAAAAGTTTTCCCGAAATGCGAGGTAAAGTCGGCCGGCTATGCCACGGCTGATGCCGGCGTTATAGGCTTTCAATGCGAGCATCTTTCAAAAGGTCAGCATCATTTGTTTGCCTACAGCCAGCATATAGAGTTTGTCGATCCTGAGACGGGAAAGCCGGTTAAAGAAGGAGAAATAGGCGAGCTTATTGTGACAAGTCTGAACAAAAAACAGATGCCGATAATACGCTACAGAGTCGGCGATCTCGGCCGCTGGATCCTGAAGCCATGCTCCTGCGGCAGGAAAGAGCCGGTTTCTGAAATACTTGGAAGATGCGATGACAGAATTCATGCCGGAGGAGCTCATATTTTTGTAAACGACATACAAAATGCCATAGGCCTTGTAAAGGATTTGAGCTTTAATTTCAGGGTTATAATAGAAAAGCCTTCCCATAAGGACAAGCTGACCATAGAGGCGGAGCTTAAATCTGACAAATCTATGTCAAAGTCAAAGGACCTTGAAGCCCAACTGCGCGCCGCGCTTTATGAAAAATGCGAAGATCTGAAAGAAAGCGTTAAAATGGGCTGGCTGGATGAGCCGGCTATAAAATTTTTGCCGCCAAATTCAATAGAAAGAATAAAGAGGACCGGCAAAATAAAGGTTGTTGTTGACAAAAGAATAAAACTCTAAGAAACATTGAGAATCTCAGCCTTCCGCCGCAAAGGATATTCAAGCTTAAAATTTGTATAATCTTAGTGATGGAAACTCTCTTGTCCGTAGCGCAGAATCTTGCCGATAATCCCTATAAAATCCTGTCTTATTTCGCCATATTCAGCGCCGTTTCAACGATAATCATGATTGTAAAGCTTTTTGTAGTCGGCTGGGCTGTTATGGATTGCTGGAAAAATGAGAAGGACGAGGGCAGAAGAAATATATGGATAGCGATAATTATAGCGGGCAACTTTATAGCCGCTTTGACATACTTTACTCTTGAAAGGATAATGAAGAAAGGAGGAAAAGATGCAAGTACTTTCAAACCTGCAGCTTGAAAAATACGCTGATGTTCTTATCTGGGGGATGAAAACAGCCAGGCCCGGTTTTAAAAAATATGATACGGTCCTTCTTCGCTGCGATCTCGCCGGCCTGCCGCTTGGCGAGATAGTTTATGAAAAGCTTCTTAAGCTCGGTTATAATCCGGTTTTTAGGGTTTTGCCCACGCCCAAAATGGAGAGAGATTTTTACTCCCTTACGGATGAAAATCAGAGGAAATTCATCTCAGCCGGCGAAAAAGAGTTCTATGAAAATCTCAACGGCAATATATACATACACGCCCCTGCCTCTCTTACTCATCTGAAAGGCATTGATACAAAGAGACAATCTCAGGCCGCCATAGCGAGAAAATTTTTAAGGGATATAATGCAGAAAAGAGAATCCGCCGGCCGCTTCGGCTGGACGCTCTGTACCTATCCGACGGAGGAGCTGGCTAAACAGGCGAAACTGTCTCTCAAGGAATATGCGGCTCAGATAATCAAGGCCTGTTTTCTTGATGAAAAAGATCCGGCCGCAAAGTGGGCTCAGATTTTTAAGGAAAGCATGGAAATAAAAAAATGGCTCAATGGCCTCAAGATAGACTATTTCAAAGTGTCCTCTGAGAATATGGACCTGAAAATTAAGCTTGGAGAGAAAAGGAAATTTTTGGGCGTCAGCGGCCACAATATACCTTCTTTTGAGATATTCACTTCGCCGGATTGGAGAGGAACAGAAGGCGTCTATTACGCCAATTTGCCGACTTACCGCGGCGGCAATTATGTTGAGGGAATAAGACTGGAATTTAAAAACGGCAGAGCCGTCAAGATCTCGGCTAAAAAGGGAGAAGATTATGTAAAGAAAATAATGGCTACAGATGCCGGGGCTTCGCAAATAGGCGAATTTTCCATGACTGACAGAAGATTTTCAAAGATAGACAGGTTTATGGCCGATATACTTTTTGATGAAAACCACGGCGGGAAAAACGGGAATTGCCATCTGGCCATAGGAGCCGCCTATCCCGATACTTATGACGGCAGCTCGGCCAAGCTTTCCAAAAAAGATATGGAAAAACTCGGTTTCAACGATTCTGCCATACACTGGGACCTTATAAATACGCAGGATAAGCTTATAAAGGCCGTTTTGAAAAACTCAAGAGAAGTGACCATATACGAAAACGGCATGTTCAAGTATTGAACTTTCGCATAAAGACTGAATCGTCTCCGTAAAATGAAAAATCTTTTTTCCTATCTCAAAACGGAAAGGGGAAAGACTCGCGGGCTCGGTGCTTTGCTGGCCGGCCTCTCGGCTCTTTTTACCTTTGCCGGCTATGAGATGATACGCTCTCCTGCGGAGTCGGTCTTTTTGACTTATTTTTCAGCTTCTCAAAAACCCTATGCTCTTACAGCCGTGCCTGCGGTAATGGCTTTCTTCATTTATCTTTACGGCTGGGCTCTTTCGCGATTGGGACCTATGCGCGCCATGGCGGCTTCGATGTTTTTTAGTTTTGTTTCCTTTGCGGCATTTTACGCCGCTTTAACTTTCAGTCCCGGCCCTGCCGTAGCTTTAGCGGTATTTGTTTTCAAAGAGGCCTATGTGGTAATAATATCCGAACAGTACTGGTCATACATAAACAGCGTTTTAAATTCCGATGAAAGCAAAATTTTTAACGGGCCTGTGGCGGGACTCGGCGCTCTGGGCTCTTTAATGGGAGGCTGGTTTGTAAGCCATTATGTCGGATTTTTCAAAACTGATATTTATCTTCTTTTCTCCGGATTCTGTCTTATACCCGCAGTATTCGCTTTTATTGCGGCCTACAGGAAAACCGGCGAGCCGCAGGCCAGTTTGGAGGAAAGAACAGGAAAGAAGGGGCATGTGCATCTTTCCCTTCTGTGGGAAAATAAGACGGTGCTTTTTATAGCCATGATGATATTTTTCACTCAGGCGGTGGCCACTTTTATGGACATAAATTTTACCGGCTATGTTAAAGAGGCGATTGCCGATAAAGATTCAAGAACCGCTTTTCTCGGAGATTTCTGGATGAAGGTGAATATCGCGTCTTTCTCTATGCAGTTTTTGTTTGCTCCATTGATACTTAGAAAGGCCAGAACCAAATATGTTCTGGTCGCTATACCGTTTATACATATGGCATCATCCCTTTTCACTCTTGTAAATCCTGGAATATTTTCAGCGGGATTGGCTTTTCTGCTTTTCAAGTCAATGGATTATTCAATTTTCAGAGCGGCCAAGGAAACGCTTTATATACCCTTTTCATATGACACCAGATACAGAATAAAACAGGTGGCGGACGCTTTCACTTACAGATTCTCCAAAGGTTTTATTTCATTGGCGCTTTCTCTTACCCAGCTGGCATCCAGACTTTCAATATCTTTATTTCCTTTGTTTTGCGCAGTTTTTTCAGCTTTATGGGCATCTACCGCTCTGTTTATAAATCAGAAGGAAGAAGCCAAGGCTCAATAATTCATTGAAATGGCTATTCTGTGAATATTGCCGAGCTCCCCGTAAGGCGAGAAAGAATAGTCGAAATGGTATTCATAGTATCTGAATCCAAGTCCGCCGGTCAGATTTTTAAGCCCTGAAATATCAAAAAGATTTTTTGTATTGGCGCCTGCTCTTATAAAAAGCTCGGTTTTTTGGGCTATTCTTATTCTGCTTTCACAGCCGAGGGCGAAATACATAAATGAATCGTTCGGAGCTATAATGTCTGAAGTCATCTTGAAATCGTCGGTTATAAAAGCGGCTCCGCCCAGTCTTATTATAAGAGGCAGCGGGAAAGATTCTTTGTCCATTTTCATGGTGCCCATTATGTTCGAGGCGGACAGGGACATGCGGAATTTTCTGTCAAGCATATACGGCGTAAGAAAGCCCAGATCAGCGGAAATTGCGCTTGCCGAATTTAATATTTGAGACCTTACCACTTTTCCTGTGCCGCCGAATACAAAGCGGTCTTCCTCATCCGCATTAAATCCGCTTATATACGTGGCGAAAGTGACGCCTATGGACAAATCGTAAGGAGACAGGCTTTTTATCTTTCCTCCGGTATCGTCAGTATTGTCCATCTTGCCCCAGCCGAGATATTTGAAGGAAAGCCCCCAAGCGCCCACTTCTTCGCCCATATTTTGAGCATAAGCCAGATAATTTAGAGAAGAATCTGCCAGATACTGAGAGTGAGAGAAATAAAAAGAGTCTTTCCTGAGATTCATAAGACAGGCCGGATTTATATCGATCGCAGAGGCGTCTTTCATATCGGCTGCCGATGCCTCGCCCATGGCCGAGGTCCTTGGAGAGATCGGAATTTTTAAAAACTGCGCAGCAGCTCCGCCCTTGGAGGCCTTATCAAAACTCTGCCCCCAGAGAGAAGCGCACATAAAAAGCAGGACAGCCGGCAGAATGTTCTTTTTCATCTTTCCACCGCCGCTTTCGTTATCTTAGTTTTGCCGTCCGGCGAAGTCAGATGTATTATATAAACTCCGCTGGCGGCTTTATTGCCGTTTTCATTCAGGCCGTCCCATTGAGCCATGCCGTCTGCGCCTGTTTTTATCTTCCTTACAAGCTCGCCATTTGGCGTGAATATCTTAATTTTTGTGTTTGGCGGCAGATTGGTAAAATTCATCCTCCCGCCGGCCGAATTCGGTCTGTAGGGATTAGGGTAAATTTTAAGAGAATTAAGATTTTCTCCGGGCGTCAATTCCATAATCTGAAAAACAGAGAAATGAAAGGTCTGCCCGGAAACCTTGTTATTGATGGTGTCTGAGACTGAGCTGAGAGGCACCCAGAGGCCTGACTCTTCTCCGTATGTGGCAACGACAAGCTTTTTTCTGTCATAGCCGGGGGGAATATCTGAAAGCCTGTAAGGTATGATGACTGTTACCGGCTTGTCAAATATGGTGGGAGGATAGGCCTTGAGTTTTACTCCAATGCCCGTAGGCCGCAATTTACCTGCATTTGAAGCCGCCGGGGCAAAAGCTGTTTCGGGCTCGGCCGTTATTTTAGTGGCGCTTCCTATGGAATTTGCCGGTATTCTAAGCTGTATATCGCCGTATGAATAGGGTAGAGAGATTATGGAATCGTTTTCCGGAAAAACCTGCGATTGTATTTTCGATAAGGTAAATGTGGACCCCAGCAGGGTCCATTGAGATGTTTCTCCCTGTTTTCCTGCAGTCCTGGCTCTGACATAATATTCCGTATTAAAGTTCAGAGAGTAAAAAGAATAATAGTTCTGGTTTGAAGAGCATGATGAGACAAAAGGGGAGAAAGAGGACGAAGTGGCAATTTCCAGCTGATAAACAGTATCGCCTGCATTGCCGTTAGCATCCCATGTGACCGAAAAGCCGTCAAGTTTCGGGTCATAAAAAGCAAGTCCCGGCACCAAAGCCATAGGCTGTTTTGAATAGGTGATCGTAGAGCCCAGATATGTGTAATTTGAGGGTATATCGCTCTGGTTCAAAGCTGAAACCCTTAGATAATAGGTTAAATCTGAGATAAGACCTGAAAATAAAGCCGACAAGTTATATGTTCTTGATGAAATTATTGAATCAGAGAAATTAGTAGAGGAAATTTCGGCCAGATAAAGAGTGTTCGGCGGAGCAGGATTAAGTCCGTTTGCCCAGCTGAATGAAAATGAGGATTGCCATACCTGAGGCGGAGAGGCTATGGATACAGGATCATAAGCGAGAGTGGCTACTGAAGAAAATTGAATGGGACCTGTAGGCCGGCCCAGCCTGTTATATGCCGTGATTTCCTGAAAGAATGTGGTATTCGGCTGCAAATCGCCGAATGAGGCAAAATTATTTTTCGTTGATGATGAAAAAACCGTATTTGTGAAATTTGAGTAAGAGGATATCCTTACGGCGTAGAGAGTATCCGAAGGATTTGAATTAGGAAGCCAGGATATTTTTATGCTGCCCGTTGAAAGATCTGCTGTAGTAAAAGGCAGAACCTGCAGCGGAAAATTGGCCAGAGTTGAAGTGGTAGGCACTGAAAGAAAATTTGTCTCTCCTATCCTGTTAAGGCTTGTTATTCTCAAATAATAGCTTGTATTCGGCGAAAGGCCGGTTACAGTTAGGGAGGTCGCTGCCGAATTCCCGGTTGAAGACGACAATACTGAGGCAAAATTTGAGGAGGTCGAAGCCTCGGCAAGATAGCCCGAGCAGCTTACGGCGCCCCAGTTGAGGGAT
>JAJUJA010000102.1 GCA_029267355.1 Elusimicrobiota bacterium | reverse complement strand
GACAAGCTGAATCAGAAAAGAAACGACCTTATAGAAAAAGTTGATGAAGCTTTCCTGGAGGCCATAAATGGCTGAAACCATAGGAAGTCTGGCTGACAAGATATCCATAGTTGAGCTTAAGATATACCATATGGCGGAACAGCTTGAAAGAAAGGATGCCGCGCCTGAGCATAAAGAAAAGGCCAGACAAAAACTTGAAATTTTGAAAATTCAAAGCAATGATCTGGCGGCTGAACTTGATGAGCTGATAAAAAACGCCGCAGCCGGCAGGGTTAAACTTAAGGTTTACCGGCAATTTAAAATGTACAATGACCCTGCTTACAGGATAAAGAAACAGGCTGAATGAAAAAAAGGAAAATACTTGTAATAGTTTTCAAAGGGATAGGAGATGTAATACTTACAACCCCCCTTATTGAAGCTTTAAAAAAGGCCAATTCTGAAAACGAAATATATTTTCTGACGAAAAAATTTGCCGCCCCGGTAATAGAAAGTAATCCTAACCTAAGCGGAATTTTCATAAGGGAAGAAAAGCCGCTCTTAAAAATACTTTCAACCGGTTTTGACTGCTGCCTTGACTTTATGCTTTCTTCATCCTCAGGCGCCTACTGCCTTTTTTCAAACGCTGCGGAAAGAATAGCATTCCACAGGCCGTGGAATTCAATTTTTTACAATAAGAGAGTTAAAAGCGATTTTGAGGGATACAATGCCCTTAAAAGACTGCAGCTGCTGAAAGCGCTCGGCTTGAACCCGGCCGATTATTATGACCTGAAGCCGAAAATATTTTTGACAGAACCTCAGGTAAAATATGCCCGGGACTTAATCCGGAGCTTAAACCTGAAAGGCAGAAAGATAGCCACTTTTGACATAACAAGTCCCAGGTCATACAGACAGCCGAGACCGGATCTCTTTATGGCTATAGCCGCCAGGCTTGAAAAAGAAGGCTTCCTGCCTGTTTTCCCTCCAGGCCCCGGAGAAGAGGATTATGTAAGGAAAGCTCTTGCAGGCGCCAAGTTCAGCCATCACATAGCCGAAAATCTCACTCTCGCGCAGTTATGCGCCATTATCTCGATGTCGCATATTCATATAGGGACATCATCGGCTCCCATGCATATAGCCGTTTCCTTTGATAAGCCCACTTTCACTATTTATTCTCCCTACACTTCGCCTGCGGCATGGGGCCCTGACGATAAAAAACACGGTTTTTTCCAAAAAGAGCTTTCCCTGACCGGAGAGAAGGAATTGCTGCACGCTTTCGAAGTTTTTTTCAACAGGATAACCGATGAACCTTGAAAAAACTAGAAACGGCCTGAAAAGAAGCATTTTGGGTTCATTTTTTTTGATTATACTGTCCTTCATCTATTACATTCTTGTCCAGCTTAGAAAGTTTCTTTATTTCTCGGGCCTGCTCAAATCAAAATCTTTTAAAACTCCTATAATATGCTTCGGGAACATATCGTCAGGCGGCACCGGCAAAACAAGCGCCGTAATAGAGGCCGCCTCATTGATAGGCGGCAAGGGTTTAAAAACAGCGGTAATAACTTCGGGATATGCAAGAAAGAAAAAAATAAAAGACACCGTAGTGATATCCTCCAGGGACGATACGGATATCTCCGTTTGCGGAGATGAAGCGATGGTAATAAAGGATTCTCTTCTTTCTCTTAAAATACCGGTTCTGATAAATCCGCGAAAAAGCGAGGCCGCTGCCAAAGCGCAGGAACTTTTTTCCCCCGATTTTATACTTATGGACGACGGCTTCCAGCATTTTGCGCTGAAGAGAGCTTTTGATTTTGTGCTTATAAACGCCTGCGAAGGATTTAAGGAAAAACTTTTGCCTTACGGAAATTTAAGGGAGCCGTACAGCGCTCTTAAAAGGGCTTCCGGAATCATTTTTACGCATTGCGAAAGAGTTCAGCCGGACCAAATCGAAAAACTTAGGAGAATAGCGAAAAAATACAATCCCGATATCCCCGTCTTCTGCTGCAGCCATATTTTTGAAAGGATATATAGACCTTGGGACGGAAAGGCGCTTAAAAACTCCGAATATGAAAACTCTTATTTCTCCGTTTTCAGCGCCGTAGGCGACCCCGAGTCTTTTGAAAAATCCGTTTCAGCCCTGAAGATAAAGATAAAAAGAGCTCTTAGATTCCCGGACCACAGAGATTTTTCCCCCGCCGACTTAAAATCCATTTCGGATATCTGCGCCGACTCTCCTATACTTACAACCTATAAAGATTTTGTACGCCTGCCGGATGAATGGAGGGCGGAGCAAAAGGAAAATCTGCACGTCTTTTCCATAAAACTCAAATTCTTTCAAGAAGATGAGCAGGCCTTTTTGAAGGTTTTAGGGCTATGAAACTTTTCGCAAAAAAATCTGCAGGCAAAAAAAAGGCTCTCTTCTTAGACAGGGACGGAGTGATAAACATGGATAAGCCGGGCAAATATATACTATCCGAAAAAGATATAAGTTTCTATCCGTCGGCCATAGATGCCCTTAAAACGATATCCCGGAAAAAAGATTATGTTCTCATAATAATTACAAATCAGTCCGCCGTCGGCAGAAAAATGATGACCTTGAAAAAATCAAAAGAGATAAATAGATATGTGATAAATGAACTGAAAAAAAACGGCATATATGTCTCGGCCCTCTATTTTTGCCCGCATTCGCCGCAGGAAAAATGCCTTTGCAGGAAGCCGGCTGCGGGAATGATAGAAGAAGCCCTTAGAGATTTTGACATAGATTTGTCTAAATCGTGGCTCGCCGGAGATAAGAAAAGCGATATGGATATGGCAAAAAAAGCCGGCCTAAAAAGCATTTTTGTAAGAACAGGACAGGCCTCAAAAGAACTTCGGGAGAAGCGGGTAAATTATGATTTTTCAGTCAGGGATTTAAGAGGATTAATGAGGATAATATGAAAAAAAGAATAGCCGTTTCAAATATAGCCGTGCTGATAATTCTGGCAGTTTCAAAGCCGGATTCCCGCTTTTTCTTCTTTGCCGGTCTTTTGATTGTGCTTCTCGGCGAGGCCATAAGACTGGCCGCTTCTGCAACAATAGTAAAATCCAAAACCTTGACGGTTAAAGGGATTTACTCGGTATGCAGAAACCCGCTGTATCTCGGCACGCTCATCATGGTATTCGGCATGGGCATTCAGCTTTATTCCAGCGACAAAATGCGCCTGGCTTTGACATGGCTTATTATTCTGGCTGTTTTTCCATACGTTTATTACAAAACGATCAAAGCAGAGGAAGAATTTCTATTGTCAGCTTACAAACAGGATTTTGAAAACTATCTCAAAAACACTCCATGTCTTATACCTGACCTTTCAGCCGTAAAAAATGCGTTTGACCCTTCAAATTACGATATTTCAGTTTTCAAAAAAAATAAGGAATACAGGGGCTTGGCCGGCATGATTTTAATCGAAGCGCTAATAGCCCTTAAGCTTATATATGGCTTTTAAGATAATATTCATTCTTTTTGCCGCTTTTCTTAAACCGCAGGAGCCGTTAAACTGCCAAAACAAGGATGCGCCTTTTCTTGGAGAAAAACTTTACTATGAGGTTTCATGGGGCATGGTCACGGTGGGGAAGGCGGAGATAACCGTAACCGGGCCTGTGGAAATATCCTCTTCCTGCGCTTATAAAATAATTTCAACCGCCAAATCCGGCTCCTTCATAGAGAGTTTCTATCCGGTAAAGGACTATAATGAGGGATGGCCGGCGCTGGATTTTTCAAAATCTTACGGTTATCGCAAGGATATAAGAGAAGGCGGGTACAGAAAGAAAGAAACGGTCATATACGACCACTTCACCAACTCCACACCAGAATCAGAGTGGCGCACCTGCCTTGCCCACGCAGAAAAAATAGGTATCGGCAGTCGAGAGTATGAGCCTTTTCTTGGAGAAAAACTTTACTATGAGGTTTCATGGGGCATGGTCACGGTGGGGAAGGCGGAGATAACCGTAACCGGGCCTGTGGAAATATCCTCTTCCTGCGCTTATAAAATAATTTC
>JAJUJA010000078.1 GCA_029267355.1 Elusimicrobiota bacterium | reverse complement strand
GGGCCGCTTTTCCCCCACCCGCTTTTCTGCGGCCTTCTTGATGCGGCGATGAGGAGGGCCAATGCCGCAGTTTAAGGTAAAAGCCGGCAGCATAAGCGCTTCAAATCTGTCTTCAATTTTCTTCATAGCCGGCAATTGCGTTATAGAAAATGAAAAAACGGCTTATTTAACGGCCTCAAAGCTGAAGAAAATATTTTCCTCATTGAAAATTCCTTTTGTGTATAAAGCCTCCTTTGACAAGGCAAACAGGACATCTATCGGCTCATTCAGAGGGCCCGGCCAAAAGGAAGGATTGAGGATACTCAAAAAAATAAAAGAAGAGCTCGGGCTTACTGTTTTAGCGGATATACATCTGCCCTCTCAGGCACGGGAAACGGCCGAAGTCGCGGACATACTTCAAATACCTGCTTTCCTGTGCCGCCAGACGGACCTTCTTAAAGCGGCGGCTGAGACCGGAAAAGCTGTAAATATAAAGAAGGGGCAATTCCTTTCTCCGTGGGAAATGGAAAATGCTTTGAATAAAGTTTTGTCAGCCGGGAATAAAAACGTTATGCTTACGGAAAGAGGAACCTTCTTCGGCTACGGCAATTTAGTCGTTGATATGCGCTCGCTTGAAATAATGAAAAGCTTCGGCTTCCCCGTGATCTTTGACTGCACGCACTCGGTTCAGAAACCTGGCGCTTTGGGAAAAGCCACAGGCGGAGACAGGCAATACGCCTGGCCTTTGGCCAAGGCCGCAGTATCTTGCGGGATAGCGGGCATTTTTCTTGAAACTCACCCTGATCCCGCAGCAGCCCTTTCAGACGGGCCCAATTCCCTCTATCTTAAGGATGTCAAGAAATTTGCCGGCGGTCTTTCAAGGCTGGATATTTTTGTGAAGGAAATGAAGGAAGTCAAACTGTGATTTACCTGAAACTTATGAAATGGAGGCGCTATGAAATGTCCTGATTGCGCTACGGAAAACAGAGCTTCTGTCAGATTCTGCAAAAAATGCGGTAAAGATCTTACTGCAGTTCCTATATGGTTTCCGGACCTTAAGTGGCATCTTAAAACCCTTTCCATAATCTATCTCGCCCTTATAGCGCTTTATTTTTCTCTGGGAACATTTTTAAAGAAACTCCCCCCGCCCTATGACCAGAGAATTCTTCCGGCGGAAACGACACCCTGGCTTTATCCTCATAAAATCCCCCAACCGTGAAAGATATGAAAACAGAAGAAAAAAAACTGCTTATTCTGGGAGTGAAAACCGTTCTCGCCGAAGCCGCCGCCCTTAAAACTATGGCCGGCTCTCTCTCAAAAGATTTTGTCTCCGCTTTGAACACGCTCAACTCCTGCCGCGGAAAAATAATATTTTGCGGCGTCGGCAAATCGGGCCTTATCGCCAGAAAAATTGCCGCAACGTTCGCTTCAATAGGGCTGGACAGCATCTATCTTCATCCGGTTGAAGCCATGCACGGAGATATGGGGCCAGCTAATTCAAGGGATGTATGCGTGGCTTTGAGCAATTCCGGCTCGACCCCCGAGCTGAATTCGTTCTTGAGTCATCTAAAAGCTAGAAAAGTGGCCGTTATAGCTTTAACCTCAAACCCGCGCTCCAGGACTGCTTCCATCTGCGACATACACATTGACATAAAGGTAAAAGAGGAGGCCTGCCCTCATAATCTGGTGCCGACCTCTTCAACAACAGCCATGCTTGCCCTTGGCGACGCCATGGCAGTCTGCCTTATGGAAATGAAAGGATTTAAAAAAGAAATTTTCGCCTCCCATCATCCGGGCGGCAAATTGGGCAAAATACTGAATGTAAAAGTGAAAACTATAATGAGAACCGGGCCGCAAAACCCTTCGATAGGCCCCAATGCCACAATAAGCCAGGCCTGCGAAAAGATGACTTTTTCCTCTCTCGGAGCTGTTTCCATTGTAGATTCAAAAGGAAAGCTAAAGGGTTTTTTCACCGACGGCGATTTAAGAAGAAAATTCGGGGCCATCTCGCCTGATGACAAAATAAAAGAGCATATGACATTAAATCCTCTCTCAATTTCGCCGGAGCAAACCGCAGCCGAGGCCGCCGCCATAATGGAAAAAAGAAGAATAGACAATCTGCCTGTGATAGATTCTCAGGGAAAACTGATCGGAGTTATAGACGAAAGAGATCTAATAAGAGAGGGCATTTTATAAGGCCGATAATGTTAAAGCAACTTTTTTTGGGGATGATGCTGTTTTTTTTCAGCTGCGCAGGCAAAAATGACAGCGAAAATAAAACTCAGAGATTGACCGCTATTTCTTTTCTTTCACTCTCCTCATACTCCAATGGGGGCAAGAATTGGGATATAAAATGCCTGAAAGCGGAAATAGACGAATCTAAAAAAATAATAAATTGCGAAAAGCCTTTTATCGTCGCAATTGGCGGATCCGGCCCGGATTCGCAGATAAAGGGAGAGTTCGGCGTTCTGGATCTTAACAGCAATAATGCATTCATAAGGGAAAAAGTAAAGGTCATATCCCTGAAAGAGAAAATGACGCTGTACTCTTCAAAATTCTATTTTGACTCTTCATAAAAAAGGATATGGTCTGATTCAAGGGTAAAAGTGGTAACCGACAAAACAGAAACTTCCGCAGCCGGCTTTACCGCAACTCCTGACTTAAGCAAAATAAACTTTTACAAACATGAAACTAAAAAAATTTAGGTTTTTATTCTTTCTTCTGGCATATGAGATTGCCCTTATGGCTGGAGCTCAGGACGATTTCCTTGCAGGATCGGTGGTAAAAAGCGAGAAATGGGAAATTGACCGCGCAGGACAGATGGAGATTTTTCAGGGCTCCGTATCTTTCAGGAACGCTTCTTACGAATTAAAGGCCGACAGAGCTGTCTATTACAAGACAAAGGAGATGTGGGAGGCCGAGGGCTCGGTATACTGTCTGAGAAAATTTGAAGACGGCACAAGCGTGGCCTCATATTGCGACAAATCCACTTACTACTCCGGCATGGAGAAAGCGGAAATGCAGGCCGTAAAAAATCCGGTGAAATCGGTCTATACTCTTAAAGACTCCAGAAAAATAACCACATATGCAAAAAAACTCCACGCCGATAATAGCGCAAAAGCCGTTTTTTTTGAATCCGATTTCAAAGTCGTTACAGACAGCGCCACCGTATACGGCGACAGAGCGGTATTCTATTCGGGAACAGCCGATTTCATAATAACCGGAGGGCCGCCGCAGGCCTACGGAGAGGACAATAACTACAAGCTTTTCATGGAAGCCGAAAAAATAAAGCTGAACAGGGACACGGCCGTTATAGAAGCGGAAAAGAATGTAAGAGGATACATACTGAACAGGGTCATGGAGAAATGATGGAACTTAAAGGCGAAAATCTGGAGAAAAGCTATAAAACCAAAAAAGCCGTAAACTGCATAACCCTCAATGTGAGGTCATCGGAAATAGTGGGCTTGCTCGGGCCCAACGGAGCAGGCAAAAGCACCACATTCTCAATGCTTGTCGGATTTATCTCCCCTGATTCCGGCAGGATTATATTCGACTCAAAAGATATAACCCCGCTTCCTTTGCACAAAAGAGCCCTTATGGGTATAGGTTATCTTGCTCAGGAGGCCACGATTTTCAGGAATTTGACCGTGGAGGAAAACCTCGCCGCGGCGCTTGAAAGAACTCAGAAAAGAGGGCCTGAAATGAAAAAGAAAATAGACTCTCTTCTTGAGGAATTTTCCATATCCCACCTGAGAAAACAAAAGGCTCATACCCTTTCAGGCGGAGAGAAAAGAAGGCTGGAAGTTGCCAGAGTTATGACCAATTCCCCGAAGATAATACTTTTAGACGAGCCCTTCGCCGGAGTGGATCCTATAACCGTCGGAGAACTTAAAAAGATAATAAGCAGACTTAAAGACAAGGGAATAGGCGTTCTGATAAGCGATCATAATGTCAGAGAAACCTTGTCAGTGACTGACAGGGCTTATCTCATATACAGGGGTGAGCTGCTCGCCGAAGGCTCTTCGCAGGAATTGATAAACAACGAGAAAGCCAAAGAATTTTATCTCGGCTCGGATTTCAAACTGTAACAGTTCAGGTATAATCTTCCAGATAGGTTTTCAGCCCCTCTTTTTTTGCCGATTCAACAGCCGAGAAATATACTTTATCGGCTTGCGCTTTCCGTCCCATGGCGTAAAGAGTTTTAGCCGAGGACAAAGCTGAAAGTATCTCCCCCCTTTTTTCAAACCCGGCAGAAAAAAGCTTTGAAGCTGTTTTAAAATCTGAAAACGCTTCTTTAAGCTTCCCTTTCTTTCTTTTTATCTCCCCCTTTCCCCAGTACACAAAACCCAAATCCGGTTTATCCTGCAAGGCTCTGTAAAGTATGCGGGATTTTTCGTAGAGTTTTTCGGCTTCATCAAGATCTCCAAGCTGTCTGAGAGCATTGGCGGCGCCGCAAAAAGAATAAGCTGCGGCAAAGGTATCATTTCTGCCTGATAAAGAGGAGGCCTTTCTGTAGTAGGACAAAGAATTTTCAAGCTCGCCTTTAATCCTGCAGACTCCGCCCAGTCCGAAAAGAGCGTAAACCTCCAGGGATCTGTCTTTGGCCAGCCGAGCAAATTTTAAAGAATTCATAAAAAGCCGTTTTGAGCTTTCAAGCTCGCCCCTGCTTCTTTCAAGCCCTCCCAAAGCCCAAAGAATATATGATACTCCGGCATAATCTTTTTCAGCCAGATACGCTTTCTTCAGCCTCAAAAAAATTCCCCGCGCCCTGTCCCATAGGCCTGACAGTCTGTAAGTCATAGCTGTTTCCAGAAGGGCTTCTTCATCTTTCGGGTAGAGGGCAAGGGCTTTACGGCACCAGTAGAGGCTTTCTTTCTTCAGCCCCAAGGCTCTTTTGCAGGCCGCCATTTTCAGGTAAGCGTTTTTTTTATCGCTTTTTGATTTTGCTGAAGAAATATACTTCATATAAAAAACGCAGGCTCTTTCAAAAAAACCCTTCATTCTCCAGATCTCGCCCTGATAAAAAAGAGCTTCAGGCATAAGAGCTTTTCCGTTTTTCTTTATCAGACTTTGAGCTTTTTCTATTTCTTCCCGCTCAAGATAAGCGGATATTTTTTCTATTTGCTCCATTTCTCCTCCCGAAAAGGCATATCTTTAAAGCCGGACAGGTCACGCAAAGAGGCTTTTTTTTCAGACAGAAATTCTTGGCCGTATCCACAAGCAAAGCGTGATACTCATTATATTTTTTCAAATCTCTAGGCAGAGCCTGCTCAAATTTTTTCTTAAGCGCTTCATAGCCGTCAAATTCCCTCAATGTTATTCTTGAGACTATCCTTCTGGTATAAGAGTCTATGACAAAGCTCGGCCTGCAAAAAGCGTAAAGAAGCATGGAATCCGCCGTCTCGGGCCCTATACCCTTTAAAGAAAGAAGCCTTTCTCTTAAGGCGGAGTCATGGAGAAATCTGAGGGAATCTTTTTCCTCCTCCCAGAACAGGCAGAAATCAAGCAGACGGGCAGCTTTCTGTCTGTAATAGCCGCAAGGCCTTATTTTTTCCTCAAGTTCTTTGACGGGCATTGAAAGTATTTTATCCGGCGACAATTTTCCGGCCCGCGCCAAATTTAAAAGGCATTTAAGCACATTGTTCCAGGATGTATTCTGAGTTAAGATAGCTCCAGCGCATATCTCAAAAGCTTCCCTTTCATTTTTTGGCTTGTATATCCCGGGCCTGTAGATAACCGCATTTTTTGAACGGCAATAAACCGGCCACCACCCTCTCGGCCCGAAATGAGAATATAATAGGCCGTAAAGAACTTTTATTTTCTCTTTCATTTGAGGCGTTTTTTTATTTCTTCCAGAAGTTCTTCAAGCCTGTAGGGCTTTTTCATAAAATTGACCGCACCGAGCATTTTCATCTTCTCGATATTTTCGTCATTGTACATGGTTGACAGTATTATCACGGGGATATGTCTTGTGGAATTGTCCTGTTTCAAGGTTTTGCAAACCTCAAATCCGCTTACCTTCGGCAATAACAGGTCCAGAAGTATAAGATCCGGCTTTTCCCTTCTTGCGGCAGCCAGTCCGGATACCCCGTCATGCTCCAGAAAGACCTGATAACCGCTTTGCTCAAGCACTTCTTTGAGAATAAAAGAAGTTTTCTTGCTGTCTTCTATCATCAAAATCTTTTTCATTTCTCTCCCCTGTAAAGAGATTTAAGCTCTAT
>JAJUJA010000103.1 GCA_029267355.1 Elusimicrobiota bacterium | reverse complement strand
GGCTGCCCGCTGTGCTACTTTTATTTCAGAAAAGAGCTGAAGGCCGTTCTGGAAAAGTTTAATGCCCCAAAATATACGCCGCCGCCTGCTTTTACAGATATAAAAGAATTCGTGAAAGCCCTTAACATTGAAAGGAAAGCCGCAATAGACAGGAAAATAAGGATTTGCCTTCATTTCGGGGATTTTGAAACGGCGCAAAAGCTTAAAAAAGAAAAGGAAATGATTGAAAATGAAGAGATTTGACGCCGTTTTTAACCGTAAAGAAAACGTTTTTTTTTCGGATTCGCAGGCATTGCTCGGCTTGCGTGTTTCTCTTTCATTCAACTTTTCGGACCTTAAATTCATCTCCTCGGAAAGCGCAGAAAAGGCGGCCGGCAAGGCCCTTTCGGCCTTTCATTTTTTGTACGGCGGCAAAAGGGGAAAAAGCGGAGACAATCTTTTCCTTGACGAAAAAAGTTTTAAGGCTGCAAGAGAGAAATTTTTTATTCCTTACTGCCCTTTCCGTAAAGGCCAGATATTGACCGAAGAGAACGGATTTTACTGGGCCTTTAATTTCGCCGAACATGGAGAGGTCTTTTCTTTCTGCCATGATTGCGGCGGCTTTGAAACTTTAATGGAAGAGCTGCTTAAAATGAGAGAGAGAATAAATTCTTTTACGCCTCTAGCCTGGTGCGGGGATTTTGGTTTCCTGAGCGCAAATCCGCGTCTTTGCGGAAATATGGCCAGAATAGGCGCGGCTTTACATCTGCCCGCTTTGAAAAAAAGCGGAAAAATAATCAATTTGTTCAAAGAAGCTGAATTTTTGAGAATGAAGTTCGGCTCTCTTTTTGACGATTTGCCTGATACGTCCGGCTTTTACCAGCTGAGCGCATACGGCGGATTTCTTGATGAGAAGGCCTTTGTGAAGAAGACGGTTTCTTTTCTTCAGGCGATAGTTCAGAGAGAAAAAGAGGAAAGAGAAAAGTTTTTTTCAAAAAATGAGTTTGCCGACGAGGCTTTCAGGGCTTTAGGAATTTTTAAGTATTGCAGACTTCTGGGTTTTTATGAAAGCATTTCCCTGCTTTCTTCCCTTAAAGCCGGCGCTGATGCGGGATTTTTTTCGGGCATTAAACAGGGAGACATACCCCGCGCTTTAACCGCCTTTGCCCCAAAAACGGCGGATTATCTCAAGAAAGAAAAGAATAAGACGCAGCAGCAGTTCCGGGCAGAAATTTCTAGGTCTATTTTTGAAAGCTGGCGCGAAAAAAGCCGGGCTTGACCGCTGGAGGCGGCATGGGAAAAATATATCTTTGTTCTTTCGGTCTCAGGCTTAATGATATAACGATAGCCACAATTGAGGTTTTAAGAGATTGCGGCATAATATTTTTGCAGGCTTTTGACTCAGGTATCGAGGAATTTCTTAAACAGAGAGGCGTAAGGGGAAAGTTTGTAAGAATAAAACATCCTGAAAACGGAGATTTTTCAGGGGCTGCTGAAAAGATAATCCAGGCTTCTGACGCTCATAAAACTGCAGTTATAAGCTACGGCTTTCCAACCTTCATAAATGGCCTTTACGAAGAGCTGAAAAACAAATGCGGCGGAAAGACGGCGCTTGAAACGGTTTATTCTGTGGGGTCCATAAATGCGGTTCTTGATATGGCGGATATCTCCGATATCGGGCAGGAGGGTCTTCATTTTTTTAACGGGGTCAATCCAAAATGCCTTGAAACAATAGAGCTTAAAAAACATTTGCCATGTCTTATATTCAATGCTCATGCCTTTTTGAGGACTAATTTACGGAGAAAATTTCTTTTATTTTTTAAAAAGATGAGCGGAAAAGGCTGCGCTTTTTTTGCCATAGAGGCGCCTTCTGCAGGCGCCAGAGAAGCCGTTAATATGAAAATCGATTCCGCATCCGCCGCCGGCCTGAAATTTTTAAATGATAGAACGACTCTTTTTATAAAAAAAGAAAATAAAAAACGGCCGCTTTAAAAGCGGCCGTTCAATACCGCAGGCAATCTTACCTGTAATACCTGTCAGGATTGTATATGAAGTAAAAGTCAAAAGGCTCAAGCCTGGGCAGATTAACATATCTTTGGCCCTTCTCGTCCATTTTCTCCTCGCAGTATGATGCTTTCTTTGAGGCCTCAAGCGTTT
Organism: Elusimicrobiota bacterium; assembly: GCA_029267355.1. Lineage (GTDB taxonomy): Bacteria > Elusimicrobiota > Elusimicrobia > Elusimicrobiales > UBA9959 > JAAYVI01. The sequence goes on along the minus strand of JAJUJA010000103.1, from coordinate 1,742 downwards.
TGTAGTCTGGATTTTTTACAAAGGAGGTTTCCTCTATCCTGTCTACTATATAGTCTGCCCATTTATAGTTCACGGCATTGTCGCCGAATTCCTGCCAGTCGCCGTCGGAATTCTTTTCATACATCTTCCTTCTGAATTCGTCCATGGATATGCCCATTTTTTTGGCAACCGGAGTATGAAGCCTTTTCTCCCATTCTTTTGCCCATTCAAGCTGCTCTTTCAACTGAGTCATATTGCCCCAGTTCATCGTGGACATCTGGTGATGGAGTATTATGGCGTTTGGATATACGAAGGATTTTTTCGCCATTGTCGTTATAACCGCAGCCATGCTGGCGGCAAAAGATTTTACGACCACATATACCGGAGCCTTGCTTGAATCCATGGCCTTGAGTATTCTGTATCCAGACATTACTGAACCGCCAGGAGAATTGTCTATCACTATGAATATAGGCTGAGTTGAGATGTTGTTGAAGTAATGTATCCTCTCGGTGACATAGTCGGCCGTATCCCTGACTATGGGGCCGTTCAGGGCTATTCTCCTGTCGCTCAGGACAAGCTCTCTGCTCTTTTCATTGAAAGGGTAATCGTAATACTTGGGGTCGGTATTGCTTTGTTTTTTCCAGTCATCTTTTTTGTCTCTGAGCTCAATCTCGGTTTTCAGTTTTTCAAGTTTAGCCTTCAATATCTCATTTTCATTCCTTGCTTTTTTTTCGGCCAGCTCCATTCTTTTCAATTCCATTTCAATATCATTTTTTTCCCTGGTATAGGCCAGAGCTGCGCTTCTTATCTCCTCATTTTTAAGGTCGTTTTCCGTTTTCAGTTTCTCCAGCTTCTGCGTCAAATCATAAATTTCCTTTTTATTTTTTTCCGCGGCCAGCTTGTTTTCAAGAGAAATTTTCTGAAGCTCAAAATCTATTTCTCTCATTTTGGCTTTTGCGTTTTCTTCGGCCGTTTTGTTTGAATAAGAAAGCTTGTCAAACTGCGCCTTCATGGATTTTAATTCAGGATCCTCATCGCTTTTGACGGCCGCTGTCTGTGCGGCTGCCGCTGCCGCAAGAGAAAATAAGGCCAGCGCCGCCGCTGCCGTTTTTAATTTCATAAACGCCTCCCTGAAAGAAAGTTTCCGTCCACAATCAAAGACTATATAATTTGCAAAACCTTTGCAAAGTTTATTTGAGCATATCGGCCGCTTTTTTGGCTATATTGCCGCCGGTCAGACCGAAATGCGAATAAACGTCCTTTTCCGGGGCTGACTTCCCAAAATCTTCAACGCCCATTATCTCGCATTTTTCTCCCAAAAGATCGGACCAGCCTGCCGTTCTTCCAGCTTCAATTACCAGTTTCGGCACGCCGGGCATCAGAATGTCCTCTTTATAGGATTGCGGCTGGCAGGAGAATAATCCGTATGAAGGCATTGAGACTACGCAGGCTGCTATGCTTTTTTCGGCAAGTTTTTCCGCAGCCTCCAAAGCCAGATGCACTTCAGAGCCTGTCGCTATGAGCAGAATATCCGGATTGTCTCTTCTGTAGAGGAAATAGGCGCCTTTTGAAAAGTTTTCCTCTATCTCTTTTTCGTATTTGGAAAGCAGAGGAAGCTTTTGGCGCGTAAGAATAAGACAGGACGGTTCTTTTGAGGAACAAATATATTCCCAAGCTTTTTTTGTCTCCAATGCGTCGGCCGGTCTTAATTCGGTTAAGCCGGGAATAAATCTCAAAGACATAAGATGTTCTATCGGCTGATG
>JAJUJA010000003.1 GCA_029267355.1 Elusimicrobiota bacterium | reverse complement strand
GAAGCCTAGCAGAATGCCGACTGACATATTCAGCCTTGAGTTGGGAGATACCGGATTGGGGTTAACAAAAGAGGGATTTACCACTTTGACAAAGGAAACTATAGAGGAAAGACCCAGTTTCGCCTCTTCGTACTGTTTGCTTATCGTTGCGTAAAGCTCTTCCTGAAGGCGCAAGTCTCTGGTTATTCTGGCCAGATCAAGCTCCTGCGAAGGTATTTGAGAAAGCTTATTTTGCAGGCTTTCAATCCTTTTTTCCACGGCCGCTATTTCAGGATGATTCGGCGTGTATTTTTCAAGCAGATCCTTTCTTTTTATTTCAAGCTCGGCCAGCTGCTCGGCATAAAGGCCGCCTATTCCAGTTCTCGGGTTTTTTTCTATGAAATTCTTTTTTTGTCTTTCAAGGGACCTGAGTTTTTCCTCTATATCGTTTTTCCTGGATATTATATCGTCCAGAGTTTTCTTGGCCTGAAGGCTTCTCTGCTCAAGATCGTATTCAGCATAGGAAGCGATAACCGCATTTACTATATCATTGGCTTTATACGGATTGTCAGACCTCGCACTTATGCTTATCAAATTTGAATCCTGAACCCTGTCAGCCTTATAAGAAGCCAGCACCTCGGCCGGAGAAAGTCTTATTGAAGAGCTGTTTTTTTCAAGCTTATAGTTGAGCTTGCCTGCCGCTCTTGAAGCTATTTCCATGGACCCTATAACTCTTATCTCCGTGGAGACCGCGCCCCATGGATCTGAATCTGCCACTTCGGCTCCGGGCAGTTTTGAATAGATATTGGGAGGCTGAGTGTTTATTATGGCGGATGAACTGTAAACTGTCGGCTGGAACCTTGTGTATATGGCAGTAGACAGGAGAGTGGCCGAAAAAATCAGCACAGCCGACCACTTTCTTCTGTTTATTATCCGCCAGTAGTCGTATAAAGTAAGCTCTGAATTCATATCATCTTTTGGAAGAAATTATGCCTATGGTAAGCCCGAAAGTGGCCAGCATTGTCCACGGCAAAAGATTGTCCGTTATCCATTTTCCGGCCGAAGTGAATTTCTTTCTCGGCACATACACTATGTCGCCCTGAGAGAGAGTCAAGTTATTGTCTATTTTCCCGTCAAAAAGCGCTGAAAGGTTCAGCTCAAAACTGCTTTCTTTTTCCTTACCCGCCTCATCTTTTGTCTTTCTGTAAATCCTGATATTCTCAGTCCTGGCATAATCCGCCAGGCCCCCGGCGCTTGCAATGAGATCCAGAATTTTCATTCCTTCATAATACTCATAGTATCCGGACCTCTGTACCTGGCCTATTATGGCGACTTTATAAGCGGAAAATTTTCTGACGCTTACGGTAATGGTCGGATTGGCGAGATATTTGGAAAATTTGGCCGTAAGCAATTTCTCAAGCTCTGAAACGTTCATTGAAGAAACCTTTATCGCCCCTAAAAGCGGCACATCTATGGTGCCGTCTGGCTGAACTGTCACCTCCTTTGAAAACTCCTCGGCCGGAGACACATTCACGCTTACGACATCGCCTGCTGAAATAAAATAGTTTTTATCCGAAAAAGAAGGAATTTCAAGACAAAAAACGGCGTCAGAGACGCCGGATAACAGCAAAGCCATAAAAACGGAGATTATTTTCTTCATAAACGGCTCCATCATCATAATTATATGTTTTTGCCTTGCTGTCTTGAAAGAGCTTTTATTACGCTTCTAAGCTCTTCAATTTTGCCTTCCAGCTCCCTTTCCTTATCCGCAGACATGGTAGAAGGATAATGTTTTTGCGGCTCATATCTAAAAGACTGCGGCTGCAGATTTTCCGCTGAGGATGAGGTGCTGACATATCTAAAAAAGGCGGCAAATGAAACTATGCTGAAAAGAACAAAGGAGATTGTGCCTGCCAAAGTCACATATTCTTTCTGCGACAATACCCCGGTCAAAATGACGCAGGCGCTGGCCAGAAGGCAGAACAACAGAGATTCTTTGTTCTCGCTCCAGACGGCATTGAATCTTGACGCCGGCTGGGGATCTCTCAATGCAGTTCTTTGAAAAATCGGAGGGCGTACCGGCGTTTTATCTGATACAGGAGGCACTGCGGTCCTTATTGGAAGCTGAGGCCTGTCATGGCCCTGAATGTCTTCGCCGGGGCTTTCTTCCATATAAGAAGTTTCAGTCCTCAGCTGTTCCAGCAGGGCTTTAAGATCTTCACTTTTTTTCATTTTTGTTCTCCGGCAAAGCGGGCGAATATTTTCTTTCAAGCTCAGCAACCTTTTCCTGCCTTTTTATAAGTTCCTTTTCCCTGTGCTCAAGCTCCGCTCTTACCTTTTCAAAACTCCTTATCAGGTCCTTCTTTTTGTTTATAAAATCCTCATTAAGCGCTTTTTCTTTGCTCTTAAACTCTGCCATTTTTCTGGCATGCTCTTTCTCCAAAGCATACATTCTCGCCTCCAGCTCCCTGTTTCTCTCCTCCCATTTTTTAAGCATGGCCTCTTCTTTTATTCTCACCTCTTCATAAAGCGCCTGAGTTTTGGACGAGTATTCCATGGTAAGACGGGTTTTTTCAAGAGCCACTTCGGCCTTTATTTCGGCTTCCCTGCTTTTAGCGTCGGCGGCAGCGGCCTTAAGCGCCTTTATTTCCTCAGTTAGCTTTTCGTTCGCTGAAACCAGCTCCTTCTTTTTTTCATTAAAGTCGCTCAACTTGTTTTCAATTTCCCTTTTCAACTCTTCCTTCTCGGCTTTTAATTCTTCAAGCTTATTCTTGAAATCCTGTGCGGTTTTTCCGGCAAGTTCGTCATATGATAAAAAATCATCTTCAAACTCTTCCATTATGGAAGAAAGCTCCACTGAGGAAGGGTTTTTCTCTCTCCAAAGCTTCTGCGCAAAAGAGCTCAATCTTTCGATGAAAGCCTGCGGCACGCATTTTAATTCTTTTTTCATATTTACCTTGCCTTATTCTTGTATTCGGATATGGCGCGCGTCAGCTCAAGTCTCAATTTTTCAAGTTCCGAATACTTCCTTGAATAGTCCTTTTCAAGTTCCATAGCTCTCTTTTCAAGCTCGGCGGATCTATCTTCATACTCCCTTCTGAGCTTTTCGCGCTCCTGATTTAAAGCGGCATTCTTTTCATCCATTTTCTTTTCAAGCTCCGCAAAGTACATCTGCCTGCCGGCAACAGCCGACTCTTTGTCGGCAAGCGTCTTCTCCATGGTGTCAAGAGCGGCTTTAAGCTCTTGAATCCTTTTATTGTACAATTCTTTCAGCTGGGCAGTTTCTTTTGCAAAGTTGTTCTCCGCTTCAAAATGCTCAGCTCTGTATTTTGAAAGAATTTCAGAAAACTTCTTCTCCTGTTCGGCAAGCTGCTGCGACAAGAGGGTTGAATAATTATCCCTATAAAGAGCTATTTCCTTCTTAAGCTCTTCCATTTTTTCCTCGGCGGCGCTGAAAGCAGCCTGTCCGGCCATAGACTGCTTGGCCGCCTTTTCTCTTTCCTGGACGAGGAGCGATTCCATCCTGCTCATTTCGGCAACGCTTCTTTCATTAAGATCCAGTATTTCCTTCTGGGCTATATCGAGTTTTTCCTGAAGTATCCTGGTGGCCGAAGAAACGGCCTCCTCAACCTTTTCGTTGAACTCCCTTGAATATGAAGCGGCAAGCTCCGCTTTTTCCCTGGCAAAGTTTTTTTCCTTTTCCGCAAGACCGGCTATGAGCTCAGCCTGCTTTTTGCCGGATTCAACAAGTTCACTGTAAGCCCTGGAAAACTTTTCTTTAAGAAGAGCGTTTTCTTCTTTAAGCGCGGAAACGAAATTGTCATGTTCTTTTTTTAGCTCTTCAACGATCCTTTTCTTTTCTTCTTCAAAAATGAACTTCATTTTTTCCGCCTTTTCAGCATAAAGTTTCGCCTGCTGCGAGGCAAAATCCTGCTTAAAGGTCTCTATTTTTTCTTCCATTTCCCTGTTAACTTTTGAAAGTTCATTTGAGACTTCTTTTATTTTTTCTTCCTTTGAATCAAGGATTCTCACAAGCTGGCTTATTTCCTGCTCGTATGCGGAAATTCTGGCTTCAAGGGACTGCGTTTCTGCCATAACCTGTTTTTCCAGCTTTTCCCTGTATTCCTGTTCAAGACGGGTTTTCTGTTCGGCAAGCATTCTTCTGGATTCTGCTTCAAGATCAGTAATCCTGCCTGAAAGAACCTTGTTTTCTTCTATCGCGGCTGCGAGTCTTTCCTGAGCCTGCATAAACTCGGACTGGGCAGCGTCGGCTATTTTCTCTAGATGCTCTTTTTCATAAAGCCAGCTGGCTTTTTCTTTTTCATAAATTTCTTTATATCTTTCAACCGCTCTCTGGGCGTCCTGCTCAATATGAGATTTAATTTCCTTTATGTGATTTTCATTTTCAAGATTTATTCCGGCGATTTTTTTCTCATATTCGGACTTTTGCTTCTCAAGAGCTTCCTTCAAGAAAGCCTGAAATCTACTGTCTTTTTCCAGCATTTCAGCCCTTAAATTTTCCAGCTCTGCCGAATAGGAGGCGATACTTGAATTATATGCGGACTTATTCTTTTCTTTTTCGGCCGCGAGGCGTTCTATCTCTTTTTTAAATCCCTCAGCCAAAACCTTCTTTTCCTCTTCAAATTCTTTTTTTCTGTTTTCAAATTCATCTGACAGCGAGTCAAGGCGGCGGGAATAGGCATCGGAGAGCTCCTGCCGCAGCCTGGCCTCTCTTTGAGCGTAATAATTGTCTTTTGAGGCCAGCTCCCCCCTCAACTCTTCCAGTTTTTTCTCAAACTCGGAGACGATCCTCGATTTTTCATCTTCAAAAATGGAAATCTTTTCAAGCAAAGATTTGCTGAGCTCATCCATTTCTTTCTGATAAGAAGCTGACAGTTTTTCCTTGTCAGCCGCAAAACCGCGGTTCAAAGATGAGATTTTTTCCTCATACAAGGCCTGAAGGGCCTTTTTTTCGCTCTCGCTTTTTTCAGAGAAATTTTCAATTTCTTTAAGCAGGTTTTTTATTTTTTCTTCATATCCTGCCTTGAGCTCGATTATATTCTTCTGCCATTGCTCAGACAGGGAAGCTCTCAACTCCTCCTTTTCTCTTAAATTTTTCTCAAGCAGTTCATGAGCGTTTGAAAGCTTTTGCTCATAGGATTTTATCAGCTCTTCAGTCCTTTTTCTGTTCGCCTCATTTACGGCGACAATGCCGTTTTCCGCCCTGTTTTTTTCCTGGGCGATAGCCGCCTTAAGGCCGTTTATCTCTTCTTCAAGCCTGGCGCAAGCGGCCTCGCCCTTCGCCACGGCTTCTTTCACCGCCGAATCCTTCGCGGCCTTTTCCGCCTCTATCCTGTTTTTAAAGGATTGCAGGGCTGTTTCAAACGCTTTTCTCTCCTGGGAGAGATTCAATTCTTTTTCATTCAGCGCAGATTGCAATCTGCTTTTCATTTCTTCAATTTCTTTAAGATGTTTTTCGTCTTTGAGCAAAATTGTCTCTTGAAGTTCTCTTATCCTGACCGCGTTTTCGGCAAGTTTGGCCCCGTAAAAAGACTCGGCCTCTGCCTTAGCCTTCTCTCTGAGATTTTCAAGCTCTTTGGAAAACTTCTCTTTCTCCAAAGAAAGCGCTTCAGATAATTCCAAATTTCTCTGTTCCGCTTTACTTATTTTTTCTTCAAGCGTTTTTCTGAGCAGTCCAATGGATGATTCGTATTCCTGTTTTATCAAAGCGGCTGATTTTTCATATTCGCTTACAAGTCTGGCTTTCTCCTGTTCCTTTTCCCTTATAATCTGCTCAATTTTGGCGGCATTCGCTGCCATGATATTTTCCGTCTCATTTTTGATTGCTTCAATCTGATCCATTAAAGCCCGCTGCTTATCATTCATCTCTTTCTCATAGCCCGCCTTAAGCCTGGATTTTTCCTCTTTATATTCATTTTCTTTTTGAGCGATAATGATTTCCAGTTTCCTTATTTTATCAGCGCTTTCGGCAAGCCTTTCTCCGTAAAAAGCTTCGGCTTCGGCCTTCTGAGAATAAAGCTTCTGATTATATTTTTCCTCAATCTCCTTAAGCTGAGCCTGGAAATTTTCATAGGCGGTCTGAAGCTCGCTTGAAGCAGCGGCGTCCTTTTCGGCTATCAATTTTTTCAGCCCAGCTATTTCCTCCTCCCTTTTCCGGGAAATGAGCAAATTCTCCTCTTCAAATTCCCTTCTGGCCGCTTCAAGCTGCTTCGCAAAATTTATTTCCTTTTGCAGTATTTCAGAAGAAAGCTTCTTTATCTCTTCTTCCTTTTGCAGCATTGACTCTGACAGCGCCTGTTTTTCGGCGGCGGACATTTTTCTAATCTCTTCCATTTTAGACATCAATTCTTTTTCTCTGGCCAAAAACTCTTCCCTCAGGGCTTCTTGAACTTTGCGTCTTTCTTCCGAAAAGTTTTTTTCGCTTCTTTCAAGCAGGGCTTTCAGCTCCTCTATTCTGGCGGAGTCGGCTTCTATCCTTGACAGATAAGCGCAGGCAAGAGCGGCTTTTTCCTCTTCGCTTTCGGCGGCCGCTGCGGCAAGATTTTCCCTTAAGTTTTGTTTCCACTCCTCGGCTTCTCTTTGCGCCTGAGCAAGATATCTGGCTGAAATCTCATTTTTTTCCTTCAAAAATTTTTCTGCCATTGCGGCTATTTTAGACTCATAGCCGTTTTTCAGCGCTGACATGCCGGCGAGCAACCCGGAATTTTTCTCCTCAAGGGCGGCGATCTTCTGAGAAAAAGAGCTTTTTAATTCCTCAATTAGCGCGTCTTTATTTGAGATTATTTCTCCGGCGCGGCGCTCGAAATCCTCCTCTTTTTTAAGGATTTCATATTTCAGCGTTTCTATTTCCTTGCGGAAAAAGGAAATCTTTTGATCAAAATCTTTTTTCAGCTCGGTTTCCTTATCATTGTAGGCCTTTTCCCATTCTCTTCTTGCCGCCTCTATTTCTTTTTCCCTTTGTGCGCTCAAGTCCATGTATTTTGATTTAAGCTCTTCTCTTTCCTTTGAAAAGGACAGTTCCAGATTCCTCATCGCTTCTCTTAAATTTTCATTTTCAAGGTAAAATTTCTTTCTTTCTTCTTCAAAAGCGGCCCTGTCAGACGAGTATTTTTCTTCTGTTTCCCTTATTTTTTTAAACATTTCTTCATCAAATTTTTTCTTTATTTCTATAACTTTGTCTTCAAGGACCTTTATCTGTTCCTGAGCCTGCCAATATTTTTCAGCCATTTCTCTGGCTGAATCTTCAAGCCTTTTCCTTTCCTTGTCCCAGGCTGTATGAAGGTTTTTTATCTCCTCTTTTCTTTCCTCTTGCAAAGCGTTGATCTTTGCGTTGAAAATTGAATTAAGCTGCTGTTTGTATCTTTCAAAAGAAGAAGCGGCCTCTTCCTTTTTGGCCAAATATTCGCTTTCAAGTTCCGCCTCTCTCGCTTTAAGCCAGTCTTCCTTTTCCTTTGACGCATTGCTGAGAAGAGATATTCTTTCATTAAGCTCTTTTTCCCTCTGCAAATATGAATTTTGCAGACTTGAGACCCTTTCATCAAACGATTTTTGGAGCTCAAAATTCAGCAAATCATATTTTTTCTGCGCCTCGGCAAGTTTTGAAGAATACTGGCTTTCAGTTTCAAGAAGTCTCCTGTTCCAGTTTTCGACCATATGCTTCTGCGCCTTGTCCAGCTCTTCAAATTTTCTTTGATAGTCATTTTCAAGCTCGCGTCTGAGAATGTCTATTCTGGCCTCTTTTTCCACCAGCTGGCTTATATTGAGCTTCCCCTCGGACAAAAGCTGCATTGTGGCTTCAAGCTTCCTGTAAAATTCTTCCTTGTCCTCCACGGTCTTTATTCTTGCGGAGAAAGAATCTCTTATGCTCTCCAGGCGGGCTGAAAGCTCTTTATTGGCATTTTCTGCGATTTCCAGGTTTTTTCTAAGCTCCGTCTCCTCTTTTTCCATGCCGGCTATCTTTTCAAGAGCCCAGCGCAATGTCATTTTGGCAGTGTCTATATTGGAAACTTCACTTATGAGATTTTCTATTTCGTTTTTGTCCTTCATATTTTCTCCGCTTTAAGACCGCTGCAGCTTTTACATTTTTATTATACAAGAGGGCAGGTTTTATTTATGTTACATTTTTGTAAAATTTATATTTATAAGGATTTACCTTTGCTTATGGCTAAAAAATTTCTCCTGATTATGATCGCCGCGGCGGCGCTTGTTTTATACAAAAAAAACGATATTTTTTCATTTGTCCTCTCGGTTCCGCTTGAGATAAGCATTTCAGCGCCGGCGCAGGAATATTTTGCGCCGAATAATATCCTTTTGATAAGCGTTAAAAACGAAAAGGGAGTCCCTGTGGGTCTGAAAAAAGTCATAGACCCTGTTTTCCCCTTGAAAACAAAGATTTCCCGCAGTGATATCTTCCTTCCCGGATTAACGACAGGCAGAATTGAAATATCCGGCGAGATGAATATGAGCGGAATGGTGGGGTCAAAAGAAAAAGGCTCTTTTTACAGTTCAAAACCAGTAAAAACATTTTTTCTCTCATCTGAGAAAAAAATTGATATGGACTCAAAAAACTGATTTTCGGCCGCTGGGACTTTGGACCTATGTTCCTTTTGGACTTAAGAAACTTAAATTTTCCGTCAAATCTGCTACAATTTCTTTGAGGATATGGGGGGCATATGACATGGAAGGAAATAAACAAAAAGTATGAGAAAGAGGGCAAGGTTTCCTCTTTGACCAGAAACGGCAAGCCTGAGCTCGGCAGCAACTGGAAAAACATTATGGACTCAACAGATAAACTTCTGTGGCTTTTTATGATTTCAAACGAGTCGCATAAAAGGACGCAGGTTAAAGTTTTGGACGAAGAGTCAGGCGCTTAGAGTATAGCGGTTAAACCCATATATAAGAGAAGCAGCCCGGCCAGCCAAAAAAGCAGGGCTGCTTTTTCTTTTACAAGAGCACAGTAAGAATCATTTAAAAGCGTTTCCCTGAGGACCCTGTTTATTCTGTATATCACCGAAATCTTATACAGATAACAATAGCCCAGAAAGCAGAAAATAAGGCCAAGGAGCAGTTTCAAGTACGGCATCATCGATTATACCTGTTCATAGCGTTTTCAATGCCTTCAGCCAGACTGAATATGCAGGCATCAGCGGCTTTTTTCAGAATCTCCGGCAGTTTCAAACTTTCCTCTTTTGAAAAATTTGAAAGCACAAAATCTTTAAGTCCGGGGCCGGTAACCGCAGGGCCTATTCCTATTTTCAGCCTTTTTACAGACTGGCTGCCGAAATTTTCAATTACAGATTTCATTCCGTTATGTCCCCCAGCAGACCCGTCTTTCCTTATTCTCAATTTCCCGAAATCCATTGAAATATCGTCAAAAATGACCATTATATCCTCAATTCCAAATCCGTGAAAAGAGGCGAATTTTTTCAGAGGCTCTCCTGAGTTGTTCATATATGTCATGGGCTTTAAAATGAAAATTTTTATTCCGTTTAATTCTTTCCGGCAAAAGGCTATTTCTTTTTTCCAGATTGAAAAAGGGCCGGTTTCCAGTCTTAATGATAATTCGTCAGCCGCCATAAACCCGGCATTATGCCTTGTTTTCTCATACTCCCTTCCCGGATTGCCGAGACCGGCAAAAGCGAATATTCCTGACATATGAATAAGATACAAAAAAAAGGGGCCGAAGCAAAACTTCGGCCCCTGAAAGAAAAAGCCCTATTTCTTGGCTTCAGGCTTTTTATCGGAAGCGGGTTTGGCATCTTTTGCAGCCTCCGCCCCTTCTTCTTCCTTCTTGCCTTTGGCTATAACTTCAGGCTCCTGAGCGCCTTCAGGAGTTGCAGCAGCCTTCTCCACCACCTCTTCCTTGGCTGTAATAACGCTGGCCACTATCCTTTCGGCGTCTTCCTTTATCTCTATCTTATCCCTCTTAAGATCTTTGACCCTTATGGAGTCTCCTATTTTCAGATTTGTCACATCTACCGTTATCTCATGAGGTATATCTCCGGGCAGACATCTCACGGTCAATTCTCTCATATCATGCTCTATAAGTCCGCCCTGAGTCTTTACGCCGTAGGCCTCTCCGACAAACTTAAGCGGCACCTTAACCTCTATCTTTTCCTTCATTGAAATTCTGTAAAAATCAACATGGATTATCTTGCCGCTCACCACATGCCTCTGTATTTCCTTTACTATGACGCTGTCTTCGGCCGCGCCGTACTTTATCTTTATTATAGCGTTATGGCCCTTTTTCATTATCGCCGTAAACTCTTTTTCGTTTACTTCAACAGCCTGCGAGTTTTTGTCCGCGCCATAAACCACAGCAGGAATGCGGCCCTCTTTTCTCAAAGCGCTGAGTTTTCCTTTGACTCCGGCTTTTTCCCTGGTCAAAGCGTTTAACAAAAGTTGTTCCATACTTCCTCCGAAATTATATTAAAGAAAACCTTCAAAAGCCGCTTTAGTTGAAAAGCTCGCTTATGGATTCTCTCAAATGGTTCCTTCTTATGGCTTCGGCCAAAAGGCCGGAAACCGATACAACCTTTATTTTAGCACTTTTTGAGGCGTCAATTCCAATGGTATCTGTAAGAATTATCTCTTCTATGGGAGATTTATCTATCTTCTGCAGCGCATCTGCGGACAAAACCCCGTGAGTGCAGCAGGCTATTATTCTTGAAGCTCCGCGCTCTTTTATGGTCTTTGCCACTTCTGTAAGAGTCCCGGCAGTATCAACAAGGTCGTCGAATATAAGGCAGTTCATATTCTCAACCGAGCCTATGACATTAAAAACCTCGGCATGATTGGGCTTAGGCCTTCTTTTGTCTATTATCACAAGGCCGAGGTCCAGTCTCTTTGCAAAGGATCTTGAACGCTCCACGCTGCCAACATCCGGAGAAACAACCACAGCGTTCTCAAGATTAGAATTTTTTATGTACTCCAAGATAACAGGCCTTGCATAAAGGTGATCCAAAGGTATGTCAAAGAAACCCTGTATCTGCGGGGCGTGCAAATCCACAGTTATAACCCTGTCAGCTCCGGCTTCAGTTATGAGATTTGCCACAAGCTTTGCGGTTATGGCGACTCTCGGCGCAGGTTTTCTGTCGGCCCGGGCATAGCCGTAGTAGGGGATCACCGCCGTTATCCGCCCTGCTGAAGCGCGTCTAAGCGCATCCATCATTATCAAAAGCTCCATCAAATTTTCATTTACCGGTTTGCAGGTTGACTGAATTATGTAGCAATCGGCGCCTCTCACATTTTCAAGAATATGGGCGTCTATTTCTCCGTCGGCAAAACGCGAAACTCTTGAACTGCTCAGAGGAACGCCTAAGTGTTCGCATATTTTGACGGCCAAAGCCGGATTTGAATTTCCGCAAAAAATCTTTATGGTTCCGCTTTTCCAGTATTCTCTCATTTTGACCTCTTATTTTTTATTACCTGCCTTGCGCGGGCCAAGGCTAAAGACTCGGCCGGCACGTCTTCTGTTATAGTTGAGCCTGCCCCTATCAAAGCTCCTCTGCCAACCCTTACCGGCGCCACCAGATTTGTATTTGAACCTATAAACGCCGCATCTTCTATGACAGTCTTATTCTTGTTGACTCCGTCATAATTGCATGTTATGGTTCCCGCCCCGACATTAACCTTTTCCCCCATGGTCGTATCGCCTATATAGCTCAAATGCGGCACTTTGGAGCCGCGGCCTATGATTGATTTTTTGACTTCCGAAAAATTTCCGACCTTGGCCTTAGCGGCCAGAAAGGTTTCAGGCCTCAAATGGGAAAAAGGGCCGACAGAAACGCTTTCCTGAGCCTTGCTTGAGTATATGCAGGAAAAAGGCTTTATCTCACTATTGTCGCCTATCTCGCAATCTTCCAGCACGCAATAGGGCCCCACGGAACAATTTTTGCCTATTCTGACCCTGCCTTTTGTTATCACATGAGGATGAATTATCGTGTCTGCGCCTATGAACGTGTCAGGCGAAAAATAAGCTGAGGAAGGGTCAATTATGTTTACGCCTGCCTCATATAGCTCATCTGATTTTCTTTTGCATGCAGCCAGATAAAGCGCTGACAGCTCTTTCTTGGAATTTACGCCGGATATTTCAAGTTCATCATTTATTCTGAACAACGAAACCCTGCCGCCGCTCTCCTTTATTATCCTGGCGCAGTCGGTAAGATAATACTCTTTCTTCGGCCCCTGGGGTTTGAGCTTTTTAAGAGCCTTTTTCAAAGAATTTGCCGAAAAAGCGTACACCCCTGAGTTTATTTCCCTTATGGAAAGTTCCTCATCGCCGGCATCGCAGGCCTCTCTTATATCCTCAAAACAGCCTTTTTCATTTCTTATTATTCTGCCGTAGCTTTTTGCATCCTGAACATCGCAGGTTAAAACGCAGCAATCGCTTTTCTCCTTATGAAATTTATTCAGCATTTTTCTCAAGGTGGACGGCTGCAGGAGCGGAACATCACCAGAGAGAATAAGGACAGCGCCTTTATAAGCTTTGGATTCAAAGGCTTCAAACACAGCCCTGCCGCTTCCTTTAAGCATTTTCTGAGATACAAAAAACAAAGGCCTGGATATTTTGTTTTTTTCGGCCCATGAAGTTACTTCCGCCTTAACAAGCTTGCCTTTATGGCCTACTATTACAGTCACGGACTGAGGCGAAAGGGCCAAAGCCGTCTTCAAGGAGCGTATTATCATCGGCGTTTTGTCAAATTTGTGAAGGACTTTGGGGAGTTGCGACTTCATTCTGGTGCCCAGACCGGCAGCCAGAATTATAACTGAAATTTTTTGCCGGGGCATAATTAGATTCTACAAAATTTCACGAATACATTGAAAAGTTCAGCAGGAAGCCCCGGTTCTCCCGGGCATGGATTCGAACCATGAACAACGCCTCCAAAGGGCGCTGTGTTACCGTTACACCACCCGGGAATTAAATCTACTTTTTAGGCGCAGCAGCAGTATTGCCCTGCTCTTTCAGCGCCTTCTCATATTCTTTTATAACGGCGCTTTCCAGCTTGCTTCTGAACTCATTGTTTATCGGATGGGCAATATCCTTGTATGTACCGTCCTTTATCTTTCTCGACGGCATACACACTATAAGGCCCTTATTGCCGTTCACTATTTTCATATTGTGGACGACAAAAGTAGAGTCAAAGGTGACGGTGGCAAAAGCCTTCAGCCTCTCCTCATTTCGCAAATGTATCCTTATTTCCGTTATTTCCATAACCTCTCCTTGCGCGATAAAGCAGGTCCGCGCACCCCCTGCAAGACCCCCCGACGGAAACGGCTGCGGCTGTTTATGCCTGAACCTTATACCACGAGGCTGCCAGCAAGCAATAAAAAAGAGCCAAAATTCAACTCTTTCAGATAAATTTTGCCAAAAAAATAAACTTATGTAAAGGGGAAAGAGCGGCTTTTATCTCAATCAGCCGCTTCCTGTCATAGGAAAGCGCAAAAACAGCTCCGCCAGACCCTGTCATGAGAGCATTGCCGCCTGTTTTTTCCTTCAAAAAGCCGGCGGTTCTTTTTACGGCAGGAGACAGCCGGAACGCGGGGCTTTCCAGCCTGTTAAAAAGATACTTTGAGAAATCAACGGGCTTCGAGCCGACCAGCGCCTTTTCAAAACTTTTAAGAAGCAGGCTTTTTTTCTCTATCTCTTTTTCTGCAGCAATGACAAGATTTCTGTAAACATCCGCAGTGGAGACAAAGGCGTCCGGCCATACTATCAGCGCATATGGCATAGGCGCATTTACGGCTAAAGGCCTTATTTTTTCTCCTTTAAGAGAGCAGACCGCTGCGCTTTCCCGGGAAAGAAAAAAAGGCACGTCAGCGCCCAGCTCCAAAGCCAGGGAAAATAATTTTTTCCTGTTTTTTTCACTTTTGAGATTAATTTTCTCCATATCGGCCAGGCAGCGCAAAACCGCCGCGCAATCCGATGACCCGCCGCCAAGGCCTGCGCCGGCAGGGATGAACTTTTTTATCGTTATTTCATAGCAGGGCTTTTTTGAAAATTTATCGCAAAACGCCAGCGCCGCCTTATAGGCCAGATTTTTTTCGGCGGGCAGAGAGTCTATATTGGCGAAATTTTTCATTTCAAGCCTTATCCCCGGCTTTTTGATTTTTCTTACCTCTATTTCATCATGAACGCTGGTCAGACAAAAAAGGCTGAGGAGATTGTGATACCCGTCCTTTCTTCTTTTCTTTATCTCCAGAAAAAGATTAAGCTTGGCATAAGCTCTCGTTTTCATTTCGGCTCCCTGAAGTAAAATTCAGCATTGACTCCCGGCATTTTAAGCATCAGTTTATTTATCTTTATTTTGCCGTTTAAATATGTTTTTTCAATAAAAACCTTGATCCTTCCGGAATTTATTTTTTCAAAAAAGTTTTTTTCTCTGTTCAAATACGATTTATATCCGTTTTTTTCAAATCTGCCGCCCGCATATTTCCAGCCTTCGGCATTGGCTATCTCAGGCGAAAATACAAAGCGCAGCATGCGTGCCGCCTGGGAAATTTTTTCGGCCGCAGCCGGATTTTCTTTTATTTCATCGGGAAGCTTGATGTTAAAATCTTCCTTTTCGAAAGAAAAATAGAAATAAGGCGACATAAACGGATCATAAACGATGAAATAAAATTTTCCGTTCTCCTTTAGGGATATATGGCAGTCGGCTGAAAAACTTCGTCCCAGGAGGTTGAATTTGGCATAACACGGCGTCTCGTGAGCAAGCGAATACGCATATTTCTCCGATAAGAAGGAAAGAAAAATTTTCTTGTCGGAAATTTTTTTGAAAGACTCCGCCGCCCTTGAAGCCGTTTTCTTGTCCGGGGTCATCAGCGCCGAAAGAGCATAGTTTTTCCACGCTTGTTCATATTCGCCCAAAGAAGAGTATATATCTCCGGCATGCAGAAGCACAACGGGATCTTCTCCATAGCGGGCTATGGATTTTTCTATGTAAGCGGCGGCCTCATCATTTTTTTTCTTCTTGTAAAGGACCCAGGCCATGGAATCAAGATAAGCCGCATTCTCGGGCTCATATTCCAGCGCTTTTTTCACAAGGCTTTCAGCCAAATCAAGCTCAAGCCCCCTGTCTGCCAGGGAATAGCCGAGATAGTTCAAGGCCGTATGATTATCAGGCTCTTTCTTTATTAAGTTCTCAAAGCTTTTTTTGAAACATTTCGTATCATTCAGCCTTTCACATACAACTCCCAGCTGCATAAGAGCCTGAGAATAATCCGGTTTCAAAGACAGCGCCTTCTCAAGGTAGAACCTGGCCTTCTTGTTGTCTTTCAAGTCGTCATAGCCGAGAGAGATGAAGTATGGCAATTCATAATTTTCAGGCCATTTCTTATGCGCCTTCAGAAGCGTGTCTATAGCGCCGTTTATGTCGCCTGTGAAACTCTGGTAATAGCCTATTTTTATCGAGTTTGAAGCGCTTGGCGCATATTTGTCCAGCTCTCTGGCGTAAAACATGGCCTGCCCAAAATCTTTTTTCATTTCGCTCAGAACCGAAAGCCAGTAAAGAACCTGCGGATTTTTTGGGGAAACCCGGTAGGCCGCCAAAAAATACTTCTCGGCTGACTGGCTGTCCTCAAGTCCGGAAAGATACAGCTCTCCAATTTTTATAAAAGCATCGGGATTCTCGGGCTCAGCCGCCGCTATCTGCTTATACATTGATATGGCGGAATTCCAGTCCTTAATATCCTCATAATACAAAGCAAGCATATACCTCGGCCTTGAATAGAATTCATCCGCCTGAGCTGATTTTTTAAGGTATTCAAGAGCCTTGGCGACATTTTTGGCATTGTAGTATATCTCCGCAGCTCTCATATAAGCGTCCGCCTTCAAATCAGGCCGCAATTCAATCAGTTTATTAAGGTAATACATCGCTTTTACCGGGTCGGCATTGTTCAGCGATGCTATCTGATAATAAGCCTCAGCATAATTTTCATCTATCTTTATGGCATTTAAAAAAGCCTTCTGCGCCTCTTCGTTTTTATTTGCGGCCCAAAGGGCATTGCCGTATTCATACCAGGCCTGCGCGCTGGAGGAGTCATTCTCCACTGAAATTCGCGAATACTCGAGAGCTTTTGGGATATCTCCATAAGCCATGGCCGCCCTCACGGCCGACTTGTATATGTAAGGATCCGGATCCAATTGCGCCGCTTTGGCATATTCTTCAAGGGCCTTTTCATATTTGCCCTCTTTCTCATTTATCAAAGCGTTGAAATATGCCCTGTAAGACTCGTCAGTTCCGCATAGAGCCGCGGAAGAAAACACGATCAAAATTATCGCTTTTTTCATATTTTTATCCTCTTTGACATTACCAGCGCGTCATACAGATTATTGTAATATTTCGGCCTTGAAGAAATTTTTTCAAAACCGAAAGAACGATAAAGAGAAACAGCCGGCAGGTTAATCTCGCAAACCTCAAGCAGAAGCTCCGGACAGTCATTTTTTACGGCGTATTCCTGAGCTTTTAAAAGAATCGCTCTTGCCACCCCTCTACTCAGAAAAATCTTTGATACGACCAGAGTATTTATTTCCGTTTTAGGCCTTAAAAGCCAGAAATTTATAAAACCGGCGATTTTCCCTTCCAGCTCGGCTTTCAGCGTCACCGAGAAAGGCTTTGAAAATTCTGCCTCAAAACCGGCTTCGCCCCAGACGGCATAGCCTTCATGCTCTTTCTCAATAAGGCATAAAACTCCGATATCTTCTTTAAACGCTCTGCTTATTTTCATTTTATGTTTTCATACTTTGCCGGCTTGGCGTATATCGGCGACAGTTCTTTTTCTCTGAAATAAAGACCGGCTTCAATAATTTTTTCAGGCAAAATCGAGGATATACTATCCGCCGCCTTAAATGCCCCGGGAGGGCAGAGAGAATATATATCCGTATAGTCTCTTTTTTCCCCTATCACAGGTCCGAGATGCTTTTCAAGTCTTTCTTTCAGATCCTCTTCTTTGAGCCAAAAAATACGGCTTTTCCTTTCAAGTTTTTTTCCGCAAACAGAGTAATAGCTTAAATAAAATTCATCCTTAAAGGCCCTGGAAATGCAGGCCAGAATTTCCTTTTCTCCATTGAAATAACGCGACGAATAAAAATTATAAGCCAGGCAGTCATGAACGCTTAAGCCGTAAAGACCTGTCTTTCGGCAGGCAGCATAAACCTTCGCCAAAGTGTATGAAATTCTCATTCCTGTAAAACGGCCTGGGCCCCTGACTGAAACTATCGCTGAAAAATCCCTGAAAGAGCCGCCCGCCTTGCGCGCCAGCTTCTCTATTTCGCCAAATATTATTTCCTCCTGATTCAGGAATTCAATTACTGATGAAAAATTTCCATTTGGACCGACAACTGACAGTGTCAGGTCTTTAAGGCATGTGCACATCCCGAGTTTAAGCTTCATATATCTTTATCTCCCTTTTGTCCTTTCCCTTAAGGGCAATGGAAACTTTATAGTGCCTGAATCTTGAATAAATGTCAAAGGCCGGAAGCGGCCATTCCACGGCCACAATAAAGTCTTTTGAAAGATAATCCTCAAATTCAAAATCCATATCTTTGGGGCTTTCAAGCCTGAATAGATCAAAATGCGCAAGCTTCAGCTTTTCGCCGCCGTATACCTTTGCCAGTCCGAAACTTGAACTTATCGGCCTTTTTTTACATTTTATTCCGGCCGCCAGTCCTGAAACAAAAACAGTCTTGCCTGCCCCTATGGGGCCCAATAGGACCAGTATCTCCCCGCCTGAAAATTTTTTTGAAAACTTTTCGGCTATATGAAAAGTTTCCTCCTCTCCGGAGGTCTTAAAAGTGTTCAAAAGTTTGTATTTCAGACCCATAATTCTTAACTGAAACTCCTTTTCCTTTCTTCATTTCCCCTATTTGATAGCAATTTTTTAATTCTCTTTTGAGAATCTCAAAATCTTTTTTTCCTGCTGTGAATATAAGGCCGTAATCCTCGCCGCCGGCCAGCGCGTATTTCCGCCAGTCTTTTCCCTGAGAACTGCACCATGCCCTGAGCTCTTTGGAAACCATCTCCTCTTTTATTTCAGCTTCGGCCTTGAGCCCGTTTTCCTGCGCAAGTATTTCCAAACTTCTGAAAAGACCGTCCGAATTGTCCAGCATGGCAGTGGCGAAACGCGCTATTTTGCCGGCTTCCTGCTGCTTTATTTCAGGACGCCAAAAAGATGAGACAAGCTTCTTCTCAGCAATACCCTGCTTTTTGCCCTTAATCAAGATTTCAAGGCCTGCTCTCGCCTCCCCCATGGCGCCGACGCCGGCTATGATGTCTCCCTGTCTTGCTCCTGTTCTCAGGACAAGATGTTTTTTATCAGCAAGACCTATGACAGTCATTGAAAAGTGAATCTTATCAGACCTGCAAAGGTTGCCGCCTGCTACTTTCATATTAAAAAGACCGGCCTCCTTTCTTGCAGCAACGGCAAATTCCTTAACCCACTCCTGCCTTAACCCTTTGGGCAGGCCTCCCGCAATGAAACAGAAAAGCGGACGCGCGGCGCCCATTGAATAAATGTCGCTTACATTCATCCTTACAAGTTTTGCAGCCAGAAGCTCGGGGCTTGAAAAATCCATAATAAAATGAGTGTCCTGCTGAATTTCATCAACAGTAGCCAGCAGATATTCTTTGCCGCCCAAGTCCATCACGGCGCAATCATCGCCGGGTCCTACCGGCAGCGAAGCATCGTGCGGATAAGAGAAAATCTTTTTAAAAAAAGACAGTAAATCTTTTTCCTTCATTTTATTTTCCTGAAAGCTTCTGATAAAAAGTCGGCTATCTCGCCTGAAAGCAAACTTCTCTCTCCAAGTTTTTTACCGGCCAGCTCTCCGGCCAGTCCGTGAATATGCACGCCAAGAGAGGCGGCTTCAAAAGCGGTTTTGTAAAAATCCTTACTTCTTTTACCGTTTTGAGCCCATATGGAGGTGATAACTCCTGTCAAAACATCTCCGCTTCCGGCCTTAGCCAGAGCCGGGGATCCGGTTCTGTTTACATAAATTTTTTTGCCGTCTGAAATCAGCGTTTTATTCCCCTTCAAAACAGTTATGCCGCCCGTAAGCCTGCTGAGTTTCATCGCCGCAAGTTTTCTGTTGTCAAAATCTCCTATAAGTCTTTTCATTTCGCCCTCATGAGGAGTGAGTATGCAGGGCCTGTTTCTAAGCCCTCTCAGGATGTCCCTCCTTTCAGCCATCGCATTGAGGGCGTCGGCGTCTATGACGCATGGAAGCCTGGTCTCTATCAATATTCTTTCGGCAAAAGCGGCGGATTCAAGGCCGAGTCCGGGACCTATTGCAAGAACGTCTATTCTTAACTTCAGGATTTTATCAAGCAAAATTTCAGCCGCTGAAGCTTTTATGAATCCATTTGAGGATGGCAGGGGGATAATGACCGCCTCTGGTATCATACGGTTCAGGGAGAATCTCTCGCTTTCGGGAAGAGCGCAATATACAAGTCCGGCTCCGGACCTGAAAGCCGACTTGCACACAAGGTAGGCGGCCCCCATCATGCCCCTAGAGCCGCAAACGGCCATTATTCTGCCAAAATCATTTTTATTGGCTTTTAAAGGCCTTTGAGGAATTATTTTTTTGAAATTCATTTAAGTTGACCTTAAACCGCCAGACATACCGCGCAAGCATATTTTTCGCAATGCGAAATACTTATAAGAAGCCCTGTCTTTTTGCCTTTTATTTTAACGGTCGGACGGCCGGTAAGCTCATTGACAATTTCTATATCCTTGAGCGGAATTGTTTTATTGCTTAAAGCCTTTATCACAGCTTCCTTGGCGGCAAATCTTGCCGCCAGACGCTCATATTTGTTGGCGCTTTTAAGGCAAAGAGAAAGCTCGTTTGAGGAATATACCCTGCGCAGAAAAGCCTTTGAAGCGGCTTTTTTTATCCTGGAAGTTTCAACTATGTCTATGCCCAGACCGGAAACTTTCATCTTACCGTTACGCTCTTTGCAAGATTTCTCGGCTTGTCTATGTCGCATTTTCTCTGCAATGCTATGTAGTAGGCGAAAAGCTGCAGCGGAATAACAGCCAGAGCCCCGGAAAACAGCTCATTTATCTGAGGCACCTCAAGATAATGCCTGGCTTTGACGGTTTTTTTGCTCTCTTCGTCGACCACAGCTATTATGTCAGCGCCTCTGGCCTTGGCCTCTTCAATATTCCCCTTTATAAGGTCCAGGCTCTGAGACGACAAAGCCAATGATAGAACAGGCATGCCTTTTTCTATTATCGCTATGGGACCGTGCTTCATCTCCCCGGCGGCATAGCCTTCGGCATGCACATATGAAATTTCCTTTATTTTCAGGGCTCCTTCAAGAGCTATAGGGTAGCTTAAATCTCTGCCGATAAAAAGATAATGCTCTTTGGATGAGAATGCCTCAGTCAGCTTTTCTATCTTGTTCTCCAAAGCCATAGTTTTTTCTATCAAATCCGGTATAAGCAAAAGCTGACGGCAAAGCTGCTCGGCTTTCTGCGGATCCGTTATTCCCCTGGCATGGGAAAAATTCACTGCAAGCATATAAAAAGCTATAAGCTGGCCCAGAAAGGCTTTTGTCGAAGCTACGCCTATTTCTGGACCGCAATGCGTATACAGGGTATAATCCGCCTCTCTGGTGATGGAAGAACCTAAAGTGTTCGTGACAGCCAGAACTTTATTACCGTTCCTTTTGGCCGCTTTAACGGCATGAAGAGTGTCGGCAGTTTCTCCGGACTGGCTCACAGCTATTACAAGCGTCCCCCTGTCTAAAAGCGCCGCCCTGCTTTCAAATTCGCTGGCCAAATCCGCTGCTGCCCTTATCCCCAGCCTTTCAAAAACGTATTTTCCGACAAGTCCTGCATGAAAAGCAGTGCCGCAGGCTATTATCTGCAGCTCTTTTATACGCGCCGCCTCGTTAAAATCAAGCCCTATTTCGGAAAAAATTCTTTTTTCTTCAAATGGAAGAAGGCGGCCTGCCATGGTATTCTGCGCGCTGAGAGCCTGCTCATGTATTTCCTTAAGCATGAAATGCCTGTAACCGCCTTTTTCCGCCATGCTCAAGTCCCAGTTTATAATAGACGGCTGCTTATTGTTTTTTTTGCCCTTGAAATCGTAAAACTCGGCTGAATTTCTTCTTATGGCGGCTATCTCCCCGTCATCCATAAAATAGACTTTTTTCGTATACTTAAGGAAAGCTGAAACGTCTGAAGCGAGAAAATTTTCGCCTTCGCCCATTCCGACAGTTAATGGACTATGCATCCTTGCCGACATTATAAGTTCCGGCGCTTTAACCCACAAGGCGGAAACGGCAAAAGAGCCTGACAGCAAATTCACGGCTCTTCTGAAGGCCTCAAAAAAAAGCGGCTCGGGAAGGGCGTGCTTTATGCCCGCACCCCTGGAAATTTCCTTGAGTTTTTCCTCTACAAGATGAGCTATTACCTCTGTATCCGTCTGGGATGAAAATTTATGGCCTTTCTTCTCAAGCTCATCTTTCAATGAAGAATAGTTTTCTATTATGCCGTTATGAACCACAACTATTTCGCAGGAGCAGTCGCAGTGCGGATGAGAATTGTCTTCACTGGGCTCGCCGTGAGTGGCCCAGCGGGTGTGAGCTATGCCGGATCTTTTGTCAGAAGGTGTGTGACCTTCTATCGCTCTGGCCAGATTGTCTATTCTTCCAAGAGCCCTTTTTCTGTATATGCCGCTTTTTTCTCCATTAAGAGCCAGGCCGCAGGAGTCATAACCCCTGTACTCAAGTCTTCTGAGACCTTCTATAAGAACTTCCTCTATCTTCCTATCGCCGACATAACCTACTATGCCGCACATTCATTCCTCCGGCAACCCGCTAGTGAAAATTATCAGCTTATCAGACTTTTCATTCCTGAGACGGCATTCTTCAGGCCGACAAAAACGGACCTTGAAATTATGGAAAAGCCTATATTGAGGCATTCCATTCCCTCTATCTGAGCTACAGGCCTGACATTATAATAATCCAGCCCGTGCCCGGCGTGAAGCGACATATTAAGCTCTTTAACAAGATAGGAAGCCAGCTGCAGCTTCTCCAGCTCCTTTTCCTGATTTTTCCTGCCCCAGCTTTCTGCGTAGGCCTTTGTGCAAAGTTCAACGGTGTCTGCGCCGAGCTTGTAGGCGGCTCTTATATCCTGCGGTTCCGGATCCAGGAAAAGACTGACGCCTATACCTTTGGAAGAGATATTCCTTATGATTTTTGAAAGATTTTCGTCTTTTTCCTTTATTTTCAGTCCGCCCTGAGTGGTGACCTCGTCTTTCTCTTCAGGCACAAGACAAACGCTGTCCGGCCGAAGTTTAATTGCCAGTTTTTCCATCTCCTCATTTGCCGCCATTTCCATATGCAGATAGCATTTAACTTCTCTTCTTACTCTTTCTATATCGCTTTCCTGCACATGTCTTCTGTCCTTTCTCAGATGCATAACTATCATTTCAGCGCCGGCAGACAGGGCAACTCTGGCTGCCTCAACTGTATCCGGATTTGAATCTTTTCTGGCCTCCCTTAAAGTGGCCACATGATCTATATTAACGCCCAATTTAATGCTCATTTTACCTCCCAAGCGAGACGCTTTTTTTGTATATCTCCGCTATGTCCATAGCGGCCCGCTCAACCAAATCTTTATTTTCGCCTTCTGCCAGAATTCTTATCACCGGCTCTGTGCCTGAATATCTGACGAAAATCCGGCCTTTTATAAGCCTTTCTTTTTCCCTGATGGCTTTGGCAAGCTCAGGCATATTTTCCAGAGATTTTTTTTCTTCTATTCTGAAGGAAAGAAGCTTTTGCGGATACCTTTTCCATTTATTCCTGGTTTGGGAAAGAGTCAATCCGCAGGACAAAGCCGAATAAACCGTCCAGAGAGAAGAAAGTATTCCATCGCCTGTCGGCAAAAAATCCAGAAGTATTATATGCCCGCTGTTCTCGCCGCCGACCGGCGCCTTGTATTTTTTCATGGCCTCTGTGACATTCCTGTCACCGACAGCAACTTCATAAGTCTTGACATTATTGGATTTCAGGTATTTGAACAGCCCATAATTCGACATTACTGTCAGAACTGCAGCCTTTTTTCTGGCAGAGGATAAAAAGGAATGAAGAGCAGCGACTATATCGTCGCCGTCCATCAACTCCCCTTTTTCGTCTGAAAGTATGCATCTGTCGGCGTCTCCGTCAAGCGAAATACCGCCGAAATAGGCCCCCGCAGCCACAGCCTTGAGCATTTTGCCGGTATTCAGGGCGCCGCAGCCCACATTGATATTAAAGCCGTCAGGATTCACCCCTATAAGCTTTGTCTTTATTCCAAGTCTTTCAAAAACTTTCGGCGCTATCCTGTAAGCCCCGCCGTTGGAGCAGTCCAAAACCAGCTTTATCCCCTTGAAAAGCTCCGGCTTCGGGAAAGTGGAAATCACGAAATCGCAATACTTGCCGGAATAATCCATCTCCAATGGACGGCATTTTTTAAATTCCGGCCAGCGTTTTTCAGACTCTATCTTCCTTTCTATTTCTTCTTCCTGGTTTTGAGATATTTTCTCGCCTTTGCCGTTAAAAAACTTAACTCCGTTGAACTCCGGCGGATTGTGGCTGGCCGAAACCATTATTCCGAAAGCCGCCCTTTCTTTCAGGCAGGCGCAGGCAACCAGAGGCGTGTTAACCGTGCCGAGGTCCGCGGGCTCCATTCCGGCCGCCTTAAGGCCGGAAAACAGCCAGGATTTTATCTTCTTGCATGAAGCTCTGGAATCACCCCCGACAAAAACACGCCCCTTTTTGCCGCGTCCCAGCACAATACCTGAAGCAAAACCGAGTTTTTTCAGAAAATCTTCATTGAAAGGGAATTTCCAAGGTATTCCCCTTATTCCGTCTGTACCGAAATATTTAGGCATAACTGTCCATTAATTATAACATTTTATTTATTGCACGGCTAATGAGATGAAATCAGAAATACTCAAGAATGGAAAAAGAGCCGCCTCTGACACCTTTGACGGCCCTGATTCTGTCTGAGAGTTCTTCAAGCCTGTCCGCTCTGCCCTGCGCAAAAAAATAAATGCAGAGGCTTTTTCCGCTCAAAAATTCGCCTATCTGGCAGTTATTGTCAAAAAAATTCCTGACTATTTTTCTTACTTCAGACAGCGCGCCTTCCTTTTGCGAAGGCACAACAGCGCTTATAAGAGCGAGGCCCTTTTTGTCCGCATTCAATTTTCTGTTCATTGAAGCTCTCCTGAGAAATTCGCAAAGAGCGGCTGAACGGCTTGTATAATGCCTCTTGTCTATTATATCGTCAAGTTTTTCAAGCAGCTCCTTTTCAAGACAAATCGTTATCCTCTCCATAAAGACCTCCTGCTGCGGCTAAAAGTTTTTTTTGACCGAGAAAACAAATGTCCTTCCCGGAGCCAGTTCGCTTTCAGACTGCTGAAACCGCCTGTCAAAAATATTTGACACTGAAAATGAGAGCTGATAGTCTCTTCCCGCATACAGCTCAGCTCCCGCTCCCGCGCAGCCGTAGCCGGGCACTGAGACAGAATTTGCATCGTCGGCAAATTGTCTGCTTTTATAAGCCCAATCCGCAAAAACAGATCCTCTTTTGAATATTTTCTGAACGCTTAAAGAATAAATAGTTCTCGGCGCATATGTAAGCCTTTTGCCTTCAATGGCAAGGCCCGGAGCTTCAATAATCCTTGAATAGGATTGAGCGTAAGAAACTGAAAACACAAAGTTTCTGTTTATGTATTTCAAAGGCAGCTCGGCGCCGTATATTCTGACCTTTGCTATATTGGCATAAATTTTTTCCTTTCCGTAGGAAGGGTCATTCACGCCGGTAAGGATCTGATATATAAAATCGTCAGCCCATGTTATATAGAAAGAGGGATCGGTATAAAATCCGGCGGCAGGATTTATCTTGAAGCCGCTTTCCACGGTCTGACTTTTCTCCGGACCAAGACTTGGATTGGGCTTTTGATACCATTTATTTGAACCGCTTCCTTTGACCAAAGCAAGGACCATGCTTTCCAGCTCCGGATTTCTGAAACCCTGAGAGTAAGAAATATACTGGCTGAACCCGGGCGCATAATCAAAGCCGGCTGAAGCCTTGAGGGAAGCCTTATCCATCGCCCTCTTTGACAGAGGCCCGGGGAAAAAGCCTGGAGCCGATGAGTTAAAGACATAACCGTCATAAAACTTTGAGTAATCGTATCTTAAGCCCGCCGTGAGATTCAATTTGTCTGAAAAAATTTTCTTTTCAGCCTGGATGAAAGGCGAATAGGTTTCTATTTTAGCTCTGTCCGATGCATATTTTCCGTTAAGATAGTCGTCATAGCCGTCAACATAGCCGCGTTTCCAGTCAAAACCCAGAGAAAAACGGCAGTCAAAAAAGCCGGCATACGCCGCTGACATCAGTCCTTTATCTCCCTTGTCAACCGTTATGTCCGTAAATTTTGCAGGACTGCTTGCCTCATGCCTGTCCTGGGAACTTTCGGTCCAGTAAGCTGAAATTTTAAATTCCGCTCCATTTTTTTCAAGATGCCATGAGATCATTCCGGTATCGCTTACATTGCGCCTGTATTCTCCCCTGGCATCTCCGCGGTAATTTGTCCCAAGCCCGTTTATGCCGTCCAAGCGGGAAAGATATGCACTGAAATTTCCATAATCCGGCGCCCCCCAGTAGGCTTTCAAAGAAGCGTTCTTCTCCCTCAGCCATGATTTCACTGAATACGCGCTTCTGTCTTCAGGCAGGGCTTTGATATAGCCGCCGCTTTCAAGATATCCGCCGGAAAATCCTAAATAAAAATCTCCAAAACTGAAACCGGCGCGCGCTCTTGAATCAAAAAGGCCGTAAGACCCGACGGAGGCGGAAATCTCTTTTTTATCTTGAGGTTTCCTCGTGAATATATTTATCACGCCCGCCAGAGCGTTTGAGCCGTAAAGAGCCGAAGAAGGTCCCTTTATGATTTCCACTTTCTCTATATCCTCTTTGTCAAGGTCATTAAGTATCAGCGACCCGTTCGCAGATGAATTCAGCGGCAAGCCGTTGATCATAAGCAGGGTCCTGCCCTGCCCTCTGCCCCCCTGCGTGCCTATGCCGAATCCCCTCATGGTCAAAACCGCATTCCTGTCGCTAAAATCAGAAAAACTTCTGCTTGAATCAAGCCCGGGCACCAGCAGAGAAAGCTTTTTGTCAAGGTTCTTCTGAGACAGGGCTGAGAGCTGTCTATCCAGCAAAATCTCTGCCGAAGCAGGAAGTTCGCGCAGAGGCTCCTTAAACCTTGAAGCCGACTCAATGCTGAGATTTATGTCCGCGCCTTCAAGGCAGGCGCAAAAAAGCAGAAAAGGCAAGAAATGCGGCAGAAAAAAGAACCCGACGTTGGTCTTTCCGTTCATTCATACTATTTTATTAAAAAGTATGAATAGAGGCAAGATTAGCAGCAAGTCATCAATAACCGCCTTAACAGAGACTTATTGCTGTACTCCGCCTGAAACTGAAGATGTCAGAAATTTTATTATTTCGCTTATCTCCTCTTTTTCCTGCTTTGAGACAGTCTCGCTTTCCTTCAAAAGCTCCTTCAGCGTCTTTCTGTAAAGCCTTTCCTTTTCTTCCCTGAGGTCAGACGGGAATTCCCTGCCTGCAGATATGCAGGCCCTGTCCAGATTGTAAAGGAGAAAAAACTTCTGTCTTCCAGTGAGAGTTGAGGATTTATCCCTGAAAAAATCAGCCGCCTGAAGGAAGACCAGGGCGCAGGCCGTTTTAAGCCTTGTCTTTTCAGCCTCAGAAATGGAATAACTTTCAATGTTTTTTTCGGCTTCAGAGACCAGACTGAGCGCCAGTGAAAAATTCTCCGCCTGCGTGGAAACTTCCAAAGTGTAAAAAAAAGCCTGAGGCGCAAAAACCGGCCATTTCTTTTCATAGAAATCTTTGATGAAAGCCTCATATTCCTTTTTTTGTCTTTCTATCTCCTGCAGATCCTGCTTTTCTTTTTCCCAGCCTGAGCCGCCGGCCATTGAAAGAAGCCTGCTTTCATCTGCCCTGACCTTTTTTCTGGTCTCCTCAAAACTTAAGGGAACATATCCGCCCATTTCGTCGGCATATCTTGACTCTATCTCCCTCTTGTATTTTTCAGGGTCCATTGTTATCTTCAAATATCCGGCGAGATCAGAGCCCGTGTATATATCCCAGTATTTTCCGGCTAGAAGCTCATAAAAAAGCTTTCTGTTATTTTTCATTTTTTCGTAAAAATACATATCGCTCAGAAAAAAGGCCTCGTATTCAAACTCAATAAAAATCGTCCCTTCCTTCATATAATAGGCCCTGCCGTATTTTCTGTTTTGCAGGCAATGCACAAGCTCATGAAAAAAAACCGAATCGCTGTAGGAGACGAATTCTTTTCTTACGGCTGAATCAGTATTGAAAGCTTTTATTATCTTTTCGTCGGAATATCCTTTTATGGAAAAAAACATTCTTATGTACTTTGTATTCAGATATATGACGTCTTTCTTGGGAACATAATAGGCAAGCCCGTCCCCTTTGGAATATCTCAATAAAATCCTCGGTTCCCTGCTGCTTAAAGCTTCAAAACGCTCGTAAAAATCTTTTCCTGTGTCTGTTTTCCTTATGGTTTCGCGGTATTCGCTGAAAAGTTTTTTGCTCAAAAGCAAATCCTGCGGATAGGCCGATATTTGAGCAGGCAAAAGCAAAAAAAGCGCCGTCCAGGCTTTCATAGCTAAGATTATATAAAAAGGGAAGACTTTTGTTTGACCTTCGGCTTCTATTAAGTTAGAATTATCTCAGCAGGCAGAGAATTTCTAATATGGAGGGCTTATGTCTGAAAACAGAAACGGAGAGATACTTACAGCTTTCCTGCTCGGCGGCGTAATAGGCGCTGCTCTCGGCATACTATTTGCGCCGGCCAGCGGAAAGGTTACAAGAGAAAGGCTCAATGACTGGCTTGAAGAAAAGGGCGAAAACGCCAAAGAAGCTATAGAAAAGCTGGAAAATGAGCTTAAGAAGAGAAAAGAACAGCTGATGAAGAATTAGTCTTTTAATAAGAGAAAAAGCCTCCTCCTCGCGGGGGAGGTTTTTTTATTTCGCAGGGCCATTTTCATTCCTGGACGAAAGAGAAAAGGCCATGGTAAAGGTTGAAATTGTGCCTATGACTATAAACCAGCTCCAGCCGACGGGCAAAATATTTTTTTCAGACAGGATCATCACGGTCAGGCATATCAGGAAGGCTGCTATCATAGACGCGGCATTGCTTTTATCCGACTTTCTGTTCGTGAAAATGCCAAGCAGGAAAATGCCGAGCAGACTGCCTGCCGTCAAGCCGTTAATCTTGAAAGCCAGCCACAGCATTCCCTTTACATTCTGGCACATGAACGCTATAGCAGCAAGGATTAAGCCGAATGCAAAAATGGAAAAGCGCGAAAGCCTCAAAAGTTTCTGTTCGTCTGTCTGCCCTGAAAGCGGCTTATAAACGTCGGTTATAAAAGAAGAGGAAAGAGAACTCAGCGGAGAATCTATGCTGGCAAGCATGACAGCGGCAAGAAAGACGCCCTTAAGCCCTGCGGGGAAAAAATTCAGCGCAAAATGCGAAAGTATTTTGTCGCTGTTGTCGGGCAGCGCGGCTCCGGGATTAACCTTGTAATAGACAAAGATTGCCGTGCCCACTGCAAGATACAGTGTAACCAGCGGAAGAGTGGCAAATATGGTGAGCATTATGCTTTTCTGGCTTTCTCTTCTTGTGTTGAGAGTCAGAAGGCGCTGCATAAGCTCCTGATCTGTGCCGAAAGCGGCCATAGATCCGAAAACGCCGTTAATGACCGCTATCAGAAATATGTTAGGGTCGGAAAAATTCATTCCCCAGTTTATTACAGAAAGCTTATTGCTGGCGGCAGCTGTTTCCAGAAACTGTCCGATAGACAGGCCTGAAGCGTTGAAAATGGCGTAAAACATCAAAGCGCCGGCTATATAAAAAGAGGATGCCTCCCATATGCCGGTCCAGACCACTGCCCTTATTCCGCCGAATCCTATGAAGGCAATTGATACCACAGAGAAAAAAACTATGGCATGAATAAGAGGCCAGCCCAACAAAACCGACACGGCCAGCGATGCGGCATAAAGCCGCACGCCGGAGGCAAAAAGCCTTGTGACAAAGAAAAAAGCGCTTGAGCAATACTGGGTTGAAACTCCGAAACGCTTTCCTAAAAATTCGTAAATCGTCACACTGCCGTATTTGTAAAAAGACGGGATAAAAAAGTAGGCGATAAATATTCTCGCCGCGGCAGAGCCTATAAAAAACTGCAGGTATTGCCAGTTTTCCGAAAAGCCGACTGCAGGCACGCCGACTATCGTCATGGCGCTTATCTCAGTGGCCACGAAGGAGAATGTCGCCGCCCAAACCGGTATTTTTCTTTTCGCCAGGAAAAAGTCCTGCGTATCCTTCTGTCCGCGCCCGGAAAAAAAGGCTATAAGCAAAAGAACGCCCAGGGCAAAAGCGAGTATGGCCCAATCCAAGGGATACAATTGCGGGGTCATTTGCCCAGCCTTACAGGCATTTCTCCTGTAAGAGACGCTTTATGCATAAAACCTTCCGCGGCTTTTCTTTGAAAGTCGGGCAAATCCGAGAAGGCGCAGATAAGGCCGTTTAAGCGGTCCAGATAGCTGTCAGCCGAAAAAGGACTGCCGAAACAAACCATGGCGGCCGGTTTTCCCGCAGACAGCAGCTTTTCAGTTTCAGCTTTATCTTCCGCGGCCATATTGATGCGCCCGCTGTAAGCTCTCGGCCTTGAGAATGAAGCCAGAAGAATACAATCAGCGCCGGACGGCGAATCCGCGAAACTCGCCCCAAGCTCCCTTAGTTTTTCCCTGAAAAACTCTCCCTTGATTTGAGTCTTATCGCCGTCTTCCCAGTAATAAATTTTCTTTCTGGGAAAATATTCGTCTTTAACCTGAACCTGGCATTTGGATGCGATTTCATGAACGAATTTTTTATGTTCGGCGCAGCCTATGATGTCTTTGGAATATGCTGAAAAAAAGTTCTTCCCGGGCTTGGCCGCCATCTTCTCCTGCCTGGCCAGCGCTTTGTCTATCATTTCATCGTTTATCACTCCCGAGGCATAGGCCTTAATCAGTGCGTCAAGCAGCCTGTATGCGTCTTCCGGGACAAGCAGTATATCCGCTCCGGCCAGCAGAGCTTTCACGCCCGCCCGGCCCTCATCAGAAATAGCTTTCATTGAGAGCGCATCTGTAACTATAAGTCCGTCAAAAGAAAGCCTCTCTCTTAAAAGTCCTGTTATCGTTTTTTTTGAAAATGAGGTTATATTTTCGGCGTCAAGAGCCGCAATATTCAGATGGCCGACCATGACCGAATCCGATTTTCTGCATAAAGACTGGAACGGTTTAAGCTCTCTATCAAAAAGCTGCTGCATATTTTTTGTGACTTCAGGCAGGGTAAGATGAGAATCGGCTTTGGTGGAGCCGTGACCGGGAAAATGCTTTAGGCAGGAAATAGAGCCCACGGCGTCAAGGCCCTCAATATAAGCTGAAGCCAGAGCAGACACTTTGGCAGGCTCATCTGAAAAAGCTCTGAGATTGACTATCGGATTTTCATGTTCCTCAGCCAAATCCAGAACCGGAGCGAAGATCCAGTCTATACCCAGGGCCGCGCCTTCAACGGCTGTTATTACCGCTTTTCTTCTGGCTATTTCCGGATCGCCTGAGGCGCCGATAGCCATATTGCTGGGAAGCAATGTCCCTTCCTTTATCCACTGGCCGGCGCCGTTTTCATAGTCTGCCGCGAAAACAAGCCTGTGATCCGACTCAGCCCTCAAAGCCGATGTGAACTCTATTATTTCGTCTCTGGAGCCGCCGTATATGCAAAATCCGCCCACCCCGTCCTTAACCAGTTTCCTGGCTTCTTCAAAAGCGGTTTTCCCGAATCTCAATTCAGGGTAAATCAGGCGCGCAAGTTTTTTTTCAATTCGCATTTTCTCTCCTTTTTCTTTATCTCTTCCCATTGTTTAAGCACCTGCCTCTCGCTTATTTTTTTCCTTGAAGAAAAAACATGCGGATGCCTTCTTATCAGCTTTCTGTTAAGCTCTGCCGCCACATCTTTGAATGAAAATTTCCTGTTTTTTTCGGCGATAGCGCAGTGAAAAATAACCTGCAAAAGCAGGTCACCAAGCTCTTCTTTCATATTAGAATAGTCCTTTCTGAAAACCGCCGATGAAAATTCCGCGCTTTCCTCCCTGAGATATTTAAGCAGACTGCGGTGAGTCTGTTTTTTGTCCCAGGGGCAGCCGCCTGGGCCCAGCAGTTTTTTCATTATAGCAAGCGATTTGTCCAACTCTTTCATAATTTTGATAAAATAGATTATATAAAATATGCGGCTGAAAGGACCGCAAAGGGGCTTTGATGAATCAGACTGAAAAAATTTTGAAAGTTTTAGACAAGGGCTTCGTGCGCCTTGTGGATTTTGTAGGAGGAGATCAGAGGGCGGTTGAATCCGCCAGAGTAAGCTTCGGTTCCTCTTCAAAGGGGCCGGAAAGAGATAAAAAGCTGCTTGAGTACCTGCTGGAACATGAACATTTCAGCCCCTTTGAGCATTCAGTTTTTCAGTTCCATATAAAATGCCCCATTTTTGTGGCAAGACAATGGATGCGCCACAGGATCGCCTCCTATAATGAAATAAGCGCCAGATATACCCAGGTCAAGGAGGAATTTTATTTTCCTGAAAAATTCAGAGCGCAGGACAAAAGCAATGTACAGGGCTCCGTTGAGTCAGACTTGCTGGATAATGAAAAAATGCTAAAAATCTATGAAGACGCCCTTAAGCATTCTTATAAGGCCTATAAACAGCTTATGGAAGCCGGCGCAGCCAGAGAAATGGCCCGTATGGTGCTGCCCGTATCCATGTACACGGAATATTACTGGACCATAAACGCAAGAAGCCTGCTTAACTTCATAAAGCTGAGAACTGATTCTCATGCCCAGCATGAAATACGGCTGTACGCTAAAGCCATAGCCGCGATATTTGAGGAAAAAATGCCGTGGACCTGGGAGGCATTTAACCGCATTTATGTCAAGAAATAAGATCCCGGCCTGCATTCTGTTTGCCTTAAGCTTGACGCTTTCTGCCCAGGAACAGCTTTTAGATATTTCAAGCGCCTGCGCCTTCGGCATGGAGAAGGAGATAGACACCGCCGATATTTCCGTTTCCGCCAAAATAAGAGGCACTCCTTCCGCCTATGAGACTTATGACATTTATGCGCCTTTTGACGGCAGAATAGACGAGGTGAGGTCGGAACTTTTTGATCTGGTTTATCCTGAAACAATTATGGCCAAGGCCGTAACCAAGGATATGGCGGCCCTTCTGGACACCGCCAACACCTCAGACCCGCAGTCAAAAAAACAGATACTGAAAAGATGGAAGGGCTCCTTTGACTACTATGACATAAAACCGAAAGACCCGGGCATAATCGTTAACGTCTATGTAAAGCCGAAGGATTATGTCAATGAAGGCGATAAACTTTTTACAGTGGCAAGGAAAATGCAGATAATAGCCGTCAATACCGAACCCATATACTCGCATCTGGCGACAATGATGAAAGCGTCGATGGCTTCCGTAAGAGATGACGGAGTTAAGGTCGATCTTTATCTGAAAAGCTTTGTCCCCCTCAAGGACAAGCCTTTTTTCTACAGGCTGTGGATGGATATTGAGGAGCTTAAGGACAGGATAAAGATAGGCGAAACCTTTGAGGGTTCAATTTTCATAGGTGAAAGCAAAAACGCCAAGCTTGTTGACCGCAGGGATGTGATAATAAAGGACGGCAAAAGATACCTGCTTATTGAGATAAAGCCCGGGCTCATATCAGCCGATAAACTTGAAATTTTAAGTCCGACAAAATCATTCCTACCCGCTCAAAGCAGGCCGGCAGGGACAGAGCCGCCTCAGACTGAGATGAAAGAGAAAGCAAAAGCCGCCAGGGAAGAGAGCCTTTCCGCAAGCAAGCCGGCAAAAAAGAGCGTAACAGCTTTGCCGTCAAAAGCAAAAAACTCGGCAAAAAAAGGCGTCTCAGCCAAAACGAGGAAGCCGGCAAAAGCTTCGCCAAAAAAGGAGGAATATGACGCAGAACAATGAAAGCGATGTGAACATATATTCCAGTTTTCTTTTTCTAAAACTCAAGACAGATTTCAGACTGCTGGTTTCAAACGAAAAAATAGCCGCCAAGCAGGAATTTGAAAATCTTATAGGAAGCTGCCAGGAAAAAATTTTTCTCAGAACATACTTTATGACCGGACTAAAAAAAAGCTGCGATATCCTGTTCTGGCGCATGTCGGAGGATCTGCAGTTTCTCCAGGAGATATGCTCAAGGACATTTTCCATGGGCATAGGCAAATATTTTGAGCAGACAGACTCCTACATAGGAATGTACAAGGCCCCGGCCGGTACGAAAGATATATTTTCCTTCATGCAGGGCAATTTCGGTATTTACAAGTACCTTCTTGTGCACCCCCTTATCAAAAGCCAGATATGGTATGAAATGACGCATATGGAAAGGGAATCGCTTATAAATGAAAGGGCTAAGGTCCTTTCAGCTTACGGGGATATCAAGGAGAATTTTTTCCATTCCTATGGCATAGATGATCAGGATATGGTCGTCACCAGAGAATCAAAGAGCCTGGAAAAGCTGGTAGAAGCGACCAAAGAGCTTAAAAAGCAGAGAATAAAGAACTACACGCTGTCAGACAGGCCGGTATATCTCGCCATAGGAAGGGATTTGCGGGATATTCTTGACGGCTTAAGCTGAAATATTTTCTCCCGTACTGTTCGGGCAGTATCTGAAAAAGCCCGGAGTTTCAGTTTTTTATGGAGGAAAGATGAAAACACTTGGAATAATAATGGCTGGAGGCAAAGGCGAACGCCTTTACCCGCTGACAAAGGAAAGATCCAAGCCGGCTGTGCCTTTTGCAGGTAAATATAGGATAATAGACTTCGTTCTATCCAACTTTATAAATTCAGGCATACATGCAAACTATGTTCTGGTTCAATATCTCTCGCAATCTCTTATCGAATACCTGAGATCCAACTGGGTGCTCACCGGCCTGACAAAAGAGCAGTTCATAACAATAGTCCCCCCGCAAATGCGGCTTGGAGAAATGTGGTACAGAGGGACGGCTGACGCTGTAAAGCAGAATCTTAACCTCATAAGCGATTTTAACCCCGACCTTGTGGCCATTTTCGGAGCGGACCATATTTATAGAATGGACATAGGCCAGATGATAAAGTTCCATACTGAAAATAAGGCGGATGTAACCATTTCAGCGATAACCGTACCCATAAAACAGGCAGGGAGGTTCGGCACTATCGTTGTTGATTCAAAGAATAAAGTCACAGGTTTTGAAGAAAAGCCGAAAAATCCAAAACCCCTGCCTTCAAATCCCAATCTCGTTTATGCCTCAATGGGTAATTACATATTCTCCTACGATGCCCTGGTCAAGATACTGCACGAAGAAGGCGGTGACGGAGAGGCGCTGGACTTCGGCAAGACCATACTTCCCTCAATACACAAAAGATACAGGGTTTTCGCTTATAATTTCAGTTCTCAAAACCTGCCCGGCGTCAAATCCTATGAGGAAAAGAACTATTGGAGAGACGTAGGCACTATAGAGTCATTCTGGCAGTCGCATATGGACATGCTCGGTCCCAAGCCGCTTCTGGACCTTAACAATAAGAGCTGGCCGATACATTGCTCACAGCATCATTCGGCTCCGGCAAAAATAATAGAATCCAATCTGCAGGACTGTATGGTCTGCGACGGTTCCGTTATAAATCAGTCCTCGCTTAAAAGGTGTTTCATATCGTCTGAAGTCATCATTCACGAGAAATGCCAGCTTGAGGACTGCATAATAATGGACGGCTGTGAAATAAAAGCCGGTTCAAAACTCAAAAGGGTCATAATAGACCGCTTTAATACGTTTGAACCCAAGACGACAATAGGATACGACCAGGAAAAAGACGCTCAGAATTACTACATAGACCCGGACGGCATAGTGGTCATACCAAGAGGCATTTCAAAGTGGCAATGGTGAGATCATGAAAAACAAATTCTTTTGCGCGCATGCACATTTTTATCAGCCGCCCAGGCAAAATCCGTGGACAATGGTTTGCGAGCTTGAGCCGCAAGCCGCGCCTTACAGGGATTTCAACAGAAAAATAACGGATGAGTGCTATGGCCCTCTTTCACTGCCGAGAATAAAATCGCATTCGCTGGACTGCTTTGTCTCCGTATACTCGCATATAAGCTTTAATTTCGGCCCTACTCTTTTAAGCTGGATAGAAGACCATTATCCAAGGCTTTTTGCCGCCATAAGGGAAGCCGACGCCGTTTCGGCAAAAATCTACGGAGAAGGCTCGGCCATAGCGCAGGTTTACAATCACCGCATAATGCCGCATTGCTCCCCCCTGGCAAAAAAAATACAGATAAAATGGGGGATGGACTATTTTGAATCAAAGTTCAGGAGAAAACCCAAAGCCTTGTGGCTGGCCGAAACGGCTGTGGACGAAGATACCCTTGAAGCTCTCATTGCCTGCCGAGCGGAATTTGTCATTTTATCTCCATCTCAGGCAAAGGACGGCGCTCAGACGCTTGAGGACTCAAAAACACTGCAGCCGTATGTTTTCAATTCAAGACAGCAGCCAGGCAAAAAGCTTTCAGTTTTTTTCTTCAACTCCGCTCTCTCACAAAAAATAAAGCCTGAAATGGAAAATACGGAGAAGTATTATCTCAGAATTCTTTCCTCATTTTCCGCAGACAGCTCGCCGCAGATACTTTCGATAGCAAGCGACGGAGAAAATTACGGACATCATATCAAGGACGGGGACTTGCATTTGACCGCCCTTTTGGAAAAAATATTGAAGGACAAAAAAATCTCTCTTATAAACTATTCCGCATATTTGAAACAGTTCCCCCCGCAGAAAGAAATATCCATAATCAATAACACGGCATGGTCATGTTCTCACGGTTTGGGCAGATGGGAAAGAAATTGCGGCTGCAGAATAGACCAGAGCAATAAGGAACAGAGCTGGCGCGAAACTCTTAAAACTTTTTCAGACAAGCTTCAGTCGGAAACGGAGAGGATATATTTTGACAAAACAAAAAGCATTTTCAAGGATCCGCAAGAAGCGCTGCTTTCTTACCCGCAATGCCTGGATAAAAGAAGCCCCATGTTCGTGCTTTCCTTTGTGAAAGAGAGGGCGTTTAACAATATTCCGCCTTCGGAGATAAGGCAGGCTCTTTCGGCTCTGGAAATGATGAAAAATGCCCAGTATGCCGCAACAAGCTGCGCATGGTTTTTTGATGATATAACCTCAATAGAGCCATTAAAGGCGCTGAAATTTGCGCGGAGAGCGGCGGAAAGAGCAATGTCTCTTGGAGAAGATATTTTCCCGCTTTTTGAAATCCTTGAAAACGTAAGGTCAAATGTGCGCGGCTATAACGGCCGGAAACTTCTTTCATTTCTTAATGAAGAAAGCAAAACTCCTTATTGCGCGATATTCGCTTTTGCATCAAAGATAGTTCTGGGATATGACGTGCCTTTTGAAACCCATTGCGATTACAGATTCAGAGTTCTGCGCGAGAAAACGGAAGGAAACGATTTCTTTTTCCACATATCCTCGGCGGAGCTTTCCACCTTTATAAAAAGCGATTTTTTTGCTCATATCAAAAAAACGCAGGACAATCTATTATTCTCGGCGAGGCGGGCAAAACTTGCCGATTTTGAAAACAATCTTAAGTCAAAATCTTCCGAATTTGAAATTAATCTGGACATCTCATCTTTAAGAGACGAGGAAAAGGCCTTCGCTGAAATTTTCCTCTCGCGTGAAAAACAGAATCTGCAGCTGGCTGCTTTCATAAGAAAGGCGGCAATGGCCGGCTGGGATATCAACAAAGCCTTTGAAGCCTTTGAAATTCTGGAAAAGGACGAAAAACCTTTTTCTCTTCTGAAAAAACTGCCCTTCGCCTATGACTATATGAAGCATTTCATAACTCTGTCGGCAGGGAAAAATGCCGATTATGAAAAGAGGATAAAATCATTTCTGGATATTTCGCCTTATTCAAAACTGGCGTGGAAATACGATTTCATAAAGAACGAGAATTATGATAACAAGAAAAGTCTACTTAAAAAACAATGAAGAGATAGTAAATATTCTCGGCCCGTCAGACTCAAATCTGAGAACGCTTGAAAGGGCCTTCAGAATAACGGTATTCATAAAACATGATGAGCAGAATGAAAGCGCAGTTCTTACCCTAAGAGGCAAGAACTCATCTGTCGACAAGGCGCACAGGGAAATAACAAATATGCTCCAATCCTATTACTTCATAAAAAACGAGAAGAAAAGCCAAGAAGCCGATGAAACCCCTGAGAAGCCCCTGCCGCAGGGCGCCATTTATATGTCCTGCAGCGGTAAGGAAATTTTTCCCAGAACTGAAAATCAGAAAAAATACATAAAAGCGGCGGCAGAAAGCGATGTCGTTTTTGCCACAGGTCCCGCCGGCACGGGTAAGACCTATCTTGCCGTAGCCATGGCTCTGGCGGCGCTTAAAAGAAAGGAAGTTAAGAGGATAGTTCTGGCCAGACCGATAGTGGAAGCAGGAGAAAGGCTTGGGTTTCTGCCGGGCGACATTGAGGAAAAAGTGAACCCTTATCTCAGGCCTTTGCATGACGCGCTTTTTTCGCTGCTCGGGCCTGAAACCTTCAGAATTTACAGGGAAGAGCAGATCATAGAAACGGCTCCGCTTGCCTATATGAGAGGGCGCACTCTTGAAAATTCGTTTATAATTCTGGATGAGGCTCAAAATGCCACTGCCGAACAGATGAAAATGTTTCTGACAAGAATGGGGATGTTTTCAAAAGCGATCGTTACGGGCGACATCACTCAAAGCGATCTGCCCGGCGGCATGCCTTCAGGTCTGGTTCTGGCTGAAAAGATATTCAGAAATATAGAGCAGATAAAGTTCATCAGGCTTGAAAAGACCGATATAGTCAGGCATCCTGTGGTGTCAAGGATAATAGAGGCGTACGAGAAATGGGAAAAGAAAAAATAAGTTTTTACAATAAAACAAAAAGGGATCTTTCCCCTTTCCTTAAAAAAGCAGGAAAACTTGCCGCTATGGTGCTTAAAAGATTTGACGCCGAGGTCAGCTTTATATTCGTAAACCGCAATTACATAAAAAAGCTTAATATGACCTATTTCAATAAGAAAACCCCGACCGATGTAATAACTTTCAATTTGATTTCGCCTGCCGGGGAAACCGGAGAAGCCTATATATGCGTGGATCAGGCCGAATCTCAGGCAAAATTTTACGGACACAGCCTTTATTGCGAGCTTGCCGTTTTGCTGGTACATGCCTGCCTTCACCTTTTAGGCAGGGAAGATAAAACCCCGGCCTTAAGAAAAGCCATGAATAAAGAGACTTTGCGCTGGCTTAGAAGAGATTTCTGATATCTTAAAAAACAAATTTCCTATTTGATAGAATATACTTAGCTTGAATATGAAGGAAAATTTTAACGCTTTTGTTGTATTACGGGGGAATTTATGAAAAAGGCTATTTTATCCGCATGCATTTTTTTTGCGGCCTGCGGTTCGGAAAACATAATTTACAGGCCTGCGGCTCAAATACTGCCCAATCATATAAAATCCATAGCGGTTAAGAATTTTTCAAATAAAAGCCAGCAATTCGGCCTTGAGGAAAAACTAACTCTCAAAATAATAGACGAATTTCTTAAAGACGGACAATATAAGCTTGTAAGCGAACAGGAAGCGGACGGGACTTTAAGCGGCGAGATTTCCCATTATATTCTGACTCCCATACAATATGACAGGAATATGGTGACAACTGTTTATAAGCTGAATGTGATAGTCGGAGTCAGATTCCTTGATAAAAAGGGAAACTTTTATCTTTGGCAGGAGCCGGCCCTTCAAACGACCAAAATATACTCGGCGGCCACGCTTCCCGGCGGGCTGACCGAAGAGCAGGCCAGAGAACAAATATGGGAAGTAATGGCCAAGGACATAGTTAAAAGGACGGTCATGGGCTTCGGATCAGCCACAAGCGTTTCAGAAAAAAAGCTCCCAGACCCTGCAAAAAATGAAAATTGAAAACGCAAAAAAGATAGCGGATGATTTTTCCAGCCTGAATCTGGGCAAAGTCTATTTTTTTTCCGGCCCCGATCATCTGAGAAAGACAAAACTGCTGTGCATACTTGAAAAAAACAAAATATACAAGGACAATCCTTTTGATTTTCTAAAAAAAGAGGCTGACCCCAAAAATCTGGGAGATTTCCTTCTTGACTGCGACAGCCCGCCGATGCACTGCCCCAAAAAAGTGGCGGTTTTGAAAAGAGCCGAAAAGCTGCGCGCCGCAGAACTCAGGGATCTTTTCTCCTACTGCAAGAATCCGCCTGACTTCACATGCCTTGTAATAATGTACGGAGAAACCCTTGGCAAGGAAGATGCGGCATACGCACTTCTTGAAGAATCCGGAATGATACATTGTGTTTTTGAGGAAATGGACATCATTGAGGCCTGCGCTTTTATAAAGGAGAAATTCAAAGAAAGAAAGATGCATATTTCCCAGGAGAATGCGGAATTCCTTTATTCAATGGCCGGGGGAGATAGTTCCGTGTTGGAAAATGAGGCTGAAAAGATATCCTTATATGCCTGCGGAAAGGAAGAGATAGAGAAGAGCGATATTTCCCTCTGCTGCTCAGTTCACAGGGAAGAGAATCCTTATGAGATAATGGATGCAGCCCTGAACGGCGACAGAAAAAAAATTCTTAACATAACCGAAAAGCTTCTGGATTCAAACGTGGAACCGCTGGCAATATTAAGCGTATTCACCCTGGCCGGCGAGAAATTATTGAAAATGGCCATCCTGAGAGAAAATGGATTTTCCGGAGATTTTAAAACAGCTTATTCAATAGGAGTGTTCTACAGGGAATTCAAGGCCTTTAACTCATCGAGAGGCATATCTTCTA
This sequence comes from Elusimicrobiota bacterium, assembly GCA_029267355.1. Classification (GTDB taxonomy): domain Bacteria; phylum Elusimicrobiota; class Elusimicrobia; order Elusimicrobiales; family UBA9959; genus JAAYVI01. The sequence continues at coordinate 50,748 of JAJUJA010000003.1, read as the reverse complement.
TAAAAGCCGAGAAACTTCTGCGCAGATGTGCCGAAGCCGAAAATCTGCTTAAGACTTCATCCGGAAGGGATCCCAGGATACTGATTAAAAATATAGCCTACGAGTTGAACAAAGCTCTTTGAATAAAAAAAGCCCCCCTCACAGAGGGAGGCTTTGGCGATTTAAGCCGTATTATTTGCCGGAAGCGGCTTTCTTGTACATCAAAGCCAGCCTGGCCTTGCGCCTTGAAGCGTTTTTATGATGCAGCGTGCCTTTTTTGGCTGCCTTATCCAGCATAGAAGAAAGCTGAGGCAGCAGTTTAGAGGCATTTTCAAGGTCTTTTGCGGAAAGCAGTTTCTTGAAATTCTTAATTTTATCGTGAATCCTGACTTTTATTCCGCGATTAGCGGCGGCTCTTTTTTCCGCCTGCCTTACGGCCTTTATCGCGCTTGTATGTCTTCCAGTTTTAAGTTTTGCCATAGTGAGTATAGTTTATTATTTTATGAGCGAAAAATCAACTATTTTAAAGAACTCCTCGGTTTTGGCTTTGATATCTCTTTTGTCAAAAGGGCTGGGCTATGTGAGGGACGCGCTTTTTGCCTGGTTTTTCGGCGCTTCGGCTGTAACAGACTCCTATTATTCAGCTTTAAGAGTTGTGACTTTTTTCAGAAAAACGGCTTCTGAAGGCAATATAAATGCGGCGCTAAGTTTTGCCCTTTCAAGAGAAAAAACGGGGCAGGACGGATTAAAGGCTCAATATGCGTCAAGCGCGGCCGCCATAGGCCTTTTTTTCTCTTTTTTGACGGCAGTTCTCGCTTATCCGCTTTCCGGCATTATTTTCCCCGGCCGCGCCGAAACCGCCTCCCTTTATGCCCTCATTATGATTCTTATGTCGCCGCAGATATTCTTTATAGCATTGTTTTCCATATGGCAGGGTATACTGAATTCTAAAGGCAGTTTTGCCGCGCCTGCGCTTATACAGCTGATTTTTTCGGTTTTTGTCTCTTTTTCAGCATTTATTTTAAGGGAATATTCACCCCGTTCAGCCTGTCTTTGGGCCGCCGCGGCCGGGACCTTTTCCTGTGTGATTCAATTCTATCTATTCAAGTCAGCGCTTAAAAAAGAGAAGGAAATCTCTGGAGTGTTTTCCGCTTTTACAGAAGAAAAGCTCAAAGAAACGGCAAAAGTTTTCTTTTCCGCCATACCTTCAGGATATGACTATTTTATATTCACGGTAAATATGTTCTTCTCCTCGTTTTTTCAGACAGGCGCCCTGACGGCCGTTTATAATGCGGCAAGACTTGCGCAATTTCCCCTTTCTCTTGCCTCATCGCCGGCAGCGGCGGCAGCCGCTTCAAAAATGGCGGACTATTCGGCAAAGGGCCTGATAAAAGAAAGAAATAAAACTTTGGCTGAAGCTTTAAAAATATCTTTTTTCTGGACTATCCCGGCAGCGGCGGGTCTGTTTGTTCTGGCAAATCCGGTAAGCGCCTTTCTTTTTAAAAGAGGCGCATACGGCGAAAGAGAGCTTTCTTTGACCGTATCCTGCTTAAAAATATTCTCCCTTTCCATTCCATTCATTTCAGCAGCCAAAATACTGATATCTTTTTTTTATGCCTGCGGAAGAAACGCCGCATCTTTTATCTTTTTGATCATTTCAATGCTGTCCATAATTTTGCTGTCTCTTTTTTATCGCGAAAATAGTGAAGCCTGCGCTTATTCCTCTATGGCCGTTTCAGCCGCAGGATTTTTATTTGTCTTCCTTGACCGCCAAAAGCCGCTAGCTTCAGAAGCCTCAAACCTTTTGCGATTCCTTCTTAAAGCGGCTTTCTTTTCCGCAGTTTGCGCTTTTTTCGCAAATTTTTTGATCAAGGCGGGACTTAATATTCTTTTAAGCATAACTATTTCAGCGCTTTTATACTATTTCATATCAAGGCCTTTTTTGGAGTTTTCAAATGAACGATAAATTAGCCGTTTTGCCCAAAAATCCCGGAGTTTATATTTTCAAGGACCTGCGCGGGACAGTTATCTACGTCGGCAAGGCGATAAATCTTAAAAACAGGATTTCCTCCTACTTCTCAAGCTCTGCGGAAAAAAGCTGGAAAACGGCTTCAATAAAACTCAGCGTGGAAAAAATAGATTACATAGTGTGCCTGAGCGAAAGGGAAGCTTTGCTTCTCGAAAGGCAGCTCATAAAAAAATTTAACCCTTTTTTCAATAAACTGTGGAAGGACAGCAAAGAATATTCAATGCTTAAAATAACCGGGGAAGATTATCCAAGGCTTGTCTTCACCAGAAAGAAAGAAAATGACGGCGGAGTTTATTTCGGGCCTTTTCCCAAGTCGGAGATAGTAAAAAAAGCGGTAAGCAGATTCCAGGAAAGCGGGCTGATAAAACTTAGAAGATGCAAGTGGGATTTCTCGCTTTCAAAGCCTTTGCCGCCGGCTAAAATAAGATCCTGCCTGTATTATCACACGCAGCAATGTCCCGCTCCATGCGATCCCCGTAGAGTATCGCAAAAAGAGTATTTTAACCTTGCAAAAAGGGCCGCTAAAGTTTTAAGCGGAGACTATATAAAGCTTGCAAAAACGCTTGAAAGAGAAATGCTTCTATTTTCAAAAACAAGACAATATGAGAAGGCGGCTCAGGCCAGAGACTGCCTGAAAGCGATACGGCATATGTCGCAGGAAGTGAGGATAGAGCGGCTGAGTGCGAAAGAAGCCCTTGAGGAAGCCGATATTTTCCTGTCGATAAAAGAAAAGCTCAACTTAAAAAAAGCGCCGCTTCACATTGAGGTTTTTGACATATCCCAGCTTTTTTCAAGGCATGCCGTGGCCTCCTGCATATGCTTTCTGAATGGAAATAAAAATCACGGTCATTATAGAAAATTCAAGATAAGATACGCGCCTTCAAATTCCGGCGGAGATGATTTCAAAATGATGGCTGAAGCGGTTGAAAGAAGACTGAGACAGATAAGGAACAATCCGCAAGATACCCCTGATCTTCTTGTGATAGACGGAGGTCCGATACAGCTTGAAAAGGCCGTTGAAGCCTCAAGGAAAGCCGGTATAGATACAGAAATTGTATCTTTGGCAAAAAGATTTGAGGAAATATATACTGCACACAATAAAAGCCCGATAAGGCTTGATCCGAGGTCAAAGGAGCTTTTGTTTTTCAGAAAAATAAGGGATGAAGCGCATCGCTTTGCCGTAACATATCACAGAAAAATCAGAAACGAAGACTTTTTATGACAATCAAAAAAGTGCTGAAAGAGATGAAAAAATATCCTGACTTTTACCAGAAAGTATGGCGGACTGCCATGCAAATTCCCTGCGGCCGGACCAGAAGCTACAAGTGGATAGCCTGCAAAATAGGAAAACCTAAGGCGGCGAGGGCCGTGGCCATGGCCTTAAAGAAAAATCCCTTTGCGCCTTATGTGCCGTGTCACAGAGTTATAAGGTCCGACGGCTCAATCGGCGGCTATTCCGCGCCGGGGGGAATCAGGAAAAAAATAGAACTTTTGAATAAGGAAAGAAAAAAATCAGTTGGCCTTTGACGCCAGGTCTCCAAGCTCAAACATGGGCATGAACATCGCTATGACTATAAAGCCTATTACAACGCCCATAAAGACCATTATCAGCGGCTCTATCATGGATGTCAGGCCTTTTACGGCCGTATCCACTTCCTGATCATAAAAGTCGGCTATTTTTATAAGCATGGTATCAAGGCTTCCCGTCTCTTCACCCACTCCTATCATCTGTACAACCATCTGAGGAAAAAGATTGGATTTTTTCAGCGGCTCAGCCAGACGGCCGCCCTCTTTTATGGAATCCCGGCTTTTCATTATGGCTTCTTCTATTACTTTATTGCCGGCTGTTTTGGCGACGGTTTCAAGTCCCTGAAGTATGGGCACGCCGGATTTGATAAGAGTTCCAAGGGTTCTTGAAAATTTGGCTATGGCGACTTTTTTCAAAAGTATTCCGAAAACCGGCAATTTAAGGGCGGTCTCATCGAATTTTCTTTTTCCCTGCTCTGTCTGCAAATATTTTTTCGCTCCGTAAAAAGCGCCGCCTAAAACGATAAGTATGTAGATAATATTGGCCCTCAACATGTCAGAGGCGCCTATTATCATCCTGGTAAGAAAAGGCAATTCCGCTCCGAAACTGGCGAAAATTCCCTTGAATATGGGTATAACAAAAATTATGAGAAAAACGGTTATTGAGGCCGCCACTCCGCCTACCACCATAGGATACATCATGGCGCTTTTTACCTTGGCTTTAAGGGCCTCTGAAGACTCCAGATATGAGGAAAGTCTCTCAAGTATGGTGTCCAGTATGCCGCCGGTCTCACCGGCCTTTATCATTGACACATACAATTCGGAAAAAACCTTGGGATGCTTTCTCATCGCCTCGGAAATGGATAGGCCGCCCTCTATATCCGTTCTTATGTTGGCTATAACTGAAGAAAAAGCTGGAGTTTCAGCCTGCGATTCAAGTATGCTTAAACCCTGAACTATGGGCACGCCGCTTGAAACAAGTGTCGACAGCTGCCTGGAAAATATGACTATTTCCTTTGAGGAAACCTTGCCCTTTTTCTTTTTTTTAACCTTGGATTTTTCTATGCTTAAAACTACAAAGCGCTGTGCCCTGAGTTTTGCCGAAGCCGCTTTTTCATCCTGGGCCTCAACTTCGCCCTCAAGAATCTTGCCGGCTGGATCTTTGGCCTTGTAGGAAAAAAGCATATCAGTTGCTTACGGAGAGAGATTTCTGCAAAAGCTTCTTCAAATCTTCAGGATCCGTGGAGCGGTTGACAGCTTCCTGATAAGTAATCTTCTGTTTCCTGTAAAGGTCCACAAGAGCCTGATTCATCGTTATCATTCCGTACTTGCCGCCGGTCTGTATGACCGTATTTATCTGCTCTATTTTCTGTTCTCTTATGAGGTTTCTCACGGCTGAATTAACTATGAGTATTTCGCAGGCAAGCACGCGCCCGGTTCCTGAGGCAGCAGTCACAAGCTGCTGAGAAAAAACAGATTGAAGCACGAACGAAAGCTGCACTCTTATCTGTTCCTGCTGATGCGGAGGGAACACGTCTATGATTCTGTTTATGGTCTGGGCAGCGTCAGAGGTGTGTAAGGTCGCAAAAACCAGGTGGCCGGTTTCGGCTATATTGAGAGCCGCGCTTATGGTTTCAAGGTCTCTCATTTCGCCTATAAGTATGACGTTAGGATCCTGTCTGAGCACATGCCTTAAAGCCTGTCCAAAACTTTCCGTGTCGGCGCCCACCTCTCTCTGATTGACTATGCTTTTTTTGTGGCTGTGAACATATTCTATGGGGTCTTCAACTGTAACGATGTGATAATTCCTGTTCTCGTTCAAATAGTCTATCATTGAGGCGAGAGTGGTTGATTTGCCTGAGCCGGTAGGACCGGTTACCAGTATCAAGCCCTTGGTCAGCTTCATAAGCTCGTAAGTCACAGCAGGCAAATTCAGCTCGTCAAAAGTTTTATATTTGCTCGGTATGGAGCGTATGGCAGCGCCTATCACTCCTCTCTGCCTGTAAACGTTCATTCTCAATCTGCCTATGCCTTTTATGCCGAAAGCGAAGTCAAGTTCATTTGTGGCCTCAAAACGCTGCCTTTGCGCATCTGTCATAAGAGAAAAAACCAGAGTCTGACACATCTCAGGCGTCAATTTTTCAAACGGGGTTGGGGCAAGCTCTCCGTCTATTCTCATCATCGGCGGAGCACCGGCCGTAAGATGGATATCGGAAGCATTTTTTTCATGCATCATTATAAAAAGTTCGCTCATTGTAACCATAAGCACCTCTCCGGTTAAGCCCTGTATCAGGCTTTGCGGCAGCAGCAATAATAATAATATAAATTTACGGTCAAATAATCAATCTACATCAGAGCCGGTAACCCTTATAACCTCTTCTATGGTGGTGAGGCCGGCCAGCATTTTTCTGACAGCAGATTCTCTCAATGTTATCATGCCGTTTTTCTTGGCGTCTTCCTTTATTCTGCCGGCATCCGCTTTCTCTATTATAAGCTTTCTTATTGAATCGTTCACTTCAAGTATCTCGTGTATGCCGACTCTCCCCTTATAACCGGTCTTTGCGCATTTTTCGCAGCCCCGGCCTCTGTATAGAAAAAGCTTTCCGTCATTTGTATGTTTGTCAATAAGCTGCCTGCTTACCCCCATGCCGGTCAAAAGCTCAGGCTTTATTTCATAGGGCTCTTTACAGTTTTTGCATACGCTTCTTACAAGTCTTTGGGCCACGACCATAAGCAGAGTGGAAGAGGTCAAAAACGGCTCTATGCCCATCATACCGATTCTTGTTATGGCGCCGGGCGCGTCATTTGTATGCAGCGTTGAAAACACCAGATGCCCGGTCATGGCAGCGTTTATTGCTATCGACATTGTCTCAAAATCTCTTATTTCTCCCACCATTATCACATCCGGGTCCTGCCTCAGGAAAGATCTCAAGCCGGCGGCAAATGTCAGGCCCACTTCCGAATTTACGCCTACCTGATTTATGCCTTCAAGGTTGTATTCTATTGGATCCTCTATGGTTGAAATATTCACATCGGGCCCGTTTAGCGTTGAAAGAGCCGAGTAAAGCGTGGTTGATTTGCCGGAACCCGTAGGGCCTGTTATAAGGTTTATTCCGTGCGGCGCCTTTATGCACTTTGAAAAAATGGCCAGATTTTCCGGTTCAAAACCAAGGTCCTCAAGCTTAAGCTTAAGACCTGACGAATCAAGTATTCTCATGCAAACCTTTTCCCCCGGCCCGCAGGGAAGTATGGATATTCTAAGGTCTATTTCCTTGTCCTCTATTCTAAGCTTTGTCCTTCCGTCCTGGGGTATTCTTCTCTCAGAAATATCCAGATTTGCCATTATCTTTATTCTGCTTATTATGGCATTATGAAACTTCTTGGGCGGCGCCGGCTGAGGATGCAGCACGCCGTCTATTCTGAAACGCACTCTGGTATCCTTGTAGCTCGGTTCTATGTGTATGTCTGAAGCATGCGATTTTATAGCCGATGAAATTATCAGATTTACCATCTTGACTATGGGCGCGGCCTCGCCTTTGCCTTCAAGCGAAATTATATCTTCTTCGCCGGCTTTGGATTTTTCATCCACAAGGTCCAGCTGAACGGAGCTTTCGTCAGCATTCGTTTTTTTAAGTATCTCATTGAGGGCTTCCTGCGAGTTTTTAGCTCCGTAGTATCTGTCTATTGCTTCAAAAATTTCCTTTTCGGAAGCGAAAACCGGCTTTATGTCAAGTCCGGTCATCATTTTCAAATCGTCCAGGACAACTATATTCAAAGGATCCTCCATGGCGACTTTAAGATAATTGGCCTCTTTTTTTATGCCTATCAGCCGGTATCTTCTGGCCACGCTTTCAGGAACGGCTTTTATAGCTTCCTGCGGCAATTCCATTTTGGAAATTTCTATGAACTCAAGGGAAAATTGTTTGCTCAAAAATTCAAGAAGCTGCCTTTCGGTGACATACTGCTTCTCTATTAAAATTTGACCAAGCTTCACCCCGGTTTGCTTCTGTATTTCAAGGGCTTCCGCAAGCTGCGAAGAGGTTATGACGCCGCTTGAAACTATCATTTCGCCAAGCCGCCTGGAAATATTTATCTGGAATCCTTTCTCGCTCATCTACAGATATGATAGCAAATTAGCCGCTGAAGGCAGGTTTTTAAAAAAGCTCATCATCGCTTTCCGGAGCGGTGATTTTTAACGGGGCCTTGGAGATCATATCAGAGTTTTCAAAGCCTGTCGGCTCGGAATAATCCTCGGCGTCTCTTTCGGGAAGAGGCATCAGGGAATCTTTTTTGGCGGCGGCAGGTTTTTTAACTCTAACGGGCTTCGGCTTAGCCTGCTGAACGGATTTTTTGGCCTGATTTTTTTCGCTGGAAGATTCCAAAAGATCTATGGCATTATTGTTTATGCCTCTGAGTATGCGGCCGGATTCCGAATCTACTTCAAACTGATACACCAAAGGCTCCTGCTTCTGCCTTATAAGCCTGTACTGGACGACGAATATTTTCCCCTGCAGCAGAGTAGCCGTCCATTCTTCCCTTGACTGCCCGGATGAAACGAAAGAATTTGAAAACCAGTTTGAAACCGTGCCGCGGCCGTCAGAGAGATTAAAATTTTTAACCGAATCTATGGCTTTTTGAACGCCCTGATTAATAGAAACTGAAGGCTGAGAAGTTTCAACCGCTTCTTCCTGCGCGCCGGCATCCTTCTCCTGCTGCGGCTTGGTTTCCTCCTGGGGCGTTTGCTGGGCGGCGGGGCTTTGAGTTTCCTGCATGCTCTTTTCCCCTGCCGCAGCTGCGGAAGCGGTCATAAGGTTTGACTTTTTTGATGATTTCCTGAAATCCACAAGAAACAGAAAGCCGCCGACTATTATCATAAGCGATATTGCCAGGGATATATAAAGCTTAAATTTGTTTTTCCTGGGAGAATAAGCTGTCTGCCTGGCCGGGACGACCACTGTCTGCTTTAGATTTTTAACCTCTATTCTCTGAGTGACCTGAGGGTCAATGGGCGTCTTGGGCTCTGACGGAGACAGGGACACGGCTTCCGCTTTAGCCGCTGAAGAAGTCTCCTCATCCTTTTTTCTGCGGGCCGTCATGGAAGGTATATCCAGAACATGGCTTTTGGAAGCCGCGGGTATTTCTATGTTTATCTCGCTTATATTGCTGAACGAGCCGGTTGAGACCTTTATATCAGGTTTTTTAGGCTCAGAAGGGTTTACGCTCTGAACGGTTTCAGTTTTTTGCGGTTCCGGCTCTTTTTTAAGCGCGGTTTCCGGCTTAAATTCAGGTATTTCAGGCTGAGGCTCCGGAATAAAAACAGGCGGCTCCGCAGCGTTTTCAGCAGGTTCAGGCTTGGCAGTCTCCTCAAAAGGCTTATACTCTTGCGGAGTCTGAGCAAGTCCGGCGGCATTTTCCTGCTTGCCGATATCGGTCTGTGGAATATTTTTTTTGGCAGCTATCTGCGAAAAATCGGCATCAATTTCAGCTGCAGGCTTTGAAATCTCTATTATGCTTGGAGAAAAATCCGGCTCTATTGAGACCTTCTCATAAGGATTAGCCTCCAATTTTTGAGAGCCGAAACTTTTAAGATCAAAAATTTCCATATCCTCTTTTTCCTGAGGATAGGAATCTATGAGTCTCTCGCTTCCAAGCTTATAATTATCCATGTCTGCGGAAATTTTTTTGAAACTCTCACGCTTTTCTTCTATTTGAGGCTTTTGAACCGTCTCCATTTTTTCTTCTTTTGAAAAACTGCTTTCTTTTTGCGGACTCTCTGCCGGAATTTCTTCAGATTTTTTGGAAATTCCGGTTTTAACTTCAACTTTACCGGCAGGCTCGGTTTTTAGGCCTTCGGCCTCAGTTTTTTCTTCTGCTTCTTCCTTTACTGCAGAAACGGGTTCAGGCCGCAAACCTGAAGTCTCATAAGCCTTTTTCAGAGAGCTTTTTATCAGCTCATCGACTCTTTCTTCAAGCTCCTTTATTTTTTCCCTGTACTCCTTTTCTCTTGCCTCTTTTATATTGACCTTCTCCATTAACAGATTTTTTTCCCACACTGCCGTTTCCAGCTGCTCTTTTATCTGGGAAATCTTAAGGTCAAAGGAATCAGTTTCCTCTTCTACCTGAGAAGAAGAAAGAAAATCAAGCGAAGACAGCGTATCGTCTATGCTGTCTATTATATTGGGATGGGAAAGTTCGCTTTGATAGTCAAACGGATAATCGCTGTTTGACGGCTGGAATTTGTCCTGCGTCAGCACTGAAAAGGACGAAAGCTCGGGCACGACTGCGGCTCTTTTCCAGTCATCAGGGCTTGAGCCCGAAAGGGAAGCTTCGCATACCATGGAATCTGGACCGAAAGAAGGCTTAATCAAAAGCTCTTGCGCCTCAAACGGGCCTGAAATGCTTCCATTCTCATACAGCCAATATTTCATAAATCCGGCTTTCTCCTTCTCTTACATTCTAAAAAAAGGATATTTTCAATTTAATACAAATATGTGACAAAAATGTTAATTTGTTCGCCCGAGACCCTATTTTTTAGCGGCGGCTAGCTCAAAGGCGGCCCTTATTCTCTTCACGGCGCAGTCTTTGCCGAGATACTCTATCATCTTAAAAAGCGTAGGCCCCTGGGCCTTGCCCGACACGGCCACTCTCACCGGATGAAAAACCTCGCCGTTCTTAAGTCCGTTATCCTTGGCAAATTTTCTGGTGGCGGCTTCTATCTCGCTTTCCTTGAAATTATCAATGGACGAATAAACGTCCGCTATGCCGCTTAAAACTTTTGAAGCGGAAGGTTTTGAAAAAACTGATTCAACGGCCTGACTATCAAAATCGACATTTTCCTTGAAGAAAAAAGACAAAAGGGCTGGAATTTCGCTTAAAACTTTGTATTTCTCATATTCAAGATAAACGAGATCTTCCAAAGGCACCCTGGGATAGGAAAGGTCCAGGCCAGATTCCCTGAGATAGGGCATGGCAAATTCAAGCATTGTTTTCTTATCCAGTTTTCTCAAATATTCACCGTTCATCCATTTGAGCTTTACCGGGTCAAAAGTAGCCGGATTTTTCTGGCAGCCTTCAAGAGAAAACTTGTCTTCAAGCTCACCCTTCTCAAATATCTGCTGGCTGTCCTGAGTGGACCAGCCGAGCAGGGCGAGATAGTTTTTTATCGTCTCAGGCAAAAATCCCTCTTTCCTGTACTCCTGAACGCTTGTTGCCCCGTGCCTTTTTGACAATCTTGACCCGTCCGGACCAAGTATCATTGAAAGATGCGCAAATTCAGGCATTTGCCAGCCGAATGCCTTGTAGAGGTTTATCTGCAGAGGCGTGTTGGATATATGGTCATCGCCGCGTATTACGTGGGAAATTTTCATAAGATAATCGTCTATAACGCAGGCGAAATTATATGTCGGATAGCCGCTGGCTTTTATCATTATAAAGTCGTATAACAGCTTATTTTCAAAAGACAGCTCCTTATGTATCAAATCTTTCCAGGAAGTAATGCCTTCATCCGGCATTCGAAATCTTATGACCGGTTTTCTTCCCTCTTTTTCAAAGCGGCTTCTCTGTTCATCAGTCAAATGTCTGCATCTTCCGTCATACTTAGGCGGCCTTTTTTCAAGAGCCGCTTTTTTTCTCATCTCATCAAGCTCTTCGGCAGTGCAGTAGCAGTAATAAGCTTTCCCCTCATCCACGAGCTTTTTTGCGTATTCTCTGTAAATCCCATTCGCCTCTCTTACGCTTTGCACATAAGGGCCGAAATCTCCCTTTTGAGAGCCGTCCGGCATGGCGCCCTCATCCCAATTGAGGCCGAGCCAGGCCATGCTTTCAAATATCCATTTGACTGATTCCTGGGTTGAACGCAATTCATCCGTATCTTCTATCCTGAGTATGAAAGTGCCCGAATATTTGCGCGCAAAAAGATAATTAAAAAGAGCCGTTCTGGCTCCGCCTATATGAAGATGCCCTGTCGGAGAGGGCGCAAATCTGACCCTTATGTTTTTTTCCATATATAACATTATATTAAGTTTGAAGGTTAAATGGCAGACTGCGCAGGGGGTATCCTGCTACTTCTCAAGGCCGAAATCTGCCACAATATTTTTCAGCGCGCTTAATTGAGGCTCTATAAGATAGGGTTTGCCGACGGATTTCATGGCGCTTTGCACGTCTTTAAGGCCGTTACCTGTGGCGAGAATTAGAACAGAGTCTCCCTTGTCTATTTTCCCCTCTTTGACGGCCTTGAGAAACCCCGCATAGGAAGCCGCCGCGGCCGGTTCAGCAAAAACTCCGGTTTTTCTGGCAAAACTCGATATAGCCTTCAATATCTCCTTATCATGAACTGAAACAGCAAAACCTCCGGATTCTTTAAGGGCCATAACGGCGGATTGTCCGTCCCTCGGCAGGCTTACAGAAATGCTGTCAGCGACAGTCTGGCCTCCTACAGGGCGTATAACCGAGTCTCCCTCAAAAGCGAGCTTTATCGCATTTGAGTTTTCGGCCTGAACGGCTACAAGCTTCGGTAATTTTTCTATAAAACCTATTTTTTTGAACTCCAGGAAGCCCTTCCATATTCCGCTTATGATGTTTCCGTCTCCGACCGGCACAAAAACATAGTCCGGCGTTTCCCATTCCAATTGCTCGCAAATTTCAAAAGCGCAGGTTTTTTTGCCTTCCCTGCTGTAAGGATTGTATCCGGTATTTCTGTTATACCAGCCGAATTCCTCGCTGGCTTTTACTGAAAGCTCAAAAGCGTCGTCATATGTTCCGTTGACGGTCACCACTATTGCGCCGAAAACCAGAAGCTGAGCTATTTTGGCGGCCGGCGCTTTCTGCGGAACGAATATGACGGTTTTTATGTCCATATTTGCGGAAAGACAGGCCAAAGATGATGCCGCATTGCCGGTTGAGGCTGAACAAATAACTTTCTGGCCGCTTTCCATTGCCTTGGCCAAAACAACGGCGGAGGCCCTGTCCTTGAAAGACGCGCTGGGATTCCTGCCGTCATCTTTCACATAGAACTCAGCCACGCCGAACTCTTCAGCCAAAGCCTTGTATTTGTACAAAGGGGTATAGCCTATCTGCAGGCCGGAAATGCCTTTAAGGTCAGACAAAGGCAGCAAATCAAGATAGCGCCACATATCCATATGCCTGTTTTCCTTAAGCTCATCCTGACTGAAGCGCTTTTTGATGAGATTGTAATCGTACATCACATGCAGATTGCCGCCGCAGGATGAACAGAGATACTGCACCTCATCCTGATCATGTTCTTTTCCGCACGATATGCATTGCAGTGTTTTTATTTTTTTCATACTTTTAGCCGCAGCTTCCGGTAAAATCAGCCGGGTATAACCGTAGTGCCTGCTTCTCCCTTAAGCGTTTTATCAAAAAGCTCAGTCTTGGTTATATAGGCCGCAGTTCCGCCGTTCTTTATAAAATCTATGCAGGCTTTCACCTTAGGCCCCATGCTTCCGGGAGGGAAGGGGCAGGGATTGGAGTTGTACATTTTCTCAAGCTCGCTGACCTTTATGACTCTTATATCCTTCTGGTCCGGCTTCTGATAGTTTATTTTAACTCCGTCCTCTCCGGTAAAAATGGTCAGCGTAACATCCATCTCCTCTCCGCGGCTTTCCGCCCTTTTCATAAGCATATTTCCAAGAAAGGCGCTGGCCAGGTCCTTGTCTATAACAGCTTCAACCCCGGTGTACATTTTCAGGGGTTTTTGTCCCTGTTTGTGGGGCCTTGCCAGAGAAACGCCGTAGTTGAACTCATAAATTTCCTGCCCGTCCTTTATTTGCGGAGAGACCTCTCTTACCGGTATCCCGCCGCCGCCCACTGTTATAGGAACCAGCTTTTTCTCAAGCACTGCCTCTATCGCGTCTATTTCAACTATATCTTTCGGCGCCGGAGAAGGAACAACCCTCCGCCATATTTCATTCCCTTTCTCATCCTTTTTATACATCTTCATGGCCCAGCCTTCTTTCTCCATTCTCTCTTTGGCTTCCTCTTTGGTATAAGAAGGGCCTATATATTTGCTGGGATTTTTAAAATCCGGGTCGTCCTTGTCCACCACTACCTGAGTGACTATGCCGGTAACTATATTGTCTATGCCTCTTATATTGAGCTCATTATTGAGCTGGGCTATCATATAAGCCATAGCGCCCTGAGTATCGGCTCCGCAAACATCAAGAGGCAGGGGCGGAAGCGTGTTTCTGCATAATTCGGCCCTCAAAAGCACATTGCCGACCTGCGGCCCGTTGCCGTGGGTAAGGACATAATAATCGTCAGGGTGATTCTCAAATATATCTGCGACGTTTTTAAGGGTCTGGGCAGTTCTTTTCCATTGCATGGCTATATCCGGATTTATAGCCTTTCCGGTAACCGGATCTTTTAACCCGACAGGCGAAACTTCATTCCCGCCAAAGGCGAATATTCTAACCGTTTTTTTATTAGGCATATTTTCTCTCCATTAAAAATTCTAAAATCAATAACAGAAGCCTGAGGCGGCTTCTTCAACCGACTCTGTAAATTTTAGAAGTTTAGCGGGGTTTTTATCAAGTTTTTTCATAAGTTTTACGCTTATTTCAAGCTGTACCCCGCCTTGAACCGCCAGATTGGCTATATTTTTGGGGCTGATGCCCGGCAATCTTTTACAGGGATATTCCGTTTTAAATCCCCTTCTGTTTAAAGAACGGACAAAACTTTCAGCCAAAGGCCTGTTCAAGCCGCCCACGCAAACAATATCTCTTTTATCGACCATAACATGAAAAGAAATCACGCTTTGGCTTTTTTCGGCCATAAAAACCGCCTGCGGCTCATTAAATCTGGTTGAAGTTATATGCCCGTTTTTCAGGCCTTTTTTCGAAATAATTTTAAAAGCGTAATAATTGGCGCCGCGGTTTGAAAAAGATTTTGCCAGGGTATCAGTTCCTCTTTCAAGAAGCCCGCCATGCACAGCAAAGGCGGAACAGGGCGCTCCTTTATCATTTTTCTCTATCTCATAATCCTTTCCGTAAACATGGGAAGAGGCAAAAGCGAAGAAATCTCCCTGGGAATCCGGTATTCTCTCGTAGGAGGCGCAGCCGTAAAAAAAGAACAAAGAAATCAAGACCAATTTTCTCATTTCCTGCTTTCCCCGCCTGAATTATTCTCCATATCCCGGCAAAAAGATTTTGATTTTTCCCTCTCAATCTCAGCTTTTTCCCTGTCGCCCGTCTTTTCAAATATATACGCTCTGGAAAGATAAACGCCGCAAGCCTGCGATTTTGAAAGTTTTCCTGATATTTCCTCGGCTGCATCCAGAAAGACCGGGGCTTCTTCATATCTGTTGAGCAATTGCAGAACATACGCCATATTCATCAAACTTTCGAAATGATAGGGATTTATTGAAAGAGCGGTTTCAAGCTCTTTTTCAGCTTCCTTAAGACGGTTTTCTTTTATGAGCAAAACTGCCCTATCCGAATATTTTTTTGCCTTTAAATCTCTTTGGGGATCGGATTTAAAATCTTTCTTTTTTAAGTTTTTGCATATGCCGGAACAGGCGTAACATCCATAGCCGTAATAATAATCAGCAAGTTTTGACTTTTCAAAATCGTCTTTAAGCGCTTCTATTTCTTTGCAAGCGCCCTTCCGGCTGGCGGCTGAAAGCTTCACTTTTATGGAACACGCATCGTTTGGCTCAAGCAATTCCAAAAAAAATTCTGCTTCTCTTTTAAGGCTTTTTCTTGAAAAATATTCAGCTGCAAGATATGGATAGGCCTTTAGAAAAATTTTTTCATATCCTGCGGCAAAAGAATTTGATTTGAGTTCCCTGAGGATATTCACCTTCTCCAGTTTTCCTCCATAAGAGAGATATCTGTCAAGGAAATAAAGCGATCTTTCATTGATTTCGCAAATCTTATCCTGATTTTTAAGAGAAAGAGAGCTTGCTGCATAAGATAAAGCCAGCGATGAGCGGTTCTCGCCGTATAAATCTTCGGCAGTCCATTTTAGAGCTTCCGGTTTTTCATTAAAAAAAGCCTCCCTTAACTGTGAAACAAAGAAATTCTGTATCGAAAAATTATTTTCTCTCAGCCAATGCACCCCGTCAGCAAAAAAATCCTCTTTTATAAAATACGCGTCGTTTGAAACTCTTAGAAACTCCTTTTCAAGATCTATCAGCCCGATTTTTTTATCCAAAGCCAGCTGCCTCAGCATTTGATTTCTTGTATAACCCGCCCTGTCAAGACGATTATCAAAATTAACCGCCTCAACAAGTTTTTCAAAGGCTTCCCTTTTTTTGCCTGTTTTGTACAAAGACATCCCAAGATAATACCTGGCAAAAGGCTCCTTTGTTTTATCTTTCAAAACTATTTTTCCAAAAATTTCTGCCGCAAGCGGATACTTGCCTGAATCGTATGCCAGATAGCCGGGGATATATTCTTTATTTGAAGGTCTTTCTCCGCTGGGAGGAAGAAAAATATTGTAAGGCAGCGTAGTTACAAAAACCTTTACGCCTTTTTTTGAAGCCTTATCTATCATCTCGGACAGATTATCTTTTTGAATTTCAAGGCTTAAATTGAAAAGCTTCTCCCTTTCATTTGAAAAAAGTTTGGCCAGCCTGTATGAAAGATTCAGATATCTTTTTTTTGTTATGGAGAAGATATCAGTGCAAGGCTCATTGAAATTTTCATTGTTCCCGCTCATTATTATCACGGCATCAGGCGAAAATTCCAGACTTTGCAAAAAAACGTCTTTCAATCTTTTACTGTCATAGGCAGCCATGCCGAAATCAAATATCTCAATATCTTTCAAGCCCCAGAACGGCTGGCCGGGAGGCATATCTTTATTTGAATAAAGAATATCGGCAACTGATTCGCCTATTATGAAAACTCTTTTTTTGTTGCCTGCCTTCTTAAATAGAAAATCAAAATAATGCGCCTTGGGCCTGTTCGGTCTTACTCTTTTTTCTCCATTTACCTCTTCTATTTTAAAAAAAGGCTTTTTGATATCCCGGCAGTAATACTGTATAAAATCATCGGCGCATAGGGGCAAAGCAAGCAGTATAGAAAAAAGAAACGAATAAACGCTCATAAAAAACACGGCGGGCATTAAAGCCCGCCGTAACAAGTCAAGCAAACAACTCACAGAACTCTTTTTTCCGCCTTCTTATACAGTTCCCTGAGAATCTGCGCAGGATTCTTCTTGGAGCAGGCGGCTATCATGGCGGCTATTACAAAAGGCTTATAGCCGGCTTCCTTGTAAGTACCGATGCGGTATTTTTCAAAAACTTCAGCCGAAACCTCGCCTTTCTTGCAGGACACGCCTGTTATATCAGCCGGAAGACAATGCATATACACCGCTTCGCCTTTCCTTGTAAGTTTCATCTTATCAGCGTCGCATTCCCATGAATCATATTTTGCATTTTGGGCTAGACATTCCTTTTCAAGCTCCTTCAGGCCGTTTTGGTCCCTTTGTTCAAGAAGCTTGGTCCTTTTCTCCATTACGGCGTAAGGAGCCCAGCTCTTGGGATAGACTATATCAGCATCTTTGAAGGCGCTTTCCATTGAATTTGAAATCTTGAAAGAGCCGCCAGATTTTTTCGCATTATTTTTGGCGATTTCTATGGTCTCGCCGAGCAGGTCATAGCCCTGAGGATAGGCCAGCTCAACTTCCATACCGAATCTGGTCATAAGCGCTATTATGCCCTGCGGAACTGAAAGCGGTTTGCCGTAGCTTGGCGAATAAGCCCATGTCATTGCTATCTTTTTGCCTTTCAATTTTTCAAATCCGCCGAAGTAATTTTTCAAAAACAGCAAGTCAGACATGGTCTGCGTCGGATGATCCAGGTCGCATTGCAGATTAACAACAGCCGGCCTCTGATTTAAGACGCCGTTTTTATAGCCGTCATCCAGGGCTTCAGCCACTTCCTTCATATAAGTATGACCCTTTCCTATGAACATATCATCTCTTATGCCTATGGCCTCGGTCAAGAAGGAGATCATGTTGGCTGTTTCTCTCACCGTCTCGCCGTGAGCTATCTGGGATTTCCCCTCATCCAGGTCCTGTACAGCCAGACCAAGCAGATTGCAGGCGCTGGCGAAAGAAAATCTGGTTCTTGTTGAATTATCCCTGAAATTTGAAACCGCAAGGCCTGTTTTGAACATTGAAACGTCAATGTTTTCAGAATGCATCTGTTTAAGTATCTCGGCTATCTTAAGCACGCTGTGAAGCTGGGCATCCGATTTTTCCCAGGTAAGAAGAAAATCTTTCCCGTAAAGGTCCGCCTTGAGATCCTCAAGCTCGCCTATTTGGCTCATTATCTCAGATTTATTAATTTTTACGCTCATTTATCCTCCTGTTTATTTGCTTGTTAAAAATTCGCCTATGCAGGCATAAAAAGAAGCCGCTTTGAGCAGATGTTCAACCGGCATGAATTCATTAACCGTGTGAGCATAAACTTCATTTGAAGGCCCAAAACCTATGGTCGGAATTCCCAGCCTGCCCGCGCTGGCCACTCCGTTAGTGGAAAAAACCCATTTATCAACCACAGGCATTTTCCCCAACGATGCTTTGCCCGCTTCAGCTCCGGCTTGAACAAGCTTGTGATTTTCAGGCAAAACCCAGGTAGGGAAATATTTCTCCTGCCCTACCTTAAGCCCTGTCCATGAAACTGCGTCATATTGCAGCACTTCAACCTTTGCCTTGAATTTCTTGACAGAAGGCAGAGATTCTATTTCTTTTACGGAGCTTTTGAGAGTTTCGCCGACAGTTAAACGCCTGTCCAGATAAATGACGCATTCATCGGGAACGGCATTAAGAGAAGGCGTCTTAGCTTCAGTAAATGTCACAGCCACCGTGCCTTTTCCCAAAAACTTGTCATTTTTAAGCCTCTTATTCAGCCTGTCTATCTCCTGGACTATGTATGACATTTTAGTTATGGCATTGTCTCCCCTTTCCGGAGCTGAAGCATGACAGGATCGGCCTTTTACAGTAACTTTCATCTCCATTCTTCCCCTGTGGCCTCTGTAAACGGCCAGATTAGTCGGTTCTGTCAAAACGACAAAATCCGGCTTTATTTTCTCCTTGTTTATGATGTGAAGAAGCGGCAAACCGTCGCAATCCTCCTCCTGAACCGAACCCACAGCTATATAGGTGTAATCCTTGCCGAGGCCGAGCTCTTTTATAGCCTTGCCGGCATACACCATAGATACCATTGAAAGCTTCTGATCAGTGGCCCCTCTTCCGTATATGGCGCCGTTTTTAAAAACTCCGGCGAAAGGGTCTATTTTCCAGGCCTTGGGGTCGCCGACGCCTACAGTGTCTATATGAGCATCAATCATCAGCTTGGTTTTTCCCTTGCCTATGAAGCCTATGATATTGCCCATTGAGTCTATTTTTATCCTGTCAAAACCGGCTTTTATCATTTCCTTCTTTATTCTTTCAACCAGTTTTCCTTCCTGACATGAAAAAGACGGGATCCTTACCATGTCTCTGGCGAAAGCGATCATATCCTTTTCGTATGATTTTATTTTCCTGTTTAAAATTTCGGGTTTTATATCCATTTCAATCTCCTTTGGCGGCAAAGGCCATCAATTTATTGTACATTATTTGCCCGATATTTTATAAAGCCCAAATCACCAGTCATTTTCGCAATTCTCATTTTTAAAATTGCCCGGCAGATACAAGGTCTCTTCTGGAGACATTTTTCTCAAAAATTTTTCTATATCCTTAACGCTGGATTTTCTCAAGCTGCAGCTGTAATCCGGGTATGCCGGCAGCTTTATTGCATAGGCTTTATGGCTGCCAGGATAATACTGCCTTACAATGGAACAGAATTTTTTCATTATTCCCGCATCTTTAAGCAGAGAAAAAGGATTAAAGACCAGCAAAGGCGAATATGAATATTCCCTGGGGAAAAATCTGGGGCGCATAAGGCAGACGCAGTCAAAATCATCTATTAAAAATTTTTCCCTTATGAACTGAAAAACATAATCCAGCGAAGAAACTGCCGGATAAAGCCTGATATCGGCTTCGGCTGAAAATTTTTTCATAATTCCCAAATGCAGCTCATTTAAAAAAAGCGGATTCCCGCAGGTAAAATATGCGGCCTCGCCGTTTTCTTTGAGCGCTTTTCTTATTTCTCTCTCTAAATCCCCCTTTTCGCCCTTATCATTAAAGGCCCTGGCGAAGGAAAAGCTTTTTGCCGCTTCAGCCAGCTTATTGTCGCTTCTAAGAGAATCTGATACAACCGCACAGTTCCTGATGATCTGAGCCGCTTCAATTGAGATATCCGACGGTTTAAGCCCGAAAGAACAGATATGAAGCTTTTTCTTTTTCATGATTCTCTCAAAAAATCTTTCAAGGTTTGAGCAAAAATTTCTATATCCCTTTTTTCATTGTAAAATCCGAACGAAATCCTCACAGCCCCGTCTATGCCCAGATTAAGACAGGCCAAATCTGCGCACATTTTTCCCGTTCTGAAAGCAAGACTTGCCTTGCAGGCATCCCGGGCATAAAGCTGAAAATCAGCCGCCGATAACTTGCCCTCAAAAACAAAAGAAAGCAGAGAACCCTGCTCATGCCCGCCGCCGATGATTTTAATGCCGTCTATTGAGCTTAAAACTTCATAAGCCGTTTTACAAAGCCCGGCGATATGCGTTCTTATTTTTTTATAACCGGTTTCTTCCAGAATCGAAAAAGTTTCGGCCAGAGCGCGGGCTCCGGAATAATTCTGTATGCCGGCCTCAAAAGAAGCATTATTATCCAGAAGACAGGGTTTATACAAGCCGCCGTCTTTGACTATTTTCACTATTGTGCCGCCGCCAAGCTTTGAGGACCTGAGCAGTTTGAAATTGTCTTCTCTCACGGCAAGAACTCCCGTGCCGAAGGGGGCCGATATTTTATGGCCTGAAAAAACCGCAAAATCAGCGCCTGTTTTGCCGAAATCTAGGCCATGCGAGGATATGTACTGCGCCGCGTCCAGAAAGACCTTTATGCCTTTTTGACGGCAAAAGGATACAAAACCCGCAAAATCCTCCGCGCCGCCTGTAAGATTTGAAGACATGGTAAGGCAAAGCATCCTGGCCTTTTTCCCGGCCTGCCGGCGGAAATGATTCAGATCAGCTTTGTAATTTCTAAGAGGCACTATCCTGATTTTAAGTTTCTTTTCTTTTGCGGCTTTCCAAAAAGGCAAAAACACCGAATTATGCTCCAAAGCGCTCAGAAATATTTCATCTCCGGCTTTAAAGGGAAATGAAGCGGCTACCATATTAGCCGCTTCAGTGGCGCCTGAAACAAAGACTATTTCTCTTTCTTTGGCATTAATAGAGCAGGCAATTTTTTTTCTGGATAGTAAAAACCTTTCCTGAGCCAGAATTGAAGCATCGTTAAAAGACCTTGCTCCGGCGCAAAAGCCTTCTTCAAGCAGACTTTTTTCCTGTATTTCCGCGGAAACCGAATTTTTAAGAGCGGTGCAGGCGCTGTCAAGATAAACAAGTTCTTTCCCGTTTATCTTTTTCTTAATGGCGGGGAAAAGGCGAGCCAGCTCTTTTCTCATAGCGCTATCCTGCCTTTTCTGAATTTCCTCACTTTCAAATAATCTTTTCTCGGTCCGAAACAAACTTTTCTCAGTCCGCATCCGCCGCACTGTTTAACATGTATCTTTTCGCTTTTATGCGGCCCGTCCAGGCCTTTTAAGGCTTTATCCACATCCACATTAAAACGCCAGAATCTGCCGAGATGGCAGCAGGGCATATGGTCAATTTCAAAGTTTATTTTTTTGCCTTCAAGGATTTCCATGGCTGCCATAAGAAAAGGAGAGACGCTTTCGTATGAGGGAATGATGTTTTTTTTGCCTGAGGCGCTGCCCTGTCCTTTAACAAAACTAAACTGAATCAAATCCGGCTTCAGGCCGGCGGCCAGAACCGCAAAAGATTTCAAAGTCTTGTAATTGATGGAGTTTATCACAAAAGTAAGCCTTATAGCCGCTTTGAGGGATTTAAGTATTTTAACGGCCTTAAGCCTTTTCAGGAATGCTTCCTTAAGGCCAGTTATTTTCAAATCAGCTTTGGCATCTGCGGCTGAAAAGTTAATATTGAAATATCCTTTTCTTGCTGAAATTAAGCGAACCAGTTTTGATAAATATGCCGGCGGAAAAGATTCCACAAGAGTGCCGTTGGTTTGGAATTCTATGGTCTTCCCTTTTTTGACAAGCCTACCGCAAAAATCAAGCAAATCCTGAGGCCGGCAAAGAAGCGGCTCGCCGCCTGAAATCTGAATAAGGCCCGGACCTTTTTTTTCCTTTGCGGCCAAAGAAGCGAGATTTTCCTGTCTGTCAGTCTTTTTCTCGTCAAAAGAGCAGAAAACGCAATTTTGATTGCAGTTTTTTATAACTCTTAAAAGCATTATATTTTTCCCGTCAGCTTCCAGATATAAGCGCCTTTCTTAAATTCTCTTGCCACCAATTTTCTTTTCAAAAGCTTTTCTCCTGCAGATATTACGGCAGCTCCGTCGGAACAATCCTTGCAAATAGCCAGTTTTTGAGACTCTTTTAAAAGCTCTGAAGTGCTCAATGCTCCCCTTTTTTTAAGTATCTCAATCATGCATCTTTCATTGTCTGTATAATAGGACGCCCTGGAAACTACAGTTTGCACCGGCTTTTTCAATGAAGCCGGCTTGAAACCTTCCCATCCGAAAATCTTCAAATACCCTGCATCAACGCCGTGACACTTGTTTTTCAGCCGGCACAATCGGCACGGCTTGCCTTTCTTTTTGTTTAAATCGGCACTTTCGTCCAGGTCCATAGTGCCCCCGTCCGGGTCGGCTACAACAGTATTGAACCTGTCCCCTCCTATCGCATTGCTTTCATAACCGGGCAAAAAACATGGCGGCACATTAAGGAAAAGGATTTCTCCGGCCATATCCATGGAGGCCATAAAAGAAAGCGTCTCCATGAAGTAAGGGGCGCAGTCCGGCAGTGAAACTCCCAGTTTTTTGCCGTTTTTTGCCATTGAACCAGTGTATATAGGGTATATTACTACAAAATTGGAAATCCCTCTCTTGAGGAAATACTCTACTATGGACTTTAGACGGTTATAGTTGTAGCGGTTTATTACGATATTATTGCCGAGCCTGACCTTGAGTTTTTTCATGTTTTCAAGGCCTTTTGAGGCGCTCTCCCACGAGCCGTTCACACGCGTCAGACTGTCATGCACAACAGCATCGTCATTTGTAAAAGAAAATTTGCAGAAAGTAAGCCCGGCTTTTTTTAAACTGCGGCAATAAGAGTAATCCTTGAGTCTTATCCCGTTTGTCTGTATCCTGATAAAATTAAATCCAACGCTTTTGGCAAGCTTTACTGCTTTAAGAAGATTCTTATTGGCGGTCGGCTCGCCGCCGCTGAAACCGAGTCTTGAAAAGCCGTTCTTTTTAGCCGTATATATTTCCCTGGCTATGAGTTCAAAAGGCGCGTTCAGGGATTTGTCAAAATTGCCCTGCGAACAAAAAGAACAGGCCGCATTGCAATTGTAATTCAGCAATATTTCATAGCAGGAACCTTTATCCGTATCTTTTTCGCTCATAATCCGTGAAGCTTCCTGAAAAGGCCGTATTTCATAAATAATCTCAAGCTTTTCATCTTTTCCCTTTCAATCAGGGCGGCTGTCTTCAAAGAAACCGATAGACTTTCTTCAAGAGCTTTTCCTTCAAGACATTTTACAAATTTATGATAAAAATACAGTCCTGCCCTGCAAATAAGCCCCCTATCTTCAAAGCCGGCCTTCAGGGCCGTGCTGAAAAATTTTTTTCTGTCTTTTTTGAAATTATCCCTTGATAAAACGGCCTTTTTTCTTTTCTCCAAAGGGGCAGAAAATACCTTGTCGCAGGCGTATATTTTACCGTCAGGGAATAGGGAAAAGGCCGAACAGGAACTTTTATTGCCGCTTCCAATCTCCTCCATAAGCTCATAACAATTTGAAATTCTGTAAGGCTTGCCGGCTCTTAAAAGCTTAAGATAAAATAACCGCTCGCCTTCAATCTGTTTTTTAAGCTGTTTCAAATCCGAATCGCTCCATGAAGCCGCATAATCCGCATTCCACCCTATGGCCGAAGCGCCCAGCAGCGCCATTTTTTTCAAATTTGAAACAAGAAACGCGGCATTATCGGGCGTAACGGTAAGAGAGAAAGCGAGAGAATTAAGCCCGGCCGACAGAAACTTTTCGGCTATTTTTAAGGGCGAATACTTTTTCTTATCGGCCCTGCTCCGTTGGCTGTAATTTACCCTTTCAAATCCGTCTATGCTCAAGACGACATTAACATTGAATTCTTTTAAAATCCTGAAAACACCTTCTTCAACCTCAAGGCCGTTGGTAAAGAGAAACAGCCGGCAATCCGGCGCATTTATCCCGGCCGCTTCAAAATAAGCTCTTAAAAGACGCGGTTTTAAGGTCGGCTCGCCGCCGAGAAAAGTTATCTTAGAAAAACCCGGCTCAACTTTTTTGAGGAATTTCAAAACTGATACAAAATCTTTTATCTTTAAAGTCCCGCGCGCGCCCCTGTATGAGCAGTAAAGGCAGCGCATATTGCAATCACCCCACGGATATACGGCAAGCTGTACTTCTTTTTCTTTAATTTCCATTTTTAACCGGCTTAAGCTCTCCATCGCCGTACCTGCTTATATATTCCACCCAGATACCCTCGCAAAGCCTGTAAACGGCGCAGCCCTTACAGGCGGCGGTCTTCCTTCTTCCTGCTTTTCTTCTGGAAGATAAAACATCCTCATTTCTAAAATCCGGAGCGGAATGCCTTACAAAAAAAAGCTTTCTCTCGTTTATCTCGCTTATATGGTCAAAATAGCCCTTAAAATGGCAAAGCGGCACATATCTTGCCTTCCATTGATCATAACCGGCCTTAAGACCGATATCCAAAGCTTTTTTAATAAAAACGGCCGCCTTTGATATTTTAGGAACATATTTTTCAAAGTTATTTTTCGCGCCGCCGTAGTTGGGATCTACGAATATATACTCAACGTTCCTGATTCCTTTTGAAACATATAAATCCGCTATTTTTGGAATATCCCTCATATTTTGCTTTACTACAGTTGTATTGCCGTTTATTTTGGGGAACTTCAACTTTCTGAAATTTTCGATTCCTTTTTTAAGCTGCGAAAAAGAGCCTGGCGCCTGAGTCAGCATATCGTGCAGCCGGGCATGACTTCCATGAACCGAAAATATTATTGCGCCAAGACCGCTTTCAACCGCCTTTTTGGCAAAGGAAAAATCTGAAAACATTCTGCCGTTTGTCGCTATTACAGTTTCTTTTATGCCCACCTTTTTAGCGGCGGATAACAGCAGAAAGAAATCATCTCTTATTGAGGGCTCTCCGCCGATAAGTTCAAGTATTTCAATCCCTTTTTTGGATGAAGCATAAATCTCTTTGAGCAATTCCTGGGTATTTTTCGGCCTTATCTGCCTTTTATCTGCGTTTATGCAGAAAACGCAATTGTTATTACAGGCATAACCCGTAAAAATCACAAGTTTCTGTCTTTTTTCCTGTTTATTTTCGTTCATAACCTTATGAAGGAGAGGATACTTTTATTAAAAACCAGCAAAAAAATACAGCCGAGGTAAATCCAAAAAGCAAACGGATAGCCCTTGACCATCTCCAGTTTACCTTTTCCTCCGTCTATCTTTGACAGCCACGCGGACAGGGCCTGCGCCTGCTCTGAGTCTATACCGTCCTTATAGTAACCCTCAAAAAGAGGCGCTATTTCCTCATTGGTTCTTACGCTTTTAATGGAAAAAGATGACAGGACCATGCCTTCTTTGACATCCTTTGATGAAACCCAGTAAGCGTTTTTCTTTTCAACCAGATACTCAAGCACAAATCTTCCAAGCGTTAAAATCACGCTGAACTTAACGACATTTGAAAGCGCCTTCAAGACATGGCTTAAAACCTCATCCCTGAAAAAAATCATTCCGGCAGAAAAATAAACGGCGTACAGGACGCCCATGGCTATTTTCCATGATTTCTTTTGAAAAATTTTTCCGGCCTTTTCCCAGCCGAAAAACAGCAGAAAGTATATTATATAAGCCTTTGAAAGGCTTCTGCCTAAAAGGCCCATCAAATACATATTCAAAACCTGCTTGGCCAGAAATATTATGCCCAGACTGAAAAAAATTCCTGCTATTTTTCGAGCCGCGGTCTTGCCGGAATTCTCGGCAAAAAAAGCCCTTATCTTTTCCTTAAAATCTCTAAGCTCCTTAAAAGCGTCGTTATCGCCGCTCAGCTTCATTCTGTAGCTTTCATAAAGAAAACGCGCCACTGCGTATATCCCGGCAATAACAAAAGTATTTATAAGCACTGAAAGCCATAAATACCCGGGAAAACCGGCTATCTCCGGCAAGGCCAGAGGCAGCAGCGAAACGGAAGTTATAAAAAACTTGGCGTCTCCCGCGGGCCAGATTTCGCCGTACCAAAGAATTATGCCTCCCATAATCGCCAAAGCCATGTTCAGAAATAGGTAGTAGAAATAAATTTTGTTCAGGTATATCTCTCCGTATCCGTATTTGCCTAAAATGCTGTTTGCGGCCTGGGCGATGAAGAAAACAAAAAGAAGCCGAAAACCCAGGATTATCCTTTTGTTTGATATTTTGCTTGTTTTAAGGTCTTCTACAGATATAAAATAGCCCCAAATTACAAAAAATATCAGAGCTGCATATCCTATGATGGAATGAATCTTCATATCTTCCTTTGGGCCTTCAGTTCAGAATAACCGTAAACTTTAAAATATTCCTTCATAAGTCCAAGACATTTTTTTCTCAATGCGCACCTAAAACAAACCGGCGGATAAACCCTTTCCTCCCCCGGAAGAGTTATTCTCGCTTTATCTCTTAGAGAATCGGACAAAACACACAGGGGATAATGATACAATTCAAAATCAAGCCCTGAAAGAGCTTTTGCGCTTTTTTCTATCGCTTTCGCAGACTGCGTCAGCTTAAGGCCCACCTTTTTTGAATTTATATCTGACATTCCTTCTATTTCATAGTGTATAAGAGCAGCTTTAAAGCGTTTGCCCCACCTTTTTGAGATAAAGGCCGCTATATCGCCTATTTTTTTGTAATTAAGCTTATGAATGACAACTCTGATTTGAACATCGCCAGGAAAGCGTGCAAACAAATTGTCCAGGCAGGATAAAGTCTGCAGGTAACTGCCTTTAACGCCGGTTATTTTTTCAAACAATTGCCTGTCTTGCGAATGCAAAGGCACGCCCACGGAAAAAGGCTGCTTTGCTATTTTAAGAAATTTTTCAAAGAATTTTCTATCGCCGAGCCTTCTTCCGTTGGTAAGAAGAGTTATAGGGGTCTGAGGAAGCCGTTTTCTTACGGCATAAAGCAGCGCAAAAAAATCAGGATGCATTGTCGGCTCGCCGCCTGTAATGGAAATATAATCATGACGGCGCCTGTTTGAATAGTAGGTATCTTTATTGCCTGAAAGATAAGCTTCAAGTTTTGCAAGCTGCGTTTTAAAATCATAGTTCCCTTCCGGAGAAGATCTTGAAAACTCCGGCGGATTTGTGCACATTATGCATTTATTGTCGCATTTATTCCAAAAGCATATATCAGGCATCAGTCAAACCATCCCAGAAAAATTTTCTTATTCTCTTTGTTCCGCATTTTTTTCAAAAGTATCTTGAAAATTCCCTTCTCAATCTCGCACCAGCCGCCAAACCCGGCATTGCCCCACGGACTTCCCGAAGTTTCATAGTTGTGAACAGGACAAATTCCGCAATAATGCTTGAACGCGCATCTGAAGCAGGACGGCTGATTTTCAAGGCAGGAACACATGGCGCAAATCTTTGCCGCCGGCGAGCTTACAGCATCCCTGAAAGAAGAAGAAAACACGCTGCCGACCTTAAAGAAATCGTCGCCCGCGGCGCCGGTCATTCTTCCTTCATCGCAGGTATAAATGGAACCGTCCCAATTGTAGGCCAGCTGTCCTATGGCAGCTCCGCAGGGAGAGCGCAGGTCCAGAAAATTCGGGTCTTTTAGAAAAAGCAATTTTTTAAGTTTTATGGCGGCATTTCTCTCTATAAATCTTTCGCCTTTTCCGTTTATTTTAAGCACGCAATCAAGCGCCTCTTCATAAAAGCGGAGGAAATCCTCCGGAGAATATCCTATCTTATCCCAGACATTTTTGGCATATCCTATGGGGGAAAGCTGCCTTATGAAAATTCCGCCAAGGCCGAGGCTGTGATAATGACTTACGATTTTTTCAGCCGCAGAAAGTGAAAATCTTGTGGTAGTCATCAAAGCCGAAGGCAGCGAATCCTTGCGGCCTTTCCCCGCAGAAACTTTTTTCCTTAAATACTCAAGCCATTTTACAGCCAAATCATGCGATGAGCCGGCAAAAAAAAGCCGGTTCTTATCGTGAATCTCCTTCGGCCCGTCAAGAGAGGTGCATACTGAAATTCCATTTTCGCAAAGATAATCCGCCATTTGAAAATTCATCAGCGAAAGATTTGTAACCACTGAAACATTGAGATCTTTATCCTTCCTTGCGGCAAGCGCCGCAGCTTTTTCGGCCGATTTTTTTAAAACAGGCCAATTAAGCAGCGCTTCGCCGCCCTGGAATTCAATGCTGATTTCCTTCGACGGACATGAAAATATAAAATCCAGAACCCTGCTTGCTGTGCGCTCTGTCATCCTGGCATTTGAGGGGTGAGGAGAATCAACAGCCCGGCAATAAATGCATTTGTGATTGCAGGCCAAAGTCAGCACCATAATATGCAGCGACGGCGGAGAAAAAGTATGCTCTCTTAGTGAATTATAGTCCGAGAAGTATTTTTCAAAATCCGTTTTATCCTTCACAATATTGTTTTTTAATATCTTCTGTTCAAGAGAAGATGATATTTTTCCCTTTTTAAGGCGCATAAACTCTTTATCGCCGGCAATAAACCAGTTACCGCTGTCTATAGAAATAAACCAGCCGCCGGCGATTTTCTCAAAGTAAAAACTATTGAATTTTCCAGACATAATTTTCCTGACCGGCTCATCGTCACTTTTTCACAGGCTTAAACTCGGACCAGCCGTATAAATCCGGATATTCGCGCCAGGGGCCTTCGCAAACTTTGAAATATTTGCACTTGACGCATTGCTTTCCCTTTGCCTTGCCTTCATTTCGTCTGTAATCGGCATAATTATCTACATAAACGTCGGCATCCGCCACAGGCCCTTCGGGAATAATTGCTTCGGCAACGCATTGCTCATAGCCTTTCATAAGGCAATAAGGTATCGCCTCCGTAAAACATGGAATGCCTTTCTTAATGCCTATATCCAGCCCCTTCTTTACATAAGGCATTATATCCTTCTTTTTAGGCACTATCCATTGCTTATTTTCCCATGCCGTGCCTATGATATGAACAAAAGCGAACTGGTACTGATCTACTTTCAAGTGAGTCAGAAGCTTTGCCAGAGCCGGAAGATCTTTATAGTTTACTGAGGTAATCACCGAATTTGTCAGCACATACATGCCCAGTTTTTTGCAATTTAATATTCCCTTTACGGTCTGAGAGAAACTGCCCGGAGCCTTTGTCAATTTTTCATGAATCTCAGGCGAAGAGCCGTGAAGAGAGGGCCCCATTTCGTTGGCGCCGGCCTCTTTAAGTTTCCTGCAAAATTCATAATAAGCAAAACTTCTACCGTTTGTCTGAAGCTGTATTCTTGAAAAACCCATTTTTTTTGCAGCAGCGACTATTTCAATTATCTTGGGATGCAGGGTCGGCTCGCCGCCGGTGAACACCACTCCTTCAACCTTTTTCTTAGACGCGTCCCTGAGAATTTTTTCTATCTCGGAAAAATCTTTCATCTTAATCTTGCTTCTCTTTGAACCCTGAGCGCAAAAATCGCAAAGATTATTGCAGTTGAAAGTTATTTTGACATCTATTCTTTTCATAGCTTGAAAATCAATCCATTCTCTATTCTTACCCTGTCTCCGTTCGAAAAAATCCTGTCGCAGGCGGCAATTGCTCCAATGCAGGGCTTTTTCATTTCTCTGGCAAGTATGGCGGCATGAGAGAAAAAACCGCCCGCCGAAGTGATAACGCCTCTTGAACGCACCGCAGCAGAAACCAGATTTCTGTCCATATAAGGGCTCACGGCTATTTCATCTTCCCGGCATTTTTCGGCGTCAGCTGGATTTCTTATTATTCTGACAATCCCCTGCGCTTTTCCGGGAGAAAGCTCAATGCCCTTTATTGGATAAGCGGGACGCAGAATAAAATCCGCTCTTTTAATCCGGTTCTCACGCAAAACCGCAGACTTTCGGCCTGAAATGTAAAGCAAGGCATCCTTATAGGGAATTTTACAAATTTTACTCAGCTTATCATAGTCAAGACCGGTTCTAACGGACAGTATCTTTTTGCCAAGAGCAAGAGCAGCCGAATTATAGTGTTTTTTCAGCGAAAAACGAAATTCCCAGAAATCAAGATATCTTTCTTTGCTGTTCTTCTTTCGGCCAAGAACAGCCGCTATTCTGGTCAAAACAAAATTCATCAAAGCCATGCGGGAATTGAGGTTTTTAAGCGCAAGAAGACATTTTTCAGGTTCATCGGCTCTGCAAACCGAAGAAAGAGCTGACTTAATGGAATTAAGGCAGGCATCTTTAAATGACAACAGAAAAGAGCCGCTGTTCGCCTTCGCCGCGAGCTCTTTCTCCATATTTAAAATTTCGTCAAGTTCAAGAAAAAGGCCGTTTTTTTTAACTTGAAAATTCAAGCGGCTCTCAAGCCCTGCTTCCCTGAAAAAATTTTTCACAAAGGCCGCATCCATATCTAAGGGGCTGAAATCATAATTTGCCTCGTTTTCAAACCTGACCTGCAAACTTTCAGGGAAAACTCCTGAATATGGACAGGCCTGAACAATAAATAATTCCCCCTTTGAAACAACAAACTCAATCAAGACATTCCTATATCCAATTGTCTCAGAGAGCTCCTTCGCCCTTAAAGACAAAAGCGACAGCAAATCGCCAGCTTCAAATGAAGCTTCAAAATCAGAGAAATAGGAATTGCCGTTCTTTCTTAGAAAAAATCTTTCCTCCCCTCCCTTGCTGGGCCAATGGGAAAAGAAATCGCCGCTGCCGCAAAAAAAAGCCGCGGCGCCGTTTATTCCCCTTATGTATTTTTGAAACATAAGCGCATAGGGCTTTTCAGCTCTTTTCCTGCCTGAATATTCCATGGCCAGCTTTGAAAAATAAGATTCAAACACCTTTCTGGAGGATAAAAAAGCGCCTGAAGGAAACTTAAAAATTTCCGAGCTGAAAATTCCGCTGAAACTCTTAGAGAAATCTCCTTCCATGGGATGCAGAGATCTGACTATAAATGTTTCTCCAGTTTTTAAAAAATTATCCGGGGCCGAAGCCGTTAAAATTTCAAGAAATTTCAGAGCCGGCTTCTTTCCGCAGCCTGCAAAAATATCCTTCAAGAAATCTCCCTCCAAGACAAAAAAATCCGGGACAGGAAATTTGTCTTTAAGCCTGGAAAGGAAAAAAGATTTTGAATTCCTCATGGCGCCTGAAAAATATCTTCCACTATTCTTTGCGGCTTAAGCTTTAAGTCAATTTCCTCGCAAGCGGAAAAATATCCCTTTTCATAACGATAAATTTTTTGACGGCTGCCTTTAACGGAAAACTTGTCAAGCCTGCCTTTGCATTGAAAAGAGCAGCCGGGAGATATTTTCCTTGTAAAGGGGCAAAATCTGCTCATAGCCGAAAAAACCGGCCCGAGTCTGAAATAAACATTAAAATTGCGTTTCTGCGGAAAATTGGATATCATTGAGCATTCATCCGTCTCTATTGAGGAAAGGCTCCATTTGGACATAAAATCTGAAAGCTGGCGGTAAGGCATTCTCATAAACTCCACTGAAAGAGGCCTCGCTATGCCCTTTTTAACGCCCGGGAATTTTTTAACCAGCCATGAAAGCAGGCCGAAATCGTTTATCATAACCTCAATGTCGCCGAAGTCTTTTAAAATCTCCTCAAGAGCCGAAATATGTTCCCCAAGCTCCCTTTCATTTAAGAAAGATGTATATACGGCTATTCCCGAAAGAGCCGTATTAAGCGCCGCTTCAATATCCTTTTTTCTCACAAGCAAGGCCGGACAGAACTCGCTGCCGAGACAAAGCACCTTGCCTTTTATCAAACGCCTGTTTTCAGGGATTGACCCGTGAAAAAAAACGGCTCTTTCTATTTTTTCTCTTTCCATTTTAAAAGAAATTCTCCGAATTTAAAATGCGCATCTGCGGCTTTTCTGACAAAGATTTCCCTGTCCAGACCGGCTTCAAGAAGCTCTCTTACGGCCAAAGCCTGCTTGAATATTATTTTTGCGTAATCCTTTGATGGATGCCTTCCTATTTTCAAAAACTGCGCGCCGGCTTTATGAAAAGCGTAAAGACTTGAATAATGCTGCTGAAGAGAGGGTCTCGGCATGGCGAAAATTTCTTTGCCCTTCCTGAAGCCGGCCCTGCATATGCATTCTCCGGTAAATTTCTTCAGGTAACAAAAGCCGTTCAAAACTACGCAGTATTCCCTTGCGGTCAAAAAAACCTCTGTTCCTACCCGCCTTTTGTTTTTAATCAAAGAAAGGGCCTCATCTTCAGTTATCTGTTCCGGGAGAGCAAGCCGAGTAATGCCGAGGTCCGCGTAAAAATTCAAAGTCCCTGAATTGAAACATAAAGCCAGGCTGCTCAGAATGAGCTCGCATTTAAGATTTTGTTTTTGAAGTTCTTTAAGAAGTGCGATATCTCTCACAATAAGCCCGTCGGCTCCGTTTTTGACCAGATAAAGCGTTTTTTTAAGCGTAGATTCAAATAAATCGCCTCTCACTTCATTGGCAACGGCAAAAAATTTTTTATTTCTCGCATGGGCTTTTTCAACAGCTTTCAAAAAGGTTTTTTCGTCGGAAAAATTCTGGCCGCCGTAAAGATGCCCCGGCACATCTGAAATCCCCCCGTAAAACTCGTCAGCCCCGCAATCAAGGAAAAAGGCAAATTCGCTTTCGCAGCCTACTCCAACCTGAATTTTCATGCTCATCCTATGTTAAAATTATATAATATTGGGTGGAGAGAAACTGCAAAAAGATGATAAAAAGAGAGCTGGGGAAAATAAGAGAAAGAATAGATATCACGGACGCCAAAATCAGGCTGCTTTTAGAGAAAAGGTTTTCCCTTGCTCTCTCAGCTGTCCGTTTTAAAAAAAATCTCAGGGATCTGCGCAGAGAAAAAGAAATTATCAGGAATTGCCAAAGAGGCCTGAGAAACAAAGTTCTTAAGGACTGCTTTAAGAAAATTTACATTGAAATCCTGAGGCAGTCAGTTGTTTTCCAGAAAAAAAATGCTCATAAGAATAAACAGCGCCGAGTTAACAAGAAAGAAAGCATTTCTTGACCTTCTTAAAAAAGAAAGAGGGGCCTTGAGGCTTTGCTTTCAAAAAAGCGAGATTATTGATATAAGAGAGATTAAAAAAGGCGCAGCTTGCGGTTTTTTATCAAGGATAAAAGCATTCTTCCCCAAATCAGAAATAATGCTGTCTGAAAAGGAAAAGTTTCCCATGGCCGCCGAAAGCCGCTTTAAATTCCCCCGAAAATTTGAAATAATAGCCGGCCCCTGCACAATTGAAGACAG
This sequence comes from Elusimicrobiota bacterium, assembly GCA_029267355.1. Taxonomy (GTDB): domain Bacteria; phylum Elusimicrobiota; class Elusimicrobia; order Elusimicrobiales; family UBA9959; genus JAAYVI01. The sequence continues at coordinate 17,571 of JAJUJA010000003.1, read as the reverse complement.
AAAAAGCTATATGAAAACAGCCGCTTTTTTAAAAAGCATGGGAATGGGATATATACGCGCTCCAATCTTTAAACCCCGGCAATCGCCTTATTCATTTCAAGGCCTGGGCGAAAAAGGCCTTGAGATACTTTCTGAAGTAAGGGAAAGATACAAACTTAAAACTGTAAGCGAAATATTAAGCCCGTGCCAGATAAAAGAAACCGCAAAATACTGTGATATGTTTCAGGTCGGAGCGGCAAATATGAAAAATTACGCTCTTCTAAAAGCTTTAAGCGAGACAGGAAAACCTGTCCTTTTGAAAAGGGCTCAGGGAGCGGACAAAAAAGACTGGCTATCCAGCGCGGAATATGTGGCCGTAAAGAACAGCAGCATAATATTCTGTGAAAGGGGCGACTTCGGCTTTTTTCCTGAGGGCGGAATAAATTTTAATCTCGCCGCAAAATTGAAAAGAGATTTTTCTCTCTGCGTAATAGCCGACATAAGCCATTCTTCTCTCGGCCGTGAAATGGTGAGTCCCGCCGCTATAGCCGCCGCCGCCTTCGGTTTGGACGGCATTATGCTTGAAATTCATGAAAATCCGCACATGTCTGTTGTTGACGGCAAACATGCCGTAAACTTCAAAGAATTTGAAAAGATTTTAAAAAGTCTGGAAAAATTCTCCAAATGCCTGAAAAAATAAAGAAATTTGATTTCGGTCTTGCCGGCTGGCCATTAAAAAAAACTTCATCTCCTGCGATCTTTAATCTTCTTTTTAAAAAAGCGAAAATAAAAGGGACCTATCGCCTGTTCAAGATTAAGCCCGAAGATTTTTCAGAAACTTTCATAAAAAATTGCCGGCTTGACGGCTTGAATATAACTTCTCCCCACAAACAAAGAGCCTTTGAATTAAGCGGCATAAAAACGGAAAGCGCAAAAAAAGCGATGGCGGCAAATCTTTTGAAAAGGAAGGGCGGCAAATGGATTTCTTATAATACGGATATTCCGGCTTTCAAGAAAACTCTTAAAAAACGCTTTGAAAGCGCCTGCGTTTTCGGCTCAGGCGGCGCCGCAGCCGCCGTGCTTGCCGCTTTGGGAGAATTGAGAACCGGACAGATATACTGCGTCTCAGGCAAAGGCAAAAAAACTGCAAACGCTGAAATTCTTAGAGCAAAATATCCCTTCTCAAAGTTTTATTTCCTTAAACAGAAGGCCAAGGCGCCTGCGGCCTCTCTGTATGTAAATGCAAGGGTTCCATGCGCCTCTTTTCCTAAATTCCCCCCGCAAGCCGGAAGCTCTCTTTTTTACGATCTTAATTACTTCGGCAAAAATAAATTTCTTTCGCAGGCAGCCGGATTAAAGGCGCAAATAAAAACCGGAGAAGAAATGCTTTTTTATCAGGCTGTTTACAGTTTCAAAATACTAACCGGCATCAGCATCAAAGAAAGCGCTGCCGAAGAAATTATGAGGAGGCTTTAATGCTTGAATATCTAACCTGCGGCGGCTCTCATTCGCCCGAAAATCTCGGGATATTAAGCGGATTTCCGGCCGGCGTCAAAGTCGGGAAAAAATACATAGAGCTGCAGCTTAAAAGGCGCTCCGAGGCTCCTTTAAGAGGGCCCAGGCAGAAAAAAGAAAATGACAATTTCAGGATAGTGTCAGGCATTGACGAAAAAGAAATTACAGACGGCTCCCCGATAGGGATTATTCTCTCCAACAATTCAATGAACTTTAATAAAAGCTCCATTGTCAGGCCGGGACATGCCGACTTTGCCGGCGCCTTAAAATACGGCGTAAAGCCGTGGCAAATAAGAGAGCGGGCCAGCGCCAGAGAAACCGCAGCGAGAACAGCTTTATTTTGTTTCACAATGAGACTGATAGAAGAGCTTGACATAAAAATCTCAAGCAAGGTCATCTCAATAAACGGCGAAAAAGCCGGCCGCAAAATAATTTCCAAATATGAAAAATCGGCAAGATCTGTCGGCGGCATTTTTGAAATCAGAGCTTCAAATCTGCCTATAGGACTGGGCTCTCACATAAAAGCCGAAAGCAGGCTTTCAGCTCATATCTTTTCCGCTTTCGGCTCATTAAACGCCGTAAAAGGCGTGGAAATAGGAGACGGTTTTTCTTTATCTTCAACGGGAAAAGAGGACTGTTTTAAAAAACAGAATGGATTATGGAAATATTCATCAAACTTTTTCGGAGGAATTAACGGCGGAATGACAAACGGAGAGGACCTGATAGTAAGATGCGCGGCAAGAGCGTTGAGCGGTTCAAGAAAAAAAATTCCTTCTTTTGATTTTGAAACAGGAGAAAAAGCCTGCAGCTGCTGCGAAACCAGCGATATTTCCTGCGTATATGCGGCCGCAGTCATAGGCGAATTTCTGCTTTCCTTCGTTCTGGCAAAAGCCGTTTTGGAAAAATTCGGCTCGGACAGTCTTGAGGAAATATCTGGAAGGGTAAAATTGTGGAGAAAAAACTGCCGAAAAAAGCTGAGAAAATGAACATTTATCTCTGCGGTTTTTCATTTTCAGGCAAGACTTCAGCCGGCTACGAGCTTTCCAGGCTGACAAAAAGAAAATTCATAGACACAGATAAACTGATTAAAAAAAGGCTTCAGATATCTCCTGAAAAGCTTATAATTTCAGGCAGGGAGAAACTGCTTAGAAAAGAGGAAAAAAAAATATTTGAGGAAATTTGCGGCTTAAAAAACTATGTAATCGCCATGGGCGCCGGGATGCTGCCTTCGGCAAAATGGCTCAAAAAGGCGCAAAAAAACGGCATATGCGTATTTTTGGACAGGGATTTTTCGCAGATAGAAACTCAGATTAAAAAAAACGACGGAGGACGGCCGCTTTTAAGAGGCAAAACTTTTAAACAAAGAAGATTAAAAGCGGAAAAGCTTTACTCAAAAAGAGTAAAATATTACTCAAGGGCAAAAATAAGGATCAGATTTAAAAGATTCCATGCCCTCGCCGTTGCTGTAAAGATTAAAAGAGCCTTGAATGAAATTTGAAATCGCAAGGAAAGAAATAACCGAAATCATAATAGGAAAAGACGAAAAAGATTTGAGAAAAATTCCTTTGAGAGCAGAAAAACTGCTCATTATAACGGACAAATTCTGCGGAAAAAAATTTTCAAACGCGATAAAAAAAGCCGGCAAACTTCTTGGGAAAAATAAAAAAATTTTTGTCTTAAAAAGAAATGACAAGTCCTTTTCCGCTCTTGAAAAGGCCCTTTTCTGCCTCTTGAAAAATAATTTTTCCAGGCAGGACGCTGTCCTAGCCGTAGGAGGAGGGACCGTCTGCGATCTGGCTTCTCTGGCCGCTTCGCTGTATATGCGCGGAATGAAGCTTTGCCTTGTTCCAACTACTTTTTTAGCTCAAATAGACGCCGCTTTCGGCGGCAAAAACGCCGCGGATTTAGGCGGTTACAGAAATATGATAGGGCTTTTCAGGCAGCCGGATTATATATTTTGCGCGGTTGATTTTTTTTCCGAAAAAGAAATTATTGAAGGCTTCGGAGAGCTTGTCAAATACTTTCTTTTAGCTCCCAAAGCCTTTGGAAAAGATAAAAGAGCTTTTTTTGGAAAAATAAAAAAAAGCAGAATTGCAAGGAGAAGATGCGTTGAAATCTGCCTTAAAATAAAATCAGACTTTGTATCCGCCGACCCGCTGGACATAAAAGGCGTAAGAGAATATTTAAACTTGGGGCATACGGCAGCTCACGCCTTTGAAAGCGCCTCAAAAGGAAAAGTTTCTCACGGAAATGCGGTGTTCCTGGGTCTTAAGTATGAGCTTCTGCTCAGCAGGGAGATTTTCCAGAAAGACCCGCCACAACTTAAAGTTTTTGCAGAATACGAAAAGTTCGTGCCCAAAATAAAAATTCCAAAACAAAAGTTTTCAGATTTTTTGGCGGCGGTGAAAAAAGACAAAAAAAACAGGGGAGGGAAAAACGCTTTTTTTCTTTTCTCCCCCGGCGGCGAAATAGTGAAAATAAAAGGAATAAAAGAATCTGTTCTCAAAAGAATATTCAGGAGCATAGCAAATGAACATTCTGGTAATTAACGGGCCGAATCTTAATCTTTTGGGCGAAAGAGAAAATTCCATATACGGCGCAAGAACTCTGAGAGAGATAAACATGGACATGATGACCTCAGCCAGAGGCCATAAAATAAAATTTTTTCAGAAAAACGGCGAAGGAGAAATCATTTCGCTTATACACAAATACAGAAAATGGGCAGACTGGCTGATAATAAATCCCGGCGCATATACTCATTATTCCTATGCCATAAGAGACGCCATAGAAGCTTCAGGCCTTAAAGCTCTGGAGGTCCATTTAAGCGACATAGCCAAAAGGGAGCCGTTCAGAAAAAAATCCGTGATAAAACCCGTATGCAGGAAACAATTCAAAGGACTAAAGGATAAGTCCTACCTTGAAGCCCTGAGATTTTGCTTAAAAAATGGCAAATAGAGGCAAGTGTTTTGTTTATTCTCCGCCCGGAGACAAGTCAATTTCGCAGAGAGCGGCGATAATGGCTTTTTTTGCCAAAGGCAAAAGCGAACTCGGGAATTTTTCAAACTCCCGGGACTCCAAGGCTGTATTGAAATGCATAAAAAAGATGGGCGCGGAAATAATAAAAACCGGCAGTAAGGTCATAATTATTCCGGGAAGGAAAATCAGAAAAAATATTGTCTTAAATTGCGGTGAAAGCGCAACCGCCATGAGACTTTTAGCGGGGGCCTTAAGCGGCGCAGGCGCAAAAGCCGTTTTAAAAGCTGAAAAAACCTTAAAGAACAGAAGCATGCAGGAACTTGCGGCCGCTTTGAGAAAAATCGGAGCGGATGTAAAATTATCGGACAAAAACCGTCCCCCGGTGAAAATTTATCCCGGAAGAATAAAAAACTCGGTTTTTTTTCAAAAAAAGCCGAGCGCACAGATAAAATCTGCCGTCATATTGGCCGGCATTTCGTCCGAAAAAAAAATAAAATTTAAAGAAAGCTGCAAAACAAGAGACCATACCGAACGCCTTCTAAAAATATTCAAAGCTCCCTTGAAAAGAAAAAAAGGTTTTCTGATAACAGGCAGACAATATCTTGAAGGCGCAAAAGTTGAAATTCCGGGAGATTTCTCATGCGCGGCGTATTTCTTGCTGGCCGCTATTCTTAAGAAAGGCGCTGAGATAAAAGTAAAAAAAACCGGGCTTAATCCCTTAAGGACCGGGCTGCTGAAAATACTTAAAAAGATGGGAGCGGATATAAAAACCGCAGCAAAAAAACGCTCATGGGAACCCGAAGGCGAAATATACGCCTCATATTCCTCTCTTAAAGGCGCAAGCATAAACGAAAGAGAAATCATCTCGGCCGTAGACGAATTGCCGCTGATAGCGCTTGCTGCCTGCGCTGCAAAAGGAAAAACAGAAATAAAAGTTTTAAATAGCCTTAAAAATAAAGAATCAGACAGGATAGAGACCTCAATTAAACTGGCGCAAGCAATCGGCGCAAAGTCATCTCTCAAAAAAGGAAAGATAGAAATAATCCCCTGCCGGCTTGCCGGCGGCAAAAAAGTTGATTTTTGCAGAGATCACAGGATAATAATGGCGGCGGAAATAGCTTCGCTTATTTGCTCCGAGCCTCTTAAAATCTCAGGCAGAGAATGCGTAAAAAAATCCTACCCCGGCTTCTATACTGACCTGAAAAAATTCAAAAATTTCAACTTTTCCTGAGACTTTTCACTGCGCGTTTTGAATCCAGCTTTCCGCAGCTTTTCTATACTTTGCAGAAAACAAAATTTCAAAGGCTAAATCAAATATTCCCTTCATAATACGGCAGCGCCCGCTTGTTATCATATTGCCCCAAAGTGAATTTTGGGCAGAATAATTGTGCCAGATCGGCACTCTGCACCATAAGGAGTAAGGACATCTGAAGCATAAGGGAGAGAGATATGCATTCAGGTTATAGGCAAGGAAAAATCTCGTCTCGGGTTTCTGTATTATTTGCCTGAAAGAATCTTTTTTCACATGGCCCAAAGCCATAATATCGTCCCCGCCCCCGCCTAATATTCTGGCTTCATCGGACGGATATATTTTGCCGTCTGCCGAATAGGCAAGCCTGTGAAAAACATCCAGACTTCTTTTAGAATTGGCAAAACCGCTAAGGATATCGTAAAGAATCAAATAAAGGCCTTTCTCATATACAAATATTCCTCTTTTCAGGTTAAGCTCCAGCATATAAAGCAAAGCTTTGCGGTAAAAATCAAGATATTGATTTTCCGAAATAAACAAATCTTTTCTGAGCCTGGCCCTGCCTATCGGCTCGAGCATGCCGAGCTGCACGCGATTCACGCCAAGGCTTAAATATAAGTCCACTATATCTTTTTCCCGTCTCAAAGAAGCGGAAGTAACCGTAGTTATAAGGTTTGGCGGCTCAATTTTACCTTTTTTCAAGGCAGAATTAAGTTTCTTCATATTGCTTAAGATGTATTTGAAGCCGGATCTGCCTGAAGCCATAAGTCTGTTTTTATCGTGAATATCCCTGGGCCCGTCCAAGGAAGAGCATACGGTTATTTTATTTTCAATAAAGAAATTCAGTATTTTATCATCGGCATAAGCAAGACTTGTGACAATGGAAAAAAAGACTTTTTTGTTTTTTCTTTCAGCTTCGCTTCTTGCATATAAAACTGTTTTTTTGAGAACCTCAAAATTTAAAGCCGGCTCGCCGCCGGTAAATTCAATAAAATATTCTTTTTGCGGAATCTGGAAAATAAAATCAATCACTTTTTCGGCGGTATTGAAGGACATGTCCCTGCCTTCTTCTGCGCATGAGGCGCAGCAATAAGAACAGGAATTGATGCATCTGGCGGTAAGTGAAATTATATGAGTATGCGGGCCTTGCCAATTGCCGTTAAAACGTTTTGACCATGAGCTCAGAACAGCTTCAATATCAAGATAATCGTTAAAAAATGAGCTTTTAGAAGATTTTACGCAAGATATCTTTTTTAGCGGCGAAAACAAAAAATCTCCATACTCATTTACATGCAAAAAAATATTTGAAATTTTTCTGGTCTTGTAATACGGGTTTTTGTTCATTTGCCGGTTACAGAATACTTTTTAATAACGGCAAAATGCCTTATATCTTTGGGGTCATAAGCATATTTTGTTTTGAGTATTCTTAACTTCTTTTTGCCGAAAAGCGGGGATTCAATTACAAGCGATTGATACGAATTGCCGTCTATATTATCGCCGGCTTTAAGACGTGTTTTTATCATTTTGGCAAAATTAGAATCAACAGGTTTTAAAAGCCAGTCCTTATCAAATTCTCTTTCAAGACTGACTATTACAGATTTTACGCCGTTTTTAAGACACATCTGTATTGGGGACAAAACATCATCTTTGCCTATAACCTTGGTGAAAGGAATAAAGTTGACTTTTTTGGCTTTGCATATGTTCATAAACTTCCGGTTCACTTTTTTATCTTTCGGCTTTTCCTGATAATCATTGCTTGAAAAATAAAAAAGTTTTTCGCCGGGTTTTATTTTTTTTACGGCCTCATTTAGTATTTCCCCAAAAATTTTAACCGGGTCAAAAGTTTTAATCTTAATCATATTAATTGAAAGTCTCATCATGAAGACATGCTTTTCTATTATGTCGGCCCCGACATAATTTGAAAAAAACTTATGTTTTTTATTGCCCGCATCAATATGAAAAAGAAGCGGCTCAAAACCTTTTTTTACCGCATAAAGCAGCGCCAGATGCGAATCCTTTCCGCCGCTGTAAAGAATTAAAGCTTTTTTATTCATACAGTTCCTCCTAACGGGAATAGAAAACAGGTATCGGGAACGGCCTCAGTCTGCTCTTTAAAGGCCTGAACTCGCTGTCTCCGTAAATTTCAAAATACTTTTTCTCAAAACCGGCGCATATGTTGTAATATATGCATTTTTTGCAATTTTTCCCCTTCATCCTGAGAGAGTTTGTTATCATGGAATACATTGACTCTTTGTAAACTTTTTCAGGCAGATACAAATCATCATCGGCAAAAGGAATCTGCCAGTCGCTTATAAGATGTTCGCAGCCCGGCAGAATGCAGGGCTGATAATTGCTAAGCACCGCAGCTATCGGCATTATCTTTTTAGAAGAAAGAAAAGACAGAGCCTCTCTGATATACGGCATAGTTTGGGAATATGAAACAGCTAAATTCCTGTTATTTTTGTCTGCGGCTCCGATAAAATGCATTGCTATCAGATGATACGATTCAACGCCAAAACTTTCATGCAGAAATTTGACAAGCCGAGGAATTTGCCTGTAATTAATGGCGTTTACAGCAGTTCCTGCGGAAATATATATTCCAAGCTTGGAGGCATTTTCCAAAGCTTTGAGCATTTTTTTAAATGCGCCTTCAACACCTACTATTGAATCATGCATTGAAGGATTGGAAGAATGAACAGAAAATGTGGCCGTGTTAAGTCCGGCCTCTTTTAATGAGCGCGCATAGGAACAGTCTGCCATTTTCTGGCCGTTTGTCACTATCTGTATAACGGGATATCCTATCTTTTTTGCTATTTTTATAATCTCCGCCAGTTTGGGATATACCGTCGGTTCTCCCCCTATAATTTGAACTATTCTTGAGCCGCTTTTATATGAATCAATCATATATGAAGAAGCGGTTTTGATGTCAAGGTCCTTTGAGTTTTTCCACTGCTGCATATCAGGAGAGCTGTAGCAGAAAACGCATCGGGCATTGCAGTTATAATTGAGCGTCAGCTCGCAAACTTTCGTCCGGAAATAAGGCCAGCCGTATTTTTCAATAGCTTTGAGAGTTGACAAGCTTTTCATATCAATCCATACCTTTCAGCTATTTTAGCCATATATTTCCTTTGATAAAGGATTTTCGTTATGCTGAAAAAGTCCGGGGCATCTCCATTAACTTTAAAATAGCCTCCTTTTGAACAAATCAGACCTTTTGCCCTGAGAACAGAAGCTTTTTTCAAAATCATGCTGACAGCCTTAGGAGAAAACTTTTTCTTCATATCTGAAATATGCACCCCTTTTAAGCCTATATTCACCAGAAAATAGTGGATAATTTCCTCCTTCTCCTTGAGAACAATATGTCTCAATGAAGGCAATCTGTTACTTTCTATTTTCATCCTGTAATTTTTTATATTTGCCTCATTGACATATCTGCAGCAGGAAAATATATGCCCCATGGCCCCGATTCCCAGGCCTATAATGGAAGAATAAATCTGATAATTGGGCTCGCCCTGCACATTGACATTTCCCGAGTTATATCTGGCCAAAGAACACGAATCTTCATCTATCCTTGAGTATCCATAAGACTCCAGATAAGAGAAACCCGCATTCTGCATCCCTATCAGTTTTTTCTTTTCCGCCTGGCTGTATTTGCCCGAAACCGGCTTTAATCTGTTTATATGTATCTGGTCTGGCTTTACGGAAGCAATTTTTTTCAGGTCATAGGAATATGTTTTCGGATCGCTTATACCGGCCAACAGGTCAACGCTGAGTTTAAATCCGTATTTTTTTATTTTCCTCAGCAGCTTTTCCGGATCTTTTATTTGATGTCTGTTTAAATCCCTGCACTGCTTCAAGTTGAATGTCTGCACACCGGTTATTATAAGAGAAACGCCGCCGGCTCTGGCTTTTATAAGCTTTTCATCATCCCAAAAATCCGGATTTGATTCCATTATAATTTCGCATTTTTCAACAGGGTTAAAATTTTTATGGATAATATTCAGAAGCCTTTCGATATTACGGGCAGACAGTATGTTAGGAGTGCCTCCGCCTATATAAACGCTGTCTATTGAAGGTCTGTAGGGCATAAAAAATGAAGCTTCCTTTTCCAGAAGATCCATATATTCATCAATTTTTTTTAAATCGCACATAACATCAAGAAAGCAGAATGAGCATCTGGTTCTGCAAAATGGTATGTTTATGTAAAGCCCAAGCGGTTCCCTGCTTTCAGATTTAAATTTTTTATCCCATAAGCTGAGAAGATTGAAATTTTCCCCGCTCAAATCCCAGGATGTGATTGACGGATAATGCGTCGGCAATCCGCCATACCTCACGCTGTGTATGGTATCTATCACCTTTTCAAAGGGTATATTCATAAATAGAGCGGCCTCAAAAATGAAATTTTAGTTTTTTTTGTGATAGGTTTGAACTCCGAACATCCAAAAACGTCAACATAGCCCCTGTCAGGTCCGTAGCAGATGTCTCCATATATGCATTTACAGCAGCTCTTAAGAAGTGACTTTCTTGTATTGTAAAAACTTTTTTCCATGTTAAGGCTGTTTTTTCTTATCTTGGAATAAAACTTTCTCTGCCCCCAGTCAGCCATTATATTTTCATAACCCGGCATAAGACAGGGCGTAAAATTGTTCAACATGGCAGTTTCAGGCCTTATGTTCCTTATTTTCATATAATCCAGGGCAATTTCCAAGTATGGGATTACATTGCTGTATGAAACGCAAAGATTTTTATCCTGCTTAAATCTACCCTCATAAAAATCAAACATAAAACAAAAACCTCTGTATCCCATGGCTGAAATTTTTTTAACAAAAATCGGTATTTCCATGTAGTTTAATCTGTTGACAGCAAAGTTGAACGACACTTTCACTTTCAATCTGTTCAGGTTTTCAGCCGCTCTAAAAACTTTCTTAAAGGAACCCTTGACTCCGGTTAGATAATCGTGTTTTTCCGCGTTTAGAGAATGCAAAGAAAGTTTCACCTCATTTACTCCGCATTTTACCGCTCTGCTGGAAATTGAAAAATCAGAAAAAAACAGGCCGTTTGACAAAACCTGTATCATCTTTATTCCTTTTTTCCGGCAATAGGAAACAATTTTATAAAAATCTCTGTTCAGAAGCGGCTCCCCACCGGAGAGGCTTATAAGCCATGCTCCGTTTTTTTCAGCCTTGTCTATCTCTTCCCTGGCCTTTTCAAAAGTCATATCCTTTCCCAAAGATTTCCATGCGCAGCAAAATTTGCAGCAGGCATTGCATTTTTCTGTCAAAAGCAGTTCAGCGCTTTTTACAGGACTTCCCGGCCCTGGCCATTTGAAAGCCTTTATCGCCTGACTTAAAGACAACGGTTTCAGTTCATTCATAAGTCATATCTATTATTTCTCTTAGCTTCGAAATATATCTCTTTACGCCGGGAACAGCTCTTTCTTTGAGTATGTCAAAAAACAACCTTTCAATTATCCTGGTCCTTATGGAATAGGCATAAGCCCCGTCATAAAGTTTTTCAAGAAAATAATAACTTTTCAGGCACTTTTTACACTCTTTTCCGCCATACTCGCATCTGATATACTTGAGTTTCAAGCCTCTTTTCCAGTCTCCGGCAGATACCTTGTTTTTGATATTCTGATAATCAATGAAGGGATAAGGATAGAAACCTATCTTCCCGTCAGGGTAAATCTCCATATCTCCGGTTACCGGGCACGGGGAAAAATATTTCCTTCTATTCCTGAACAATTCTATGAACGGCTCAAAATATATAAAATCTCCTGCAGAAATCCTGCCTTGTATGGCATCAGCCATTTTAACCATGGCTATTTCAAAATCATTATAATTTTTGCCGCTCCAGCCCCTGCCTGACACGCATTCCACATTTATTATTCTGAATCCTTTCTCCAAAATGAGATTAAAGTCTTTCTCCATGTTCCCGGCAAAACCGCCATCTACGCAATAGAGACAAACCGCATATTCAGGAGGAATTTTTTTAAGCAGTTTATTTATATTTTTTGACACTGCCCTATAACTGCCCCGGCCGTCAGGAAAAATTCTGTTATAATTGTGGCTTTCTGGAGAGCCTGAAAAACTTACGGAAACATTTATCCTGTTATCCCTTATCCACTCTATTTTTTCTTCGTCTAAAACTGTGGCATTGGTGGCAATGGAAAGAGAAAGCCTTTTATCTTTTTCCTTCGCTTTCTTTCTGGCATAAGAGGATATTTCCTTTACAAGATCGAATTTAAGGAAAGGCTCGCCGCCGTAAATTTCAAGCCTCTTAAACTGCCCCGGCGAAGATAAAAGCAAATCAGCGCCGGCTGCAGCTTTCTTAAAATCCAGCTCAAGTCCCGAATTTTTATCTATATTGCAGTGATTGCACCTTAATGTGCAGGAGGAAGTTAAAGCAAGTTTGAGTTTCCTGATTTCTTTCATTAAAAAACAGGCAGTCCGGGTTTTTATACCCGGACTGCTGCAAGATCTAGCACCAGCCGCCTCTTGAATGCGAGCCGTGAGAGCCGTGTGAGCCATGCGAACCATGAGAGCCGTGAGAGCCGTGTGAAGAATGCGAGCCGTGTGAGCCATGCGAACCATGAGAGCCGTGAGAAGCATGAGAGCCGTGTGAGCCGTGTGAGGCATGCGAGCCATGGCTTTGATGGCTTAGGTGTCCGCTCCATCCATGAGTGGCGGTATTTGCAAAATAATTTGTATGAACATAATGCGTCTGGGCATTTAGTTCTTCAACCAGACCGGCGCCAAGTATGCCCAGAGTAATGCCGGCTTTAACAATATCGCTGTCCAGCATTTTCCCTTCTTCGCTTGTAAGGAACTTCTTTATGTCCTTTTTCATCTTTTTCATAGTTACTCTCCCGAGCCGGGCCTTTTTTCAAGCATTTTCTTTATCTCTTTGTCGGCCTCTTCCTGCGCTCTCTTAAGTTTTTCCTTCAATTTTTCCGCTTCAGCTTTTTCAGAGTCTTTTCTCTTCCTCTCCTCATAAGCCTTCTGTTTTTCAATATCAGCCAGCTTAGCTTTCTCCATCTCTTCAAGCTTTTTGGCGTCCGCTTCAGCCTTCTTCAAACCGGCCTCGTAAGCTTCACAATAAAAATTTATGAGCTTTTCCTTAATGCCGACGCAGGCGGCCTCGGTCTTGGAGTTAAACGCCTGGCACTGTTCTTTATTCAGGCATTTATCAGCGCTGTTTGAAGAAAAGGCTTCATAAGCCATATACGGCTCAAGACAACCCTCTTCATCGCTGGAACATGCAGATTTATTTTTCGGAAAAACTTTCTGGCATTCCTTGAGAAGACTTTTATCGGTTTTGCCTGACATTTTCTCGCAAAGAGCAGCAAAACCGCCTTTTACAGCTTCGCAGAACACATTTTCATCAACGCCTGAAATTTTGTGAGATTCCATAAAGTCTTTACAAGCGTCATTTTTATCGTATTTGCCTGCGGCAAAAGCCGCCAGAGTGATATTGTCATACTTATACGCGCAAACTTCACGCGGCATATTGGAGTCGGCAGATAGGGAAGGCAAAACATTGCACCTTTCTCTATCATGGTAAGAAAGAGCAGAGCAGGCATAGTAAGAGCCGAGCATTCTTGAAATCTTCAAACTTGTCTCAGGGTCTATCAATGGTATCTTTCTGTCTTTCGGAGGAGCCGGATGCCAAACCTTGCCGAAATCTTCTATTATTGAAACCAGATTTTTTGAACATATGGAGCCGACTTCGGTCTCCGCCTCTGAGACGAATCTTTTCGCATCCGAAGGCAGGGCCTTGCCCTCCTCCAGGCTTTCTGCGGGAGAAGGCGGCATAACGGGTGAGACGGACTTCTGCTGCCTGGACGAGTACTTATAAATCAAGGCAAACGCCATTGCCGCCAGGACCGCTATTATGGCTATTTTTTTCATTTCTCAGCCTCCTTTTCGCCAAGAGCCGATAAAATGGCTTTTGTGACTATAAGATTTGCTATGCCGGAATTTTTAGAAGCAAGGTCTATCCTGCATTGCTGATTTAAGGCTTCATTTAAAAGCTCATTGAAACCTTTTTGGGCATTTTCTCCGCATACCTCAACCTCGCCGGATTTGGAAATCTTGAATTCCCAGTCAGACAGAATATACGAGGCCAATTCAAGAGCCTGAATTGAATATGCTGAGATATCAGCCCTGGCCTTAAAACGATTCATTTATCCTCCGCTATCCAGCTCTTAAGAATTTCAGCTTCCCTCTTCTTCCCAAGCAAACCAAAAAGAATGTCAAATATGCCCATAAATATCTCGCAGCGTGCCGATGTCGCCATATTCCCCCACGGCGATTTTTGAGCTTCATAATTAACAGCGGGACAGACTCCGCACCACGGTTTATAAGCGCATCTGAAACATCTAGGCTGACTTTCCAGATTTGAGGTTACAAGGCAGCCCTTTGTGCTTGAGCTGTTGATGAGATCCTTGTAAGAGGATTTCTTCACATCTCCGACTTTAAAAAAGTCATCGCCTTCCCAGCCTATCATTCTGCCTTCATCGCAAGTATAGATGGAACCATCCCAATTGTAGGCAAGCTGACCTACGGAAGCGCCGCAGGGGCATCTCAAGTCAAGGAAACCCGGATCTTTATAATCGAAGATTTTAGAAAGAAGCATGGCCGCTGTCTTTTCAGATATCTTTACTCCTTTTCTGTTCAATGAGACGATATACTCAAGGCCGTTTCTGTAAAAATCCAGAAACTCTTTTGGAGTGTAGCCTATTTTATCCCAGTATTTTGCGGCATATCCTATAGGGGAAAGCGGCCTGAAGAAAATGCTTTCAAGGCCAAGTTTCACATATTCGTCTATTATCGCCTTGTGATGAGAGAGGGAATAACGGGACACTGTCAAAAGGGCGCTCGGCTTAAATATCCTGTAGGAAAGGTCTTTCTGCTCATCGTGTTTCTTCATGAAATATTTTATCCATTTCACGGTGAGAGCGTGCGAATTGCCTGAAGAAAAAGGCCTATTTTTATTGTGCAGTTCAGCCGGACCGTCCAAGGAAGTGCAGATGGAAATTTCATTTTCAAGCAAAAAACCGGCCTTTTTTTCATCCATCATGCTCATATTTGAAACAAGCGCTATAAAAAGGTTCTTGCCGCTTTCTTTCTGTTTTTTCCTGGAATACTTAACAATTTTTTCCAGGACAGGCCAATTAGCCAGCGGCTCGCCGCCTTGAAATTCTATGCTTATATTCGGATTGGGCGAAGAAAAAGCCAGATCAACAGCCTTCCTAGCCGTCTCCCATGACATATCCTTATTTTTAGCGCCTTCGCCTGTGGCGCCGCTCTGGCAATAGAGACACTTATGATTGCATCTGAGCGTTAAAACGAATATATTAAGACCCGGGCCGGAATACAGGAAAGAATTCTTTTTTTGCCACCTTGAAAAAAGCTTTTCAAAATCAAGTTTATGCGATAAAAAACCAGCGTCCTGAAGGCTTGCCTCCAAAGAAGCGGAAAGTTTTTTTCCTTTACACAATTTTGAAAAGCCGCCCCGGCTGATAATGCAGTGACCGCCGGCATCATTGCTTATAACGAAACCGCCGGTTATCTTTCTGAAATTAAAAGGAAAAGCGCCTGTTTTCTTATTTTCTTTTGTTTTTAGAGCCATATCTTTCTTCCCATGTTTTCTTTATCTCAAGCGGATCCTCTTTTTCCTTCTTGAGCTCTGACTCAACTTCCGCTATTATCCTGTCAAGCTCCTCCTCTTCTTCTTTAGTCAGACCTTCCTGCGGATCAGGAACGGACGGCTTATAAACAAGAGCGCTCTTTACAAGATACTCCCTCAAATCCTTATTGGAATCAAAAAGCCCGCTTCTGAATTTTTCATCCTCAAGCTCGGCGAAAAATTCTCTCTTTATGGAGCGGGACTTTACCCCTTCCTTTGGAGAAAAATGCACGCTGCAGGAATCTTTGCCTTTTTCAATCCTTACATAAAAATCGCGGCTGAACAGATAAGACGCATATCTTATTTGCGGCAAAGAAAATTTTTTCAGAGAAATTTTTAAACTTTCCAATTTTCCTCCCTATTGTATCCTGCAGCAGTACATCCAGCCGGCCCATTCTTGGCCTGAGCGGAATGGACGCCATGAACCAGGCAAGGTAATATCTCCTCCGTTGTTGAGATAACCGAATATTCTGGTATTCCCGTCTCCAAAATAGCCCATAACGGTAGTACCGGCAGGACAACCAGTGCCTCCGCCGGTGCCGTAATAGATAAGACTGCACATACCCAGAATTGTGCCCTCAACATAAAGATTCCCGGTGAATCTGCCGCCCATAGTGGTTTGAACGCTTTGAAATCTGAAACCCCTCTGCCCGCCGCCTATATCCGGCTGAAGTATTATCTGACCCTCGGCCTGACCAGCATCGTGGAACTGCAAAGTCGGCCTCTGTCCCCTTCCCTCGTTTATCGAGACGGTATAGTAGCCGGCGCAGCAGGCGCCAGTGCCGTCATTAAAACTCGCCACAGAGCCATTGGGGGCATTCACGGCAAGAACGCCGTTATTGAGCGTAGCATTGCCGTTTGAAATAAGCATATTTCCTGTCGCCAAATGCAATTTTTCGCTTGGAGCGCCTGTACCTATCCCCACATTACCGCCGTCTCTGGCAAGTATAGTCGCGTCTGTGGTAAGCATCCTCACATAGCCGCCGTAAGGAGCTGGATAATAGGTCGTTATGGTTAAGGTTTCAGAGTCTATTATACCGGAATAGGAAAACAACGAAGCAGCAAAGTAAACCCAGAAAAGAGATTTCCTAATTTTCATAAATTCCCCCTCTGCATAAGCACAGAAAAAGGACTGCCCAATATTTTAACACAAAAATCCGCCAAAATCAATACTATTTTGATAAAAGTCAATACTATATTAGTGGGACTTAAGGCCTATATGAAGATAGGCCTTTTTTCACTTATTAATGCTGTTTAGTCATAGCAGAATTTAATCATGAGAACAAATAAATTGCTCGCGCTTGCGTTTTTGATCTCCCTGCTTTCCCCTTCATTCTCGCAGGAAAAGGAAAAGGTTTTTCAGGACGAATCCTTTAAAAAGCTTTCTGAAGCATCCAAAACAGTCAAACTTGATATAGACATTCCGCTGCCGCAGCCTGTCACCGATAACGGCGGCACAAAAGGCGTATGCAAGTATCCTAACGACAACATACATCCGGCAACCGCAATTGCGCCTCTTATAAGCGACAACAGAAGAGTGCAGGCAATTTTGGACCTTATCGCAAGAATAGCCAGATGCGAACAGCTTCCTTACAAGGAAGACGGACAGATTTTCAAAAATAAAGAAGGCAAGCTGCCGCCTATGGAGAATGGCTATTACAGAGAGTACACTCTGATACTTCCCAAGGACTCTCAAAGCCAATTCTATATAGGCCAGACGCAATATACGGCGCTTCCATCCTTAAGCGAGAGGGGTCCGGAAAGAATAGTGATAGGCGGCGGAACCTACGTATACTATACCCCGACACATTACGCCAGTTTTGTTCTTTTGGAGATGAATAAGTCTTTTTCTAAAAATTGAGTCCTGATGTGTTTCTGAAAATATCTTTCTAATTGAATTTTGCGTTTTTTTTTGTTAGAATAAGTTTTGTATTCGCGGGCGTGGTTCAATGGTAGAACGCGACCTTGCCAAGGTTGAGACGAGGGTTCGATTCCCTTCGCCCGCTCCATAAATTCGGCCATCCTTCACAGGATGGCATTTTAATTTATATCCGCGCGAAGGGAATCAGACCTTATAGCAAGCTCACTGCCGTTCGCCCCAGCCCGCTCCATAACTCAGCCGGCCTTCACAAAACGGCTTCTCAATTTATATCCGCGCGAAG
>JAJUJA010000116.1 GCA_029267355.1 Elusimicrobiota bacterium | reverse complement strand
CCTTTTTTAGCGTATTTTTTAAGCTCTTCAAACGTGAATTCGCAATAGCCCTTCTGTTCAGGAATAATCGTCCATATAAGTTTTTTGTCATTTCTTATTATTGTGTATGAAATCTGCTTTTTCCTCTGGCCTTTTTCATCCTTATAGTCTATTTCATTCTCTATTCTCAGCGCCTTGCCGGAAAAATAATGCGAGCTTTCGGAACTGCTGCCGTCTTTTTCATATTTTTGCCTGCTTTCATATTTTATGAACAGCTGGCTGCTGGCGGCGGATGAAAGCGACAAAACTAAAACGGCGGAAAGAAAATTGACGTTTTTTTTCATAAATCCTCCAAAAGCATAAAGATTTTATAAAAGAAAAACGGGCGTTTCAAACCTCTATTTTGGTATTTAAATACCAGATTGACTGTAAAGCCCTAACTTTATAGAATATAATCGGGAATAATCCCGGGAGATTTTATGTGGAATTATACCGAAAAAGTTTTTGACCATTTCAAAAATCCCAGAAATGTAGGCGAGATAGAAAATCCTGACGCCGTCGGCGAGGTGGGCAGCGTCGTTTGCGGAGACGCTTTGCGCCTTACATTGAGGATAGACCCTCAAACACGCATTATAAAAGACGCTAAGTTCAAGACATTCGGCTGCGCTTCGGCCATAGCCTCATCTTCAGCCCTTACCGAAATGATAAAGGGCAAAACCCTTGAGGAAGCCGCAAAGATAACAAATCAGGAAATAGCGGAATATTTAGGCGGTTTGCCGAATGAAAAGATGCATTGCTCGGTTATGGGTATGGAGGCGCTGGAAGCTGCTGTAAAAAATTACAATGGCGGAAAAAGCGAGAAGGTGATAATCGGCGAACAGGACAGGATAGTCTGCAAATGCTTTAATGTAAGCGAGAAAACGATAATAAAGGCGATAAAGCTGAACAATATAAAAACGGTTGAGCAGGTGACAAATTTCACTAAAGCAGGCGGCGGCTGCAGAAGCTGTCTTGGCGAAATTGAGAAAATCTTGAAGGATTACTGGGCCGAGGCGGAAAAAACGGATTTCTCAAAGATGACTGTGGTTGAAAAAATAAGACATATAGAAAAGATTTTGAACGAAGAGGTAAATCCTAGATTAAAATCTGACGGCGGCTGGCTTGAGCTTGTTGATATAAAGGACAATAAGGTGCAGGTAAGATTTCTGGGAATGTGCTCCCATTGTCCAAGCTCTTCTCAAACGCTTAAGGGTGTGGTTGAAAAAGAGCTTAGGGACAGGCTTTGCCCGGATATTGAAGTTGAAGCGGTTTGAAGGAGAAAGGAGAATGTAATGGAAAAGGTTTATTACTTTGACAATAATGCCACCACGAAACCGGCTCCTGAAGTTGTAAAGGAAATGCAGCCTTTTCTGACGGACTTGTACGGCAATCCTTCAAGCATGCATTTTTTTGGCGGGCAGGTGCAGGCGCATATAGCCAAAGCCAGGGAAAGGATGGCTTCTCTTTTGGGCTGTTTCCCCGAGGAGATAATCTATACCAGCTGCGGGACTGAAAGCGATTCAACGGCAATTTATTCAGCGCTCAGGAGTTTTCCTGAAAAAAAACATATAGTAACTACCTGCGTTGAGCATCCTGCCGTTTTAAATCTCTGCAAAAATCTTGAAAAGACGGGCTACAGAGTTACATATTTAAAAGTTGATGAGAACGGCATGATAAGTCTTGATGAACTGGAACAGGCGGTAACGAAAGATACTGCTGTCGTTTCAATTATGTGGGCCAATAATGAAACCGGTGTTATTTTCCCGGTTGAAGAAGCGGCAAAGATAGCGCATAAAAAGGGCGCTCTGTTTCATACTGACGCTGTGCAGGCCGCCGGCAAAATAGAGATGAACCTTAAAGAAACTGAAATAGACATGCTTTCGCTTTCAGGCCATAAGCTTCATGCGCCCAAGGGCATAGGCGTTTTGTATGTGAAAAAGGGCACAATGTTCATGCCGTTTCTGGCCGGCGGACATCAGGAGAACGGCAGAAGGGCCGGCACGGAGAATGTGCCTTACATAGCCGCGCTCGGCAAGGCCGCAGAGCTGGCTAAAGAAAATCTCTCAAAAGAAAATGAATATGTCTTGGCCTTAAGGGACAGACTTGAAAAAGGCATAATATCCTCAATAAAAAACACCCGCGTGAACGGCGCCGCTTCGCCCAGACTGCCAAATACTTCAAATATAAGCTTTGAGTTCGTTGAGGGGGAATCAATACTTCTTTTCCTAAGCGAAAAAGGCATTTGCGCTTCAAGCGGCTCGGCTTGTACTTCAGGCTCTCTTGAGCCCTCGCATGTGCTTATGTCAATGAAGGTGCCGATGACATTCGCCCACGGCTCTGTGCGTTTCTCCTTAAGCGTTTATAATACTCAGCAGGAAGTGGATTATGTCTTAAAAGAGCTGCCGCCTATCATAGAAAGATTGAGGGAAATATCGCCCTTTGCCCAGGGTAAGCCGCTTTTCGGCATGGATGCCTGCGATAAACATCATCATTAAATAACGGCCCGCTTAATTTTGCTATCATTTCACTATGGAAGAAAAGAGATTTTCATTCGGGAAAAACTGGCTTTCATTTATTGAAAATCTTAATGAAGACAGGATAAATTCCGCCGTTGAATCGCTTAAGGAGATGCTTGGGGAAAACAACCTTTCCGGCAGAACTTTTCTGGATATAGGCTGCGGCAGCGGGCTTTTTTCTCTGGCGGCGGTCAGACTCGGCGCCAAGGCGTTTTCATTTGATTATGACGGGCAATCTGCCGCCTGCGCCGCGGAATTGAAAAAGAAATTCAATATAAATGATGAATTGTGGAAAATTGAGCAGGGCTCGGTTCTTGATTCAAATTACATGTCTTCGCTGGGAATTTTTGATATAGTTTATTCATGGGGCGTTTTGCATCATACAGGCGATATGGGCACGGCGATTAAAAATG
>JAJUJA010000107.1 GCA_029267355.1 Elusimicrobiota bacterium | reverse complement strand
AGGAAGAATCCTGAAATTCAAAAATCTTTTTCCCGTCAAGATAGGCCTCTGTAATTTTCCCGTAAGTCTTTATCTCAATCTGATGCTGAGCGTTGTAAACGGGAAAATCCTTGGGCATATTATAAGACGCTATCGGCGCAGATTCAGCTCCGTTCATTACTTTTCTTACTACCAGCTTATTGCCGAGTCCAGGGTCATATTGAAAGCAATATCCGCTTATTCTGTTTGAGGAGTCAAGCGAAGCTCTGTAATAAATCCCATAGCCGTTACCTGAAAAAAGATTGGCATTGACTTTAACCGAATAGTCGGAAAGAGGCGAAGTAGAAACAAAAATTTGACCGGCATATCTGTCTTTGTTGTATAAAAAACCGTCTTTAACATACCATTTGCCCTGTATTATTTTCATGCCGTCCATATTATTAAAATCGCTTAAAAAAAACACCGAAGGTCCAGCCGGAGCAGGGGGCAAGGCGGCATCATGAACGCTGCAGGCGTATTTTAGAGGAGATGTCGAGACGAGGATTATCTCCCCTCCGGATAGGCATTTGGGAATTTTATTAAGATACCCGGCTGAATAAAGCTGTGAAAGCGGCGCCACAGAGTTTTCATGCTCAAACATATATACCTGCTGGGCCCTCTCGGCGCTTTTTCTTGAAAAAAGACACTGATTATATTTGGCTTTATCAATCTGTATCCCGTATTTGGGTATGACATAAACAGCCAAAGCGGATATTATCATTGTGACCATCATCAATTCTATGAGAACGAAGGCCTGTCTATTTTTCATCATAATCTCTTGCGGCAACGGATTTTACGGAGTTCTCATAACATAAGGACTTAAGTCCGTGGGATTGAGCGTCAGGGCAGCAGATATCTCCATTTTCTCTGACAATATATTCGCGGTTTGAGACAGGACATTTTAGATTTTTCTCCCCGGCAGCCGCCTTCCATAAAGCGGATATGCATTTATCCGTATTTGAATCGGCGGAATATGAGCCGAGCCTTAAAGGCCTGGGCGGTTTCAGGGCCTGCAAAAATGAAGGAAATCTATATACAGTGTAGGACAGAAAGATAAGCGTTAAAAATATTTTAACGAAAAAAGCGGCTCTGCTTTTTAGAAAAGAAAATTTCCGGATCTTCTCCATGTTTTCAATTTCATGTTTCCTGTCGCTTAAAATCTTTTCGCCCAGTTTTTCTTCCAGTTCGCTTATTTCTTCATTATTTTCATTCATAGCTTTATCTTGGGAAGAGATTTCTCAGCCCCTTTCTTCAGTTTTTCCTCAATATCTTTTTGCCATTCTTTTATTTTCGCCTCATTTTCCTTTATTTTATCCTGAATTTTCGCTTTGTTATCGTTCACAATCTTATCAAGCTTATCCTTATTCTGCTTTATTTTTTCGTCCACGGCCTGCTCAATTTTCTTTCTGGCTTTTTCAGCTTCCTGACCGAAAGCCTTTTTGAAGGAACCGTTTATTGCCTCAGCCAGATCGGTCTTTATTTTTATTGAAGGCGAAGATATATCGCCGGCTATTGAAACCGAGGTCTTGAAAGAATTGATCGAAGATATGGAATTTTCTATAGCGGTCTTCAGCGGCTCGTACTTTATGTTCTTTAATTCGGCTTTTAAAGAGGCGTTCCTGAACATCGTCTCAGACACGCCGTCAATCTGCTTTGAGAGAGTTTTAAGCTTGAAATCAGTATCGCAAACCGCTTTTTCCAGATTTATCTTAAAGGAATTTTCATTGCCAAACGCTTTCCCGGCTATTTTTGCCCCTTTATAATAGAAAGCAGTTTCCGTTTCCGGCTTTTCCTTGTAAAGATAAGCGGTGAACTTTAAATAGAGAGAAGAATCCTCTCCCGCTCCCTTTATCTCGGCAATTAACGGTTTCTGATAGAGGCGCGGTTCATTGGTGACGTTTTCAATATATCCGGAACATGATACGGGGTTTTCATTGGAGAAAACGGCGTCAACAGAGACTTTTTTCAGAAGAAAACGCGGATAATTCTCAAATTTTATGAAATGAATCGTCCTGCCTCTTGGAGCTTTCTGCGAAAATATGTTCTTTTTGGGATTTTCCGGAATATATTTCAAAGCTTTTTGCGAATAGGAAAAATATTTGCGGATTTTTTCATAAGTCTCATCGCCCAGAAGAATTTCAGCTGTTTTTTCGCTGTCCATTGAGGGGATCCTGGCCATGGACATGATTTTTTCGGTGTCCTGCTTTCTCGCCTCGTTAAGACCTTTGTAAAATTCTGAAGAATCTTTGATGAGGCCGGACAAGGTATCTCTGTCTTTCCTATAATTTTTAAGCAGTTCATCAATATCTTTTTTTATCTGGCCTATCTCTTTAGCCTGTTTTATGAAATTCTTTTCAGACTTTATTTTTTCATACTTCCGGCTTATTTCATCTATCTTTGCCTGATAAGGCGAAAAGTCGGCTTTTTCAAGCGCCTCTTTGTATTCCTTTTGATACTTTTGCTCAAATTCTTTTATAAGCTTTACCGAAGCCAGGCTATCTTCATCTACCTGCAATTGCTGGGAAAAATCAGCTTTAATATCGGAAATCCTTTCAAGAGAATATTCCTTCCCCTGTTGAGTATATTTTTTAAGAAATTCCGGCATTTCTGTTTTTGGAATGTAAATTTTGCAGGAAGTTTTCCTGACGGTATCAAATTTCAGTCCGGCAAGAGATCCCTCCTCTATAATAAATTTTTTTTCAAGCAGCTGTTTCCCGTTCAGAGAAAATTTCAGTTTGGAAAACTCAAAAAGATTCTTATACTCCTGCGAAGAATTACCCGCCTTAAAATCATAGATTTCAAGAGAAGGATTGAGTATTTTCGTTTTAACCTTTGCTATTTCAACCCTGGCTTCAAAAATATTCTGTAATCCTTTAATAAGCCCCCATTTAAGCAAGGGGTCAAAAGCAAAATAAAAAAAAGCCCAGACGAGAAAAAGCAGAATAAGTCTTGGGATTATATAGCCGCGGTTCATAATCAATCTTTAAAATACCAGTCCAAAACCCAGCTCGCTTTCAAGCTTTTAAACAGCTTTGAGTTAGAAATCTTCTCCTTGAATTTCTTTTCATAATAAATGCCGAAAGTTCTGCCTGCAAGATAAACCGGGTAAAACAAAATTGTGCCCATAATAAGGCCGCCGGCGACAACAGTATTATTGAAATCCGTCCAGGGCAGAACAGGCATATTGTAAATTTTGGTGAAAAAGCCGGACAAAAAATCCAGATTCAAAATAAAATAGCCGAGAGGGTCCGTTATGGCGTCCGTAATCGGATAAATTGAGGAAAAGAAAAAAATGCTTATAAAGGCAAAGGGCACATTGGCTTTGGTGCACATCATTATCAAAAACAGCAATTGAGCGGTAAGATTGGATTTCGGTATTATGCCTATAGCAAAACCGAAGGCTATGCCGAGCCCTATTTGCCAAGGCTCATTTTCTTTCAGCAGGCCTCTGGCGAACTGTCTGATAATGCTTAAAGGGTTCATAAATAAATTTTATAAAATCCTAATGGCT
>JAJUJA010000045.1 GCA_029267355.1 Elusimicrobiota bacterium | reverse complement strand
GGGTGACGATCGAGGAGTTCTCATCGCCGTGCGTTCCCGCAATAATCAGGCCGCTATGGCGATCGGCATCCGGTGCTCTCATAAAAAGAACTTCGGCCTATAAGGACATGGAAAAAGCGAGCCTTGAAAATTTTTCAAAAACTCATAAATGCAGAATCGGTTTACATTGAAATAGAAGGAGCCCCGGATGGAAAAGGAAAAAATCAAAGAAATCTTATTTTCAAGACTGGACAGATACTGCAGGATACATACCACGTCTGACCCTGCCTCAAAAACCTTTCCATCGTCAAAAAATCAGAAAAATCTGGCTTCAATTCTTGAGAAAGAGCTGAAAGCGATAGGGATGAAGAATGTTAAAACTGACAAATACTGCTATGTTACGGCCTTTCTTGAAGGCAATTCAAAAAGCGGCAAAACCCTGGCCTTTTTGGCCCATATGGACACTTCTCCTGCAGCCTGCGGTAAAAATGTGAAGCCGAAGCTGCATAAGAACTACAACGGCAGCAACATAGTTATAAACGCCGGGAAAGGAATAATTCTTACCCCTTCCAATTGCCCTGAGCTTAAGGATCACAAGGGCGATGATATAGTTACGGCTTCGGGAGATACTCTTCTCGGCGCAGATAATAAGGCGGGCATAGCCATAATAATGACAGGACTTGAAACCCTTATAAAAAATCCCCACCTGCCGCGGCCGGATATAAAAGTGGCTTTCACCCCGGATGAAGAGATAGGAAGAGGAACGGACAAATTTAACCTGAAGGATTTTGCCGCCGATGTCGGCTACACTTTTGACGGAGATATAAAAGGAACTGTTGAGGCCGAAAATTTCAATGCCGACGCTATAGAGATAAAAATTGAGGGCAAAAGCGTGCATCCGGGCACGGCAAAAAATTCCATGGCAAATGCAGCAAGAATAGCGGCGGAGATCTGTTCCTGCTGGCCGGAGAATATGACCCCGGAAAACACTGAAAATTACGACGGATTTATAATGTTTGACGAGATAAAGGGCTCGATTGAAAATGCCGTTCTAAGCGGTATAGCCAGAGAACATGATATCCGTAAACTCAAAAAAATGGAAAACCTGCTTAGGAAAATAATAGAGGAAAAGAAGGAAAAGTATCCTCTAGCGAAGATAAGTCTTGAAATAAAAGAACAATACAGGAATATGAAAAGCGTGATAGATAAAAACCCTATGGTCCTGAATAAACTGCTTAATGCCGTAAGACAGGCAGGGATAGAGCCGCGGATAAAACCGATAAGAGGCGGCACGGACGGAGCAAGGCTTTCATTCATGGGCTTGCCCTGCCCGAATGTCTTTACCGGAGGATACAATTATCACGGGCCGTATGAATGGATTTCTCTGGATTCAATGTATCTCTCATACAAAACTCTGCTGAACCTCTGCGGACAATGGTCTGAATAATTTTTTCCATACACCGCAAATTTGCCTGAATGTTCTGTTTTAAGGTATAATTTATCTGACTCAAAACCTGTTCTAAAGGAGCTTATAATGGGTCTCATACCTAAAGAAACAAAATTCTTCGATCTTTTTGAAAGCCAGACTGAAAATGCAATAAAGGCCGCCGAATTCTTAAGGGATTCGGTAAAGAATAATAAATTCGATGACAGCTGCGTGAAGAAAATCAAGGAGTTTGAGCATGAGGGCGATACAATAAATCATGAGATCATAGACAAGCTTAATGCCACTTTCATAACCCCGATAGACAGAGAGGATATACATAAACTCGCAGGCGAAATTGACGATATATGCGATTTGATAAATGTGATATCCAACAGATTGCATGTGTATAAAATAGAAAATCCGAAAGACCCATACCTTGAGGAATTTCTTGCCAATATAGTTGAATCAGCCACGGCCGTGAACCATGCCGTAAAAAATCTCAAGGACATAAAGAGAACCAGAAGAATACTTGAATACTGCATAGAAATAAACCGCCTTGAAAATGCCGGAGATTCCCTGAGAGAAAAGGCCATAACGGACCTTTTTGAAAAAGAGAAAGACCCTGTAAAGATAATAAAGTGGAAGGAGATATATGAGGTGGCGGAAACTGTTCTGGACACCTGCGAACATGTAGCCAAAACCATAGAGGAGATTCTGGTAAAAAATGGATAGCACTTTTCTTGCTGTCGTTTTCCTTGTAGCCCTGGCGCTTGTATTTGATTTTCTCAACGGCGCCAATGATGCCGCCAATTCCATATGCACCATAGTTGCCACGAAAGTTCTAAGGCCGGGGCAGGCCGTGGCCTGGGCAGCTTTCTTTAACTTCATAGCATTCCTTGTTTTCGGGACCCATGTGGCAAAAACAATGGGAAAGGGCATAATAGACATAAACATAGTGGATAATGTCGTGATATTTTCGGCCCTGATAGGCGCTTCGTCATGGACCGCCATATCCACTTATCTGGGATTGCCCATAAGCGTATCTCATTCGCTTATAGGCGCTTTGATAGGAACCGGACTTGTTAAAGCCGGATATTCGGCTCTGGTAATGTCAGGCATATATAAAACGGCTCTATTTATCGTGCTTTCCCCCTTACTCGGCATGTTTCTCGGCTCTCTTTTCATGGTAATCCTGTACAATATCTTCAAAAACAGCACGCCGTCAAAGGTGGAACATATCTTTGCCAGAGGTCAGCTATTATCAGCAGCTCTTTACTCCCTTGGACACGGCGGCAATGACGCCCAGAAAACAATGGGCATAATCGCCGGCCTTTTGTATTCATCAGGATATATAACAGGCGAGTTTCACATTCCTTTGTGGGTGGTTTTATCAGCCCAGGGCGCCATAGCTCTCGGAACGCTGGTAGGCGGCTGGAAAGTGGTAAACACTCTTGGCAACAAGCTGGCAAAGTTAAGGCCTGTGGACGGTTTTGCAGCGGAATCCGGCGCTGCCTCAACTTTATATCTGGCGACTTTTTTCGGCATACCGGTAAGCACTACCCATACAATAACGGGAGCAATACTTGGAGTCGGCGCAATAAAAAGGCTGCATTCCGTGAGATGGGGCGTATCAAAAGAGATAATCTGGGCGTGGATACTTACGATACCGGGCTCTGCTGTCATATCGGCGATAACATACTGGATAAGCTCGTATTTTTTCAACTGAATCAGGGACCGGCAGCGGCCTTTGCGCAGGATATCGCGCTCGTAAAAGCGAAATGAAGATTATAACCGCCGCTTCTGCCGGCGCAATCAAGAGTTTCCCCGACCAAAAACAAGTCCTTTTGTTTTAATGACATAAAATCGGCGTCTATTTCCCTCAAAGGCACTCCGCCGGTTTTCGCCATGGCATATTCAAATCCCATGGGAGCAAGGCCGGAGATTTCAAATTTTTTGATCTTTCCGGCAAAAGATTTCAGCGCCGTTTCGCCTGATATTTTCCCTTTATGCTCAAAAAAACCGGCAATAAAATTTACAAGTTTTCTATCCAGTGAGCAGGATAAATTTTCGGCAATATCCCCTTTTAAATGCGAAAAAAAATCAGTTATTTCCTTTTCGCTTTTATCAGGCATCATATCTATAAAAACTGAATCAGGATTTTTCTGAAAAGCCAGGAAAGAAAGGTCTATAGCGGCATCTCCGGAAATCCCGTAGGCCGTGAACAATATCTCCCCTTCTATTTTTTCAGTCAAAAACGGCGCGCTTATTGAAGCTTTGACTCTGACCCCGTCAAGATTTGAAAGGTCCGGGTATTTTACGGAAAAAGAGGTAAGCAGCGGCTTAAGCGGCAAAACGGAATGGCCGAATTTTTCAGCCAGCATAAAACCGTCTGCACAGCCGCCTATTCTGGGATATGAGGGACCGCCGCATGCTATTATCAATTTGCGGGAGCGGATAATCTCTTTTTTTGATGAGTCCGTCTTATTTTCATTCCCGAATGAAACCGGCACTGTCTCTATTTCAAAAACATCCCCCGCTTTTTTGGCTGAAACCGCCTTTTTAAGCAAAAAAATATCCGCTTTTGAAGATTTCAGAAAACGCTCAAAGGCAAAAACCGCGGTCTCTGCTTTCATTGAATAAGGAAAAAGCCTGCCGTCTTCCTTCTCCCTGAACATTATCCCCAGCTTTGAAGACAAAAAGCTGTGAACTTCTTCGGGCGCAATTTTCTTAAAAATGACGGAAAGTTTCTCCTTATCGGAACATATATAATCATCGGCGCTTATGTTTCTGTTAGAAATATTGCATTTGCCGGCGCCTGTGGAGAGGATTTTCCTGCCGACCCTGTGATTTTTCTCTATCAAGGCCACGCTCAGACCTTCAGCCGAGAGCTTACAGGCTGCAGCAAGCCCGGCTGCGCCTGCGCCTAAAATAGCGGCGTCATAAACCTTATTTTTCATAAGCCTCTCTTGTATGTTTCCCATGCTGTCTGGAAAATGGATATGGCTCTTTCTTTTTTTTCCCTGTCGGCCTTATTTTCATCTATCGCAATCATATTGAGGCCTTCAAGCTTTTTATAAAATGAATTACGTTTATTCAGGCCTAAAACTATAAGATCTTCCCCGTCATAATAACCGCATGAGCGGTTATGATTCAAAGGAACCCATCTGTAAATGGCCGGCGCCAAAAGAGATTTGCCGAAGAAAGGACTTTTATATGAGAAATTAAGAAGCTGCATTATCGTGGAAGGCAAATCGGCGCTTGAGCCGAGAACGCTATTTACGCCTTTTGTGATACCGGGACCCGCGATAAGCAGAGGGATTCTGTATGATTTTACGGGAATTTCCTGGCTGCCGTAAACTCTGGCACCATGATCGGCTATAAAGACAAAAAGGGTATTTTTGTAAAAATCTTCTTTTTTGACCTTCTTAAAGAAATTGCCCAAAGCCCAGTCGCTGTACTTTACGGCATAAACTCTTTTTTTTCTGGCAGGGTTTTCAGGAATTCTGCCTTCCGGATATGTATACGGCTTATGGTTTGAAACAGAGAGGGTCAGAAAAAAGAACGGCTTTCCTGATAGATAAGCCTGTCTTGCCTTCAATAATGACATTTCAAAAATATCCTCATCGCAAACGCCCCATATTGTCTTGAAAGACGGGTTTTTGAAATCTTTCTGTTCTATGAAATGATCAAATCCATACCTCAAAGCAAAGGGCTTCATATTGTCAAATATTCCCCTGCCGCCGTAAACGAAGTAATTGACATAGCCTTTTTCTTTGAGCAATTGAGGCAGGGAAACTATATTGGCTGAAAATTTCATTTTTACTATTGACTCAGCCGGCAGCGGAGGGAATCCGGTCAAAACGGCCTCCAGCCCCCGGACGGTTCTGTTGCCGGTTGAAAAAATATTTGAAAATAACAGGCCTTCTTTGGACATGGCGTCAAACTCCGGGGTATATGAAGGCGATGCGCCGAGTGCTCCCACAAATTCAGAGCCGAAACTTTCAAGCACGAAAACCATTACATTCATTTTTCTTTCAGCATCTTTTGAGAAAACTAATCTTTCTACAGGCCTGGCAGGATTCAGAGAGGGCTTTTCATTTTTAAGAAATATGATTTCCCTGGCTTTTTCAAATGCCTTATCCGTCTCCATCACCGAATAGAAAGCTTCATAATCGAGATTATGGGAATAGGCGGAATAAAAAAAAGAAACAGGTCCGTTTTTTGCTATTTCTGAAGCTATTCTGTCGCGAGTGAAATTCAAGGGCATTACAACTGAAACAAGGGAGAAAAAAAATCCCGCCGAGAAATAAAAAAGCGAAGGCAATTTCTTATCAGTTTTCGCAGGAACATCATAGTAGTATTTGAGCGAAAGAAAAGAGGGCAAAAATGAGAATATAAGACAAAGAGCGGAAATCAGGAGCACATTATAACTTTCCCATATATTGACGAATACCTCAGTCGGATAAATCAGATAATCAACGGCAACAGAATTAAACCTTGAGTTAAATTCTTCAAAAAAGAAGTACTCCACGCAAAAAAGAAAGAATAGAGAAAAGAAAAAAAGCCATGCAAATGAGAAAAAGAGTTTCCTGCTCCGGCCCGGGATTTTTGTTCTTCTGATGAAAAAAAAGACTGAAGATATTACAAACGCTATTCCCAGGTCATTAAATAAACCTGCCAGAAGAGAAGGAAGCCACAGAAGCAAAGGCCTTGCTGAATAATAAAGCAGAAAAATCCTGAAAAGTAAAGACAGGGAAAGATAAGCCGGGACAAAATAATTTGTCCCGGCAAGCAATACTCTGATCATATCGGTCATTCAGCTTCAATATCTGCCGGCAGAACCGAGCACTGTCTCATTCTTTGAGATGTACATCTTTACAAGCTCTTCCCTGGCTGGCCCGAGATATTTCCTCGGGTCGAATTCGGAAGGTTTTTCGGAAAAAATCTTTCTGATAATGGCCGTCATAACCAGCCTTCCGTCAGAGTCTATGTTTATTTTGCAAACAGCTGATTTTGCGGCCTTTCTAAGCTGCTCTTCGGGTATTCCCACAGCATTGTCCATTTTCCCGCCGTACTGGTTTATCATCTTTATGTAGTCCTGCAGAACAGATGAAGCCCCGTGGAGAACTATGGGGAAACCCGGTATCCTTTTTTCAACCTGCTCAAGTATGTCAAACCTGAGAGGAGGCACACTCTCGCCCGGTTTAACCTTGAACTTATAGGCGCCGTGGCTTGTTCCTATGGAAATAGCCAGCGAATCAACGCCGGTTTTTTTGACAAAATCTTCAACCTGGGCCGGGTCTGTGTAATGAGAATGCTCGGCCTGAACTTCATCCTCTATGCCTGCCAGAACGCCCAGCTCTCCTTCCACAGTAACGTCGTATTGATGCGCATATTCCACAACTTTTTTTGTAAGGGACGCATTTTCCTCATAAGGCAGATGAGAGCCGTCTATCATTACGCTGGAAAAACCGCTGTCTATGCATGACTTGCAAAGCTCAAAAGAATCGCCGTGATCGAGATGCAGAGCGACAGGAACAGGCCCCTCTTTCATTTCCTTCATCATCTCTATGGCGCCCTTGCCCATCCATCTCAAAAGCGTGGAGTTGGCATAGTCTCTGGCTCCCTTTGAAACCTGAAGTATCACAGGAGATCTTGAGCGCACGCAAGCCGTTATTATCGCCTGCAGCTGTTCCATATTATTGAAGTTATAGGCCGGAACGGCATAGCCGCCCTGCATCGCCTTTGCAAACATTTCCTTAGTATTAACAAAACCAAGCTCTTTGTAGGATACCGGCATTTTTCCTCCCTTGATTCAGCTTCTGACAAGAATATTATATATATTTTAGGCTGCCGATTAAATCAGGTGAAAGCGGGATAAAAATTTGCTAAAATATCCTTTTAATTCAAAATTGCGGAGGCAGAAATGTCCGACAACGGCGAAAAACCCTATCTTCTGGGAAGATCATTCATGTTCAGCATTGCCAAGGGAGAAGATCTTCTCCAGGCGCTTCAGTATTTTTGTCATCACAATCAAATAAAATGCGGCACGATTTCGGCAATAGGGGCGGTGAGCAAAGCCACTTTCGGCATTTATGACCAGAAAAACAAAAAGTATTCAAAGATAGTTCTGGAAAAGGAGCTTGAAATACTTTCCCTCTCAGGCAATATAAGCCTTTTTGACGACAAGCCCATGCTTCACAATCACATAATGTTTTCAGACCCGAACGGACAGGCTTGCGGAGGGCATCTTATGGCCGGCACAATCGTCTACAGCTGCGAAGTTTTCATACAGGAATTGACCGGCACGCCGAAAGTAAGAAAGACGGATAAAAACACTCAACTCCCCTTATGGACCAATCCTCTGACTTCCAGGTAAAGGGCTTCAGGGCCGGTTTCATATGTTTAGCCGGCCTGCCTTCCTGCGGCAAGTCCTCTCTGCTTAACGCCTGGGCTCAGACCAAACTATCGGCTGTTTCTCCCAAACCCCAAACGACAAGGGAACACATAAAAGCCGTCCTTAACGGCAAAAACTATCAGGCGGTGATAGTGGATACACCAGGCCTTATAAAGCCTAAAAATCTCCTTGAAAAAAAAATGACTTTTGAAACAAAAAGAGCCGTTTTTCAGGACGCCGATGTATTTTGTCTTATGGCAGAACCGTCTCCGGCAAAACTTAAGCCGAAATCTGATTTTTTCTCCTCTCTCGGCGTAAAGGGGAAGAGCGCGCTTCTGATAAACAAAATAGACATTTATTCTCAAAAGGAAATTGAGGAAAGCGAAAATTTTCTCTCCTCTATGATTAAGTTTGACAAAATTTTCCGCATCTCAGTTAAAACCGGAGAAAATCTATCAACGGCGAGAAAAGAACTTATAGATATGCTGCCTTTCTCCCCCCCTTATTATCCTCAGGAGCAGCTTACGGACAGATGGGAGCGTTTTTTTGCGCAGGAACTGATAAGGGAGACAATATTTGAAAATTATTCAGATGAAATACCTTACAGCTGCGCCGTTGAAGTAACATACTTTAAAGAGGATTCTCCCCTTGGAGAAATACATGCCGACATCCATGTATCCAGAGAAAATCATAAGCCTATAATCATAGGGCAGAAAGGAAAATCAATAAAAAGGCTGAGAGAGAATTCGGCAAAAAAATATCAAATTTTCTTGGCAAAAAAGTCAGCCTTTTTTTAAACGTTAAATGCACAAAGAACTGGCAGGAAGATCCGCGTTTTCTGGACAAATTTTATGACCGTTAAGAATTTATTCTCGGCAAAATCTGCAGTTTTTTTTATCTTTCTTTGCTGGGCGGAAGTCCTTATCTTCACGGCGGCTCTTTTTTCGGCCGTCTGGGCCGGCGATCTGCTGAGCTTAATAATTGAAAAATTGAAAGGAAACGAATACTACCTGCTGTCCGCGCAGGCGAGACTGGCGCCGAAGGTATTTTTTCTTTTTTGTTTTTTAGGGGCCGGGCAATTTTTATTTTCTGACTTTCTAAGCCGTAAAGCTAGAAATTCAGTCTACTTTTTTCTTTATCTGGCAGATGCCTGCGCAGTTTCAATATTTTTCATAAATTCCATAGTCAAAAAAACCGAGCTGAGAGACTACTCCCTTCTCTGGCTCGGCGCCCTTATCGTAATGCTGGCTTCTTCGCTTCATTTGCTGTCCGCCAAAGAGAATGCGGCTCATTCCCATACCCCTTTGAGAAGATAACCGCAATACGGACATTTACCCCCGCTCATAAGATTTTTAATTTCAAGATAATTCTTTCTTTCACAAACTTTTCTTGAACAGGACGGACAAAAAGTGTCTCCGAAATTTTCGCCGCTGACATTTCCTCCGTAAACATGCCTGAGCCCTGCCTGCCTTGCTATTGAAATCGCCCTTGATAAGGCGGCCGGCCTAGTTGGAGGCAGGGACATAAGATATGCCGGCCTGTAAGCGGTTATATGCCACGGTATCTCGCATGAGAGGGATCTTATGAAAGAGGCGGCTTCGGAAATTTCTTTTTCAGAATCATTAATACCTTCCACTATCAATGTGGTAAGCTCTATCCAGATTCCCTTTTTAATGCAAAGCTCTATTGATTTTATGACTCCTTCAAGATGCGCTCCGGTGAGTTTTTTATGCGTATCAGAGTTAAAACTTTTAAGGTCTATATTTATAAAATCAATTCTGTCCCACAGTGAGAGGGTTTCTTCGGTAAAATATCCGTTTGAGACAAGTCCTATTTTCAGGTTTTTTATTTTTTTAACGGCCATAGAAAAAATTTCCGCATTCCACTCGGCTGAAACGGTGGGTTCATTATAAGTTGATACCAATATGGATGTCTTTTCGCTTACAGCGGAGTCTATGAGCCGTTCAGCGGTAATTGAAATTTTCTCTACATAACCCGAAGGCTTTGATATGCAGTGATTCTGGCAGTAAAGGCATGAAAAATTGCAGCCGAAGCCGCCATAGGAGAAAGTAACGCTTTTCGGCAGCACATGATAAAAAGGTTTTTTTTCTATAGGGTCCAAGGCTGCGCAGGAAATCAGCCCGCGGGGATAAACAGGTTTTGATGAAATATTTTTTCTCTGTCCGCAAAATCCGCTTTTCCCCTCGGCTATAAAACAGCGTCTCCGGCAGGCCTTGCATAAAAGGCCTCCGTCTTTTTCTTCAAAAAGAAATCCTGGAGAATTCATTTCTAAACGGTTATAACTCTCAGAGCCCTGTTTAATACAGAAATGTTAAGAACTCCGCTTTCGCAGATAAAATGTTCTCCGTCCAGATGAAATACAGAGTTTCTGCCGATGAAGATTTCCGCATTTTTTACGGGTATAAAGCAAGCAAAATCTTTTTTGTTTATGTTCCCACTGAAAAGGGAAGGTAAATTTGCTGCGATTGAAAAAAAATTCATTTTATTTATGGACACGAACTCCAGAACTCCGTCGTCTATAAGCCCGTCAGGATTTACTATCGCCCCGCCGCCGTATTGTCTGCCATTCATCACAGCGGCAAGCAAAGGGAAAAAATCTCTGAAGCTGCCGTCCTTCATTTTGAGTCTTGTCAGTTTCGGCCTGTAAGACAGCAGGGCCTTCGCTCCTGCGGTAAAATAAGGCAGCAGGCCTCTGCCGTGTACGCCTGTATTGAATTTTTCAGCTATGACGGCGTCAACGCCGAAGCCGCAGGAGCACAGAAAAATTTCCCCGTTGCAAAGCCCGGCGTCAACAGCCCTTTCTTTCCCTTCAAAAACAGTTATCAGCGCATCTTTAATATCCAGCGGAATTGAAACATTTCTTGCAAAGCCGTTTCCGGAACCCATCGGTATTACGCCCAATGCAGCGTCCTTTCCGAGAAGGCAGGCCGCTATCTCTCTTATGGTTCCGTCGCCTCCGACGGCTATTATTTTTTTAAAGCCTGAGCTCAAGGCCTCAAAAGCTATTTCAAAAGCGTGCCCAGGCTTCTGGGTATATTTGATTTCGCAGACCAGATTTTTCCTTGAAGCTATTTCCGAAACATGTTCAGACAGATGCTTCTTATTCTCTTCTTTTCCGGATCTCGGGTTTATTATAAAGAAATATGACATGAGACCTATCTTTCAATAGCGCTTATTCCGCTGGCCCATGGAGTTTTATCCCCTGTAGCTTCTATCGAGATAAGGCGGTTGCCGTCCTTAAGTTCGCCTTTCCCGCATTTAAAGGAAATCCTGTAGTAATACCCTATCTTGAAATCCGGGTTTTCAGTTGAAACCATATCAGGGTCATCGACATAAAGATAGCTTAAATTCCTGTCTGAGTCTGAATATACGAAGTTAAGCCGCCAGCCGTTTTTAGTTTTTTTGGCCGTCAGCATTTGAAGCTTCGCCTGAACCTGCTTTCCATAAAAACTGGAAGGAGAGGCGAAAAAAGATTCGCTGTTGTCTTCATAATTTTTCCGGGAATTCTCCCGGAGCTCTTCATACTGTTCTGGTTCAGGCCTTACGGCATCGGCATTTTCTCCGATGACCGAAAGCTGGTATTCTTCGTCATCGTCCATCGGAGTGACTTCATTTTTCCCCTGCTCCTGCCCGGGAATAAGAAATTTTTTTTCCGGCTGAGGCTGAACCGGCTGAGCGTAAACAGGCCTATATTCGTCTTTTGAAGCGGAATAGTCCTTATTCCTCTTCCCCCAGAGAAAGCCTATTGATATGCCTATGACAAAAAGCATAAATACATTGGCAAATCTCAGCTTGAAAAAATCCACAGCAGCCTCCACATAACATTTTACAAAATCGGTTAATATTATATACAATTGGGGTTAAGGATATATTAAGGAAAAGTTAAGGAGGAAAAATGGGAAAAACGGCCGCCGTCTGCCTTTTGTTTTTTTCCTTTTCATGGGGACAGGATGCCTACCTGAACAGACAAAAAGGAAATATTGAAGTATATGACATCTCGGCAAAAAAAGTTAAACCTGTAAAAGATCTCGCCCTTTATGCCGGCTATGAAATAAAAACCGGCAAAAACTCGGAG
>JAJUJA010000124.1 GCA_029267355.1 Elusimicrobiota bacterium | reverse complement strand
GACAAAACTACAAGGTCATGCTTTACTTCCTGGGGGACCGAGCCGTCCTCCTGCCTGTCTATTCTCAGCACAGGATTATGCTCTTCATCTTCCGTTATTTTGGCCACCTTGGCCTTTACGAAATTTATGCCCATGGCTCTGGCCTGAGCGTAGAACTGCTCATAACCCTTGCCGAAAGCCCTTATGTCCATATAGTAAATGGTGATTTCGCTTAAAGGCAGAGAGCCGGAGAGAAGCATAGCCTGCTTCACCGCATACATACAGCATACTCTTGAGCAATAGGGAATGCCTATGCTTTCATCTCTGGAACCGGCGCATTGAACATAAGCTATTGAATCTGGTATTTTGCCGTCAGAAGGCCTGAGAACCTTTCCGTAAGGGCCGTGAGGAGCAAGAAGCCTCTCCGCCTGAAGCGAAGAAATCACATTTATCAGCTTGCCGGCGCCGTACTCCTTCTTAGCCGTCATAGGGGTTATTTCATAGCCGCTGGATAAAATCACCGTTTTAGCTTTTACGTTTATCTCCTCGGGCTTCTGAAGATAATCTATGCAATCCTTCGGGCAAACTCTGGCGCAGGCGCCGCATCTTATGCACTTGTCTTCATTAAGCACAGGCAGCTGCGGAATGGCGTTTGTAAAAGGAATGGATACGGCTTTTTTAACGCCAAGCCCGTATTCAAATTCGTCTTCAAGATGCACCGGGCAAGCTTCTTCGCATTTCTTGCAGGAAATGCATTCGCTTTCTATAACAAATCTCGGCTTTTTAATTATCCGCGCTTCAAATCCTGCCTGAGTTTTTGAAATATTTTTCACTTCGCTGTAAGTAAAAGCCTTGACCCTAGGGTGATGGGAGGAAGCGGCCATTTTCGGAGTCGTTATACAGCTGGCGCAATCAAGAGTAGGGAACACTTTGCTTAAGGAAATCATTTTGCCGCCTATGCTGGGCGACTTTTCAACCATTATCACGTTAAAACCGGCGTCGCCTATATCAAGCGCGGCCTGCATTCCCGCTATGCCGGCTCCGACAACAAGAGTATCGCAGGAAAATTCTTTAGTATCGCTCATACGCTTACCGCCTTTTCCATATCTGCTATTTCCTTTAGAAAGGCCTCTCTGCAAACAGTGCAAATGGTCGTAAGTTTAAGCCTGTTTATGCTTATATTTCTTTCCTTCATAAGCTTGTAGACATTTTGTATTCTTTTTGAAAGGCGGTCATAGGCTCCTTCATAGGGGCAGTCAGAGCCGCTGGACATTATTATTATCCCGGCTATTCCTTTTTCAAAGGCCTTCATATAAAAATCTTCGGGAAACATCACCGGGTCAGGGACTCTTATTATGTAGGTATTTGAATCGTATGAAAGCCTGGCCTGGCCGACAGCATTGGCTCCGGGATAAGAGCTGTGATTTGTCGTAATTATTAAAATTTTAGGTTTTTTTTCAGGCATAAAAATAAGGGGCGTTTCAGCGCCCCTTCATTTTATTTTTTTCTCAAAACATAGAGACTGTCATAGCCGTCTTTTTCGAGATGGCCGAGATACTCATTGCCGGTTTTGGCGCACCAGGCGGGGATATCTTCCCTTGAGCCCTTGTCGCCTGATTGTATTTCAAGAACCTCGCCGACTTTAACAAGCGCTATGCCTTTCTTAGCTTCAAGAAGCGGGCCCGGACAGGCCATGCTTCTGGCGTCAACGGTTTTTGCGGGTTTTACTGAATTTAAGTCCATCTTCCCTCCTTAAAACAAAACTAAAAATCAAAGTCAGGACAGTAAAGGTTCTTAAGATGCGCCACTACTTTGGAAATCTTATCGTCCTTTATGAAGTAAAAAATTTTATTCCCATCTCTGCGGCTGTCCAAAATCCCGTTTGAAGACAGTATTCTCAAATGCTGCGAAATATTGCCTTTGCTTGTTCCTATATTAGCAAGTATCTCGGTAACATTTTTTTCG
This sequence comes from Elusimicrobiota bacterium, assembly GCA_029267355.1. Taxonomy (GTDB): domain Bacteria; phylum Elusimicrobiota; class Elusimicrobia; order Elusimicrobiales; family UBA9959; genus JAAYVI01. Next base: position 447 of record JAJUJA010000124.1, on the reverse strand, counting down.
CCCTTTATGAGCATACATGTTATCATAAGCCTTGTCGGCGATGAAAGGCTGTCAAGTATCACGGAAATCTTTCTGGCTTTTTCAAGGGCTTTAGAATTCAGCTTCATATTTAGTAGTTTAGCAAATACTAAACTATTTGTCAACAAAAAACCTGCTTCTTTCAAATGGTGTTCTTATATCAGAGCTTTGAACGTTTTAACGGATTTTTCAAATATTGAATTGTTTTCCTTATATGACGGCAAAGGCGTATTAAGCTCCAGCACAAAAAAGCCGCCCTTCCCGCAGGGTATTAAAATCTTTCTTACCCTTATCTCTTTCTTTAAAGGGTTAACGGCATCCGGAGGGACATATTTGAAAGTGTCCTGAATAAAGTCATAGGCCGCCATGCCGTTCAGCTTTATCTTTTTGGGAGTATAATACTTTTCACCCGGCACCTGAAAATCTTTG
>JAJUJA010000092.1 GCA_029267355.1 Elusimicrobiota bacterium | reverse complement strand
GGTGAGGGGCGATGGTAGGGAAAGGACTGGTTAATTTTGGTGCAAGCATGAACGTCCGTGTCAACGCGTCCTCATCTATGATTCCTATATCCCCGGTTTTCAGCCAGCCGTCTTTTGTAAAAAGCTCGGAAGTGGCGTTTTCATTCTTGTGATATCCCCTTGTCACATTGGGGCCTTTAACGCAAATCTCTCCCGGCTGTCCGTTCTTTATTTCATTGCCGTTTTCGTCTATAAGTTTTATATTGACTCCTGGCAGAGGCCTTCCGACTGAGCCGTGCTTTATCTTTTGAGGCGGGGTTATCGTAACTACCGGGCTTGTTTCCGTCAGGCCGTACCCCTCGCATATCTTCAGGCCGAAGGCCTTGTCAAAAGCGTGTATTATCGTCTTGTTCAGCGGCGCTGCACCGGATACTGCCAGCCATACCTTTCTGAATGCCCAGTACTTAAGGAATATCTTCTTGAAACCTTTGGCCTCTTTGGCCAGAACGCCGTATATTTGAGGCACGGCTATCATTATGGTTACGCCTTCTTTGCCCATAGCTGTAAGCCATGGCTTCGGCGGCGTTATGTTCCTCACTATCAATGTTTTGGCTCCAAGTACGATAGGTATTATTACATTGGCTGTCCAGCAAAGAGTGTGAAACATGGGAAGCAGAGCCATAAAAACTTCTTTATCGGAAGGCTTTATTATGTCTATGGCCGCCTTGGCGTTTTCAAGCATATTTTTGTGGGTGAGCAGAACGCCTTTAGGGTGCCCTGTGGTGCCTGAAGTGTAAAGTATGGACGCTACATCTTCAGGGTCAGCCCAGACTTTGTCCGCCTGAGAATGATGATGGCTGTGCTTCATATAAGTCCAGAAATTATGCACTTTGCCCGCGGATGAGTTGGTTGAAAGTATGAACTTCAAATCAGAGAGTTTTTCAGGCAAATCCTCATAGTTTTTGAGAAAATCCTGCTCGGTTATGACTCCCTTGGATCTGGAGTTTTCAAGTATATAAAGCAGCTCGTCCTGCTTTGATATCATGAAATTTATGGGCACGGACACGGCTCCCAGCTTGCTCAGGCCCATATAAGCTATTATGAACTCAGCTGAATTCCTTAAAGCTATGGCCACGGCGTCGCCTTTTCTTATGCCTAATTGCCAGAACATTTCGGCGCATCTGTCGCTGTAATGAAGGATATCGTTAAAGGTAAATCTTTTTTCGCCGTCAACAAAGGCAGTTTTTTTGGGATATTTTGAGGCTGTAAGTTTAAGTTGAGAGTATATATCCATTATGTTCACCATCCTGATTTACTCATTTTCATATATTACAAATTAATCCTTTCCCATCGCAATACGCGCAAACCGGCAGGAAGACGCTTCATCTTTATAAGCATGTGTATTGCGCCCGACAGGAATTGAACCTGCAATATAAGCTTCGGAGGCTCATGTGATATCCATTTCACCACGGGCGCTATAGAGTGAACATTCTGAAGGATTATTCATCTCTGCCGGCTTCTTCTACTTTTATATATTTCCTGTACACGATAAGACCCAAAGGAGTCAATAAAGCCATGCCTGCCACTATAAGCCATATCATTTGCGAGTTTCTCGGCCCCTGCGCCGGGCAGTATTTTTCAAGCAGAAAGCCGGAGAGAGTCCCGACGAAGAATTTGGCAAAAAAATAAGGCAGCATTGAAAGGGCCAGATAAGAGCCCTCCTGCCCCTTCGGCGCTATGGCGGCGGGATATTCATATAATCTCGGAGAGTAAAAAGATTCGCCTATTGAATAAAGTATTACGCAAAGCACTATGGCGCAGTAAAGAGGATTTACCGAACCTTCTATATCCAGCCAGGCCGCTATTGCTCTGCCTAAAAAACCATTGGCCAGCCCGGAAAAAACAGCCGGATTTACTGCCAGAAGGAAAACTGAAAAAGCGGCTATTGAAGTGCCTATTATGACCGTTTTATAAGCGCTGAATTTCTGCGTTAAAGCGCCTATCAAGGGCGCAAATATTATCACGATAACGGCATTCAGCGTGCCGAATATCCTCCCTACCGGAGCGCCTTCGCCAAGCTCTCTTATGGCAAATTTAGGGAAGGTGTAGTACATATGGTAAAGTATCAGTTTGGTAAATACCACAAGTCCGAAAAAGGCAAGGAACTTATAGAATCTGGGCTGAGTCCATAAGCCGGAAAATATCCTGAACCATTCCGACATGGCGTCTTTTGAGGAGAGAATAAAAGCCTGAAGAAATGTTTTGTCCTGATATTTACTTGCCGCTTTTTCTATCTTGATGCCTTCATCTGTCGCTTCAACTCCGTCTCTTATCAAAAGCCATGCCATAAGTATATTCGGCAGCGTAAAAAGCATGCCCAGAAAAATTATGGTCTGATAGGTGCTTATCTGCAGATTCAAAACAGGCAGTACATAATGGCCGTATTCGCCAAGGGCAAGTCTTATTTTATCAAAGGTCCAGCCTGCTAAGGCGAAGCCGACATTCATCATCGCATAGTAAATTGAAAAGGCCATAGACCTCTGTTTTGTGTTTGAAAATCTTTTTACAGCCGCTACCATAACCGGAGTTTGAAGCGCTTCGCCCAAAGCCAGCGGAAGAAGACCAAAGGGAAGGGCTATCCATTTTACAGCAAAAATTGCCATTATAAATCTTGCGAAAGCGGCCAGAAAAAAACCCGTTATCAGAGATTTTTTTATTCCGACTGCGTCAACAAGCGAGCCGACCATAACCGTAAATATTGTCAAAACCGTCGACCAGCTTGCTATGATAAAACCTGCGCTTCTGTCGCTTAATCCTATATCCGATGAAAGCCACAGCACAAGCGTTGAATTTACAAGAGAATAAGCCAGAATTGTCAGTATTTTGGACGCAAATATTATCCACAGTTCCCTTACCGCGCCTTCCATCACGGTGAATTTCTGCAAAAAATTTTTTATTTTCTCCATAAGTTCTCCTATGCCCGCCTCAAAATTTCCAGAGTTAGGTCAGCGCAGTCAAAAAAATTCTTTAAATCAAGATATTCTTCATTTGTGTGAACATTTTTCATTCCTGTTGAAAGTATAGGCGTTACTATTCCCCAGGAATAGAGGACATTGGCGTCAGTGCCGCCTCCTGAAACGCAAAGTCTTGGCTTAAAACCGCAGCTCTTCATCGTATCCTGAACAAGGGTTACGATGCTCTCTCCTTCTGAAATATTAAGGGCCGGGAATTTTGTTTCGGTCCTGAATTCAAAGTCCGGCTTTAATCTGCCGGGATATGTCTTAACTGCTGCGGCGAGACATTTCCTTATATGATTCTCCGTTTTTTCTATTTTTTTCTCGCTTAAGCTTCTTATCTCGCCGTTCATCTGCGCAAAAGAAGGAATTATATTTATCCCCTCTCCGCCCTTTATGAAGCCTATATTGGCTGTAGTTTCCCTGTCCAGTCTTCCAAGTTTCATTTTGCTTAAGGCCAGCCCCGCCGCTTTTATGGCCGAAATGCCTTTTTCCGGCGCTACGCCTGAATGGGCCGCTTTGCCTAGGGCTTTTATTTCCACGGCTTTAGCCGCAGGCGCTCTCACTATGATATTTTCAAAATCCTGCTCATTATCAAATACGAGGCCTCTCCTGGATTTTATAAGTGAAGTATCAAGGTTCTTTGCCCCAAGAAGGGCATTTTCTTCGCTGATGGTAAAAAGCAATTCCAGCGGAGGATGGCTTATACGGTTTTCCTTCAATGTCAGGACAGCTTCCATTATAACGGCAATGCCGGCTTTGCAGTCAGCTCCAAGTATGGTTGTTCCGTCTGAGGTTATCCGGTCTTTCCTGATAACAGGCCTTATTTTGCCGCTTACAGCCACTGTGTCCATATGGGCGCAAAGGAGAAAAGACTTTTTTGCGCTGTTTCCCGGAATGGTCAGGAGAAGATTTCCCGTTTCACCGCCTGTCTTTAGCCCTGCCTGGTCTATCCTGGCGCTTTCAGCTGTTGCGAGAAGTTTTTTTGATATGAAATTTGAAACTTTCCCCTCCCTTAAGGAAGGGGAAGGTATGGCAGCCAGCGAGACAAAATTTGCAAGCAGTCTATCCTTGTTAAGTTTCATATATTATGGTCACCGGTCCGTCATTTTCAAGTTTCACCAGCATTTCAGCCGCAAAGACGCCTGTTTTTACGGCAAGGCCTTCTTTTTCCAGGGATTCTCTTGTTTTTTCGTAAAGTTCCTGCGCCTTTTGATGTCCGGCCGCGCGCGCAAAGTCGGGCCTTCTTCCCTTTGAAGCGTCGCCGTAAAGCGTGAACTGCGATACCAGCAAAATTTCCCCCTTAATGTCTTTTACGCTGTGATCAAACTTGCCTTCGCTGTTTGAGAAAATACGCATTTGCGAAATTTTTTGGGCTGTTTTCAATGAATCTTCCGGCAAGTCGTCTTTTTCAACGGCCAGAAGAACAAGCAGGCCTTTTCCTATTGAGGAATGCACGCTCCCGTTTATCTGAACTTCGGCGCTTTTTACTCTTTGTATGACGCATCGCATATCTGGTAATTATATAAAATAAGGCGTTCAGTTTATTTCAGAGATGATGGAAGAGCATTGCTGCGGCGGTATGGCTTCAATATCAAGCTTCTGCCCTTCCTTTAATCCTGATTTTTCGGCAGCACCGGCATTTATCTC
>JAJUJA010000016.1 GCA_029267355.1 Elusimicrobiota bacterium | reverse complement strand
TTTTCTATTTCCAGAATTTCATCAGCAGAAGGGCTTTTATTTATGGTATAGTCAAATCGGAATTTTTCATCATTAACCAGAGAGCCGGCCTGCCTTACGGAATCTCCAAAGACTTTCTTCAAAGCCGAGTTTATAAGATGTACCGACGTATGATTTGCCGCTATTTTCTTTCTTCTAAATGCGTCAACTTCAAGAATGACTTTATCTTTAAGTCTTATCTTTGAAAGTATCTCGGCTTTATGGTAGAAAACCGCCCCAACCGGCTTTTGAACGTCCAAAACGGAAGCGGCTTTGTTCCCGTCTATATATACATATCCGCTGTCGCCGACCTGGCCGCCTGATTCGGCATAAAATGGAGTTTCCTTGAAAGCAAGCCAGCAATTCCCGCCGTCTGCTTCCTCAAGCAATTCGCCGTTCATTCCTATTATGCCGCAGACCTCGCTTTCGGCTTTTAATTTTTCATAGCCGAGAAAAATGGTCGGGGCAAGCTTTTCTTCCGCTCTCTGAAAGAGAAAAGCGTTCTGCTCGCCTGAGGATTTCCAGGCGCTTTTGGCCGTCTCCTGCGCCTCTTTTTTTGCTTCCTCAAATCCCTTTTCGTCTATTTTAACGCCTTTTTTGGCGGCTATTTCCCGCGTAAGCTCAAGCGGAAAGCCGTATGTTTCATAAAGGCTGAAGGCGTCCCTGCCGCTTATCCCGGAGGGATTTTTTTCAATTATGTCGTTCAAGTATCTCTCGCCTTTTTCAAGAGTTTCAAGGAAACCCTCTTCCTCATACTTCAGCGAAGATATTATGTTCTCCCTGTTCTTTTCAAGCTGAGGATAAATTCCGCTGAAAATACCCGCAGCCGCATCAACGAGTTTATAAAGGAAAGCGCCCTTTATGCAGGCCACCATGCCGAAACGCTGCGCCCTCCTTATAAGCCTTCTGAGCACATAGCCCCGGCCGTCATTTGAAGGCAGAACGCCTTCGGATATCAAAAAGCAGGCGCCTCTTAAATGATCTGAAATAATCCTGAAAACAGCTACGTCCGGGCTGTTATGGTCATACTTTACCGAGGGATTGAGATTAAGGAAAGCTTCGGCTATCGGGTAAAATAAAGTGGTTTCAAAGGGAGAAAATTTATTTTCAACTATAAAAGTCAGTCTTTCAAGCCCCATGCCGGTATCTATGTTTTTCTTGGGAAGCGGCAAAAATGAGCCGTCTTTCTGCCTGTCAAACTGCGTAAAAACATGATTCCATATCTCTATGTATCTGTCGCAGGAACACCCCGGACCCGCGCAGCCCTTATGCGAGAATTGAGGTCCCCTGTCATAGTAAATTTCAGAGCAGGGTCCGCTGGGACCTGTATCGCCCATGGACCAGAAATTATCCTCGCCCATCTCAAAGATATGAGAATGAAGCGATGAAGGAAGTATTTTTTTCCATATTTCAGCTGCTTCTTCATCCCTTGGAGCTATGCCGCCTTTGTAAATAGAGAAATACAGTCTTTCAGGGTCAAGCCCCATTTCTTTGGTCAAGAATTCGTAACCCCATTTGAGAGATTCATTCTTAAAATAGTCGCCGAAGGAAAAATTGCCCAGCATTTCAAAGAAGGTCAGATGCCTTATTGTTTTGCCGACATTGTCTATATCTGTGGTCCTGAAGCATTTCTGGCATGAAGCGGCCCTTTTCATGTCGGTTTTAAGCCCAAGATAATAAGGCTTGAACTGAACCATGCCGGCCGATGTAAAAAGCAATGAGGGGTCGCCCTGAGGGATAATCGGACTTGAGGGCACTACAGGATGAGCGTTTCGGGCGAAAAAATCAAGAAAACTTTTTCTTATCTCTTTACTTTCCATAAATTCTCCAAATAGAGCCGGCAATTAAGGGCGCTTTTAATTACATTATTCTATCTTTTTTTGCCTGGGTTCAACAATTGCCGAATCTGCCCGCTGAGGCAAGTTATATGTTCGCGTATTTTGGGCTGTTTGCTTTCAAGTACAGGAAGAAGCTTGATCCTTATCCAGTTTCTTAAATATTCTTCATCCTCATTCGTCTCGTCCTTCACAGAATCAACTTTATTTGCCTTGAGGAAAAGCTCTATTTCCTTTCTTGACATACCCAGAAGAGGGCGGAAAACGCAAACTCCGCTTTTCATTTCCCTTTTAACAGGAATCCCGCCAAGCCCCTTCAAATCCTTCCCCCTTAAAAGATTTATAAGAAAGGTCTCGGCATTATCATCGCTGTGATGAGCAGTGCAAATCACGAGACAGCCGTATTTTAGGGCCGTTTTTTCCAGGAAAGCGTAACGTTCTTTTCTGGCCGCCTGCTCCACAGATTCCCTTCTTTTTTTGGCCAGAGAAGGCACATCGGCTTTACCGCAAACAAAAGGAATTGCCAATTCAGAACAGGCCTTTTTTACAAATTTTTCATCCCTGTCTGCAAAGGCGCCCCTTATGCCGTGGTTAAAATGAGCTGCTATAGCCTTGCGGCCTTTCCTGGCGAAACAGTAAAGCATGGCCATGGAATCGGGGCCCCCGGAAACGGCCAGAAGCGCAGGCTTATTTTTCCTGAACAAATCCCCGCCTTTCAAAGCCTGCTCAAACTTATTGAAAAAATCCATTGTTATTTTTGACTTATTCATTTTTTAAGCGCAAGAGAAACCAGCTTTTCAACCAGTTTTACCGGCTTTATTCCGCCTCTTTCCCAAAGACGGGGATAAAGGCTGTGAGAGGTAAAACCCGGTATAACATTTATCTCGCAAAAGTATATCTCTTTTTCATTTTGCGGATTGATAAAGAAATCGGCTCTGGCCAGCCCGTAACCCTTTATGGCCTTAAAAACTCTTAAAGCATAATCTCTTATTCTTTTTTCGCTTTCCTTTGAAACAGGAGCCGGTATCAAAAGCTCCATGCCGTTGTCGTCAAGATATTTGGCGCTGTAATCGTAAAATTCATGGCCGCCCTTTACTCTCACCTCGCCGCATGGGGAAGCTGAAACGTCATTATAATCGCCCAGCAGCCCGCAAACTATTTCTCTTGCTTTATCAACTCCTTTTTCTATCAGAACCTGTCTGTCATCTTTTAAGGCTTTTTTAAGGGCCGGCAAAAGCTCTTTTTCGTTTTTCACCTTGCTTACGCCTACCGAAGAGCCGAGCGTATTGGGCTTGACAAAAACAGGATAGCCGAGTCCGGCGGCCTGTTTTTTTACGGAAGAAAAATTTTTAAGGTCCCCGCTCTCAACAAGAATATCCGGCAGAACCGGCACGCCGTTGAGTGAGGCCAGAGTTTTGGTAAGCATTTTGTCCATTGAAACGGCGCTGGCCATAACTGAACATCCGACATAGGGAATTTTCAGGAGCTCAAGCAGCCCCTGAAGCTTGCCGTCTTCGCCTGTATTGCCGTGTATAAGAGAAAAGGCGGCGTCAATATTGAGAGTTTTTCTTCCGCAAACAAGGCCTTTTGAAAAATCGCATATCGCCTTTTCGCCGGCTTTCCCGTTTTTGAAAAAATCTTTCCCGGCCAGAAACCATTCGCCTTTCTTATTTATATAAATAAGCGCCGGATTTATCCTTTCAGAGCTGATGCACAGGTTATATACGGATTTGGCCGACTCCAAAGAGACCTCATGTTCAAGGCTCTGGCCGCCGAAAATAATTGCCAAATTTATTTTTTTCATCTTCTCTCCTCTATTATCTGAATGTTTCGTCTATAATTCCGCCGCCCAATACCCTGTCGCCCTCATAAAAAACCGCGGACTGGCCGGGCGCGGCGGCAAATTGTTTTTTTTCAAAAGAGACAAGAAAGCCGTCTCCGTCTTTCTTCAGTTCGCAGCGGCAGGGCTTATGCCTGTATCTTATCTGCACAGAAAATTCGCCCTGCGGCTTTTGAGGCCCAAGCCAGTTAAGATTTGCAATTCTGCAGCCGGAAAACATAGCCTTGTCCAGCGTTGAGACTATGACCTCATTAGTCTCCGGTTTTATTTCGCTCACATAAAGCCTTGAAGACGAAGAAATGCCGAGATTTTTTCTTTGACCGATAGTGAAATAAAAAAATCCGTTATGGCGCCCAAGTATTTTTCCGCTGTCGTCCTTTATATAACCCGGAATATTGTCAGCCATACCGTTTTCCTTAAGCCACAATCTGTAATCGCCTTTGGGTATAAAGCATATATCCTTGCTCTCTGCACTTCTGGCATTGGGCAGAGTGAAACGCCCTGCTATTTCCCTTGTTTCTCTCTTTTCCATATCGCCCAGGGGGAAAATTATCCTGCCGAGAAACTCCTTTCTTATGCAGTAGAGAAAATAGCTTTGATCTTTCAGCGGGTCTCTTCCTCTGAAAAGTCCCGGCCCGTCATCGGCATTTTTGATGATAGCATAATGCCCTGTGGCCAGATAATCCGCTCCAAGCCCGGCCGCTATTGAAAAAAGGTAATTAAACTTCAGGCTTCTGTTGCATTCCACGCAAGGGTTTGGCGTTTTCCCGGAGAGATATTGCAATATAAAATTGTCTGTTACATCCTTTTTAAATAAAGCTCTGGCGTCCTTGAGATAATGCCTTATCCCCAGCGTCTGACAAACCTGTCTTGCCTTCGCCGCGCTTTCCTGCGCGCCGCAGCATGAAACCTGCTGCGAAGTGGAAAAAAATCTCAATGTTATGCCCACGACATCAAAGCCTTTTTCTTTCAAAATCGCGCAAGCCACCGAGGAATCTACGCCTCCGCTCATGGCGACAACAGCCCTTTTCATAATAAGATTATATAAAATCCCGGCAAACCCTTATTATGTTATAATATTCTCTAAAGAAAAGCCCGCGGAGGCCTTATGGAACAATCAGATTTTTCCAATCAGAACGCGCAGGAAAATGTTCAAAAACCTGAACAGCCCGGGACACAGAAAATAAATAAAGCGAAATTATGGCTGATGGCCCTCACAATGCTGTATGCCGTTTCTCTTATTCCGGCTTTCATCCTTATCTACAGGCAGGACAATGCCGCTTCTCAAAAGGACAAAGAAAAGCTGACCTCTTCATTAAGCAAAAAATATGCCGTTGCGGTAATACCTGTGTACGGGGCGATATACCAGGACTCCGGCTCCTCATTTGTAGAGAAGGGAAGCCAGCTCATCGCTTCAAAAATAAAAAAATTCTCCGAGGACAAAAATATAAAGGCCATAGTCCTTGATATAAATTCTCCCGGCGGCTCTGTCGGGGCCGTCCAGGAAATATATTCAGCAATACTAAAGGCTAAAAAAAGCCACAATAAGCCTTTTGTGGCAAGATTCGGCGAAGTATCTGCCAGCGGCGGCTACTATATAGCAGCGGCCTGCGATAAGATAGTGGCCCATCCCGGCACCATAACCGGCTCCATAGGCGTCATATTCAATGTAAGCAATATAGAAGGCCTTTTCAAAAAAGTCGGAATAAAATCCGAGGCCATAAAGTCGGGTAAATTCAAGGATATAGGCTCAATGTCCAGAGAAATGTCAATTGAGGAGAAAAATCTGCTTCAGGCAATGATAAATGATTCATATGAATCTTTTTTTGACGCTGTGGCTGAAGGAAGAAAAATTGACAGGGAAAAGCTTAAAGAGCTGGCTGACGGAAGAATATTTACCGGCAAGCAGGCCTTGAAAGCCGGCCTGGTGGATAAGCTCGGCGATTTTCAGGATGCCGTTGACCTTGCCGGACAGCTGGGCGGCCTTGGCAGCAATCCTCAGATAATAAGGGGCAGGAAATATTCGCTTGAGGAATTGTTCACCTCGCTTGATTCCAAGCTTTCCCTTTTTCCGTCAGCTTCATTGAATCAGCCGCTTCTGGAATACCGCTGGGCAGGTTTTTGAGGCGATATGCTTGGATGCTTAAACGACTATTTTGAAAACGCAAAGCCGCTTTTAGCCGATGAAAAGACGTTGAGAAAGATCGGTTTTTGGGGCTATACCGCAGGAATATTTTCTCTGTTCATATCTCTGCGCCTGTCTGAGGCGGCCGCCGGCTCATATATTTCGTTTTTATTTTTCTTCGCCATAGCTATTATGCTCAATTACGGCGAAAGCGCGGTAACAGCGCTGTTTCTTGATATGCTGGGCTATAAGGGCTCGCCCTCGGCGCTGTTTTATTTGTTCGGCTTTGCGCATTTCCTGTGGCTTTTCCTGCCTCCTCTGATATTCATAGGCAAGTTTATGGATTTACCGCTATTACCTATTTTCCTTGCGGTATTTTCAGGCATAGTCTTTCTAAGACTGAAACTTATAAAAGAAGCCTTTTCCGTAAGATATAAGATGGCGATAATCTCCTTTTCAGCGCCTTATATTCTGGCCTGCGCTCTGTCTCTGCTTGCCATGATGTATTCCGTTTACTGGCTGTCTGAAATGCTTAACTGAAATGTCGAAGATACCTCAAATAAAAATATACGAAGGCCTGCCTGTGGTTACGGCTGAAAGAATGAAGAAAATAGACATGGCCGCCTCTTCAAGATATTCCATTGCGCCGGAAACATTAATGGAAAATGCCGGCAAGGCTTTGGCCGCTGAAACGATCTCTTTTGCCGCAGATGTTTTAAATAAAACTCCGGAAAAAATGAATATTTCAGTCATGTGCGGAAGAGGCAATAACGGTGGAGACGGGCTTGTCTGCGCCAGATATTTGAAACAGGCAGGCGCTTCAGTCAGGATATATATAGTTTCCCCTTCTGAAAACGGATACGGCAAATTGACCGCTGACAATATAAGCAAAGCCAGAGAGGCCGGCATTGACATAGTTCTGGCCGCTCCTGAAAGCCTGCCTCAGATAGAAAAAGAAAGCGGAAATTATGATCTATTCATAGACGCCCTGCTCGGCATAAGCGCTTTGGGCAAACCCGCCGGCATTGTGAAAAGGCTTATACAGATAATGAACAAAACGGGAAAGCCTATCATAGCAGCAGACCTACCCTCAGGGCTTAATCCTGATACAGGCCATCACAGCGGAGTTTTTGTAAAGGCCGCGCTGACCGTCACTTTCGGGCTGCCGAAGACAGGACTTATGGCCGCTCATGCTCAAAAAAACATAGGCAGGCTTAAAATCGCTCCGATAGGATATCCTGATAAATTGATAGAAGAAGCCAAGTCGTAATCCGGAAATTTTAAGGTCTGAGCTTTTTTCCCGGCGGGTCTATGTTACCGTTCTTTTCGTAAATGCCCCTGAGTATGCTCTGTTCCTCTCTGTACTTTTCTATGAGGCTTTTTATAGCGCCGTAAAGCTGTTCAAACTCAATGGGTTTATTAAGATAGAGATTAGCCTTGCAGTCCAGTGTCCCCTTTATCCTGTTTTCATTGCCTTCCCGGCCGGTCAGAATTATCACCGGTATTTTCCTTGTGCTCAAATTATTTTTTATTTTCCTGCACAGCTCAAGCCCGTCCATATCCGGCAGGCCGATATCTATAAGTATGAGGTCCGGCTTGTCTATCTCGCCCAGCCATCTCAAGGCATGTTCGCCGTCAAGCGTGCTGGCTACAATGCAGCCCTTTTTCTCAAGATAAGCCTGAATAACCTGCGATAAGGCTATATCGTCTTCCACTATTAAAATCTTGTCCATAGGGCCCCCTTAAACATTCAAAAAGAGTACATCTTTTTCAAATCTGCCGCTTTGACTTAAATCAATCAAAAATTAAAGGCCTTGAAAATATCGTCTTCCCCTGCCGCCGGCTGAGCATTATTATTGCTTTTTGTCTCATTGGCTGGAGCGGTTTCCTGCGTTTTCTGAGCGGGCGGATTGGCCCCTGGCAAAGTTTTCATCCTGCCCTGGCCTTCGCCGACGGGCTGAACTATCACAGGCCGCACGCCTTCTCCGAAAGCCAAAAAACCCGTGTCCATATTGTAATAGATCCTGAATGAGCTCTGTTTTAATTGCGGCTCATAAGTTTTGCCGAGGTTCAATTTCTGCTGCTCCCAGCCGGGATTATAAATCAGTTTTCCCCTTACATCCACTTCTTTATCAACTACGGGAAGAGAAAATTTGACCTTATAAAGCCCCTGACTGTCAGAAAGACCGGGCGTAAATGTCAGATTCACAAAAGAGACGGCGCTTTCTTCGGCCGGATTGAGATTATCTTCCATATTCACTTCCTTGCTGCCGGCTTCAGCCACGGCTTTTACTGTGATGCCCTCTATCGGATTGCCGTAATAATCGGTAACCGTGCCCTGTATATTTCCCTCAAGAAAAAGGCTCATTTTGGTCGTTGAAAAGAAAAGCCAGTCTCTTTTGCCTATAACTCTTTTGGTAAGTATAAGGTCTGTCACCCTCTTATCGGTATAATCAACCACTTTTAAAGCTTTTGTTGAACTAAGGCAGGAAGAGAAAAAAGAGGAAACAATTGACAATATTAAAACTCCTGCAATTTTTTTATTTTTCATCTTTGCCTTCCTTCTTTTTGCTCTGGGAGTCGGATGTCATTTTGACGAAAAAGACCACCCGCCTGTTTTTTCTCCTGTGTTCAGGCGTATCATTTTCAACCACAGGCCTGTACTCGCCGTAGCCTATGGCAGAAATCTTTTTCGGGTCAAAGCCCATATCAAGAATATGCCTTACAACGCTTGTAGCTCTCGCCGTTGACAGCTCCCAATTGGAAGCGAACTGTCTTGTCGCTATAGGTATATTGTCGGTATGGCCTTCAACTATAACTTCGTTTTTTTCAGACAGATTTTTCAGTATTGGGTATATCTTGTCTATTTTTTCCGCCATCTCAGATGTCAAATCAGCGCGGCCGCTTTCAAAAAAGGGCAATTCTCCCTGTTCCTCAAGAGTTATCTTAAGCCCTTCCTTGTTCACTTCCACATGGCCGGACATTTCTCCCTTTTCCATCATTTCTTTTATCTGCTGAGCGGCGTTTTGAACATTCTTGTTAAGCGCAGCGCTGAGAGCGTACAAAATGACAAAAAAACAGACCAGCTCGGTCATTAAATCAGCGTAATTTACCATCCAGGGCGGCGCTGGATGGCCTATAGGGGCGACCCTCGGGTCATCCTCCGGTATCATATTTTTAACTTTCACAGCCATCAGGCGTTCTCCCCTTCCTTGGCTATGGGCTTTCTCTTTGAGGGCTCAAGATAGGCTTTCAAATTGGCTTCAACTACGCCCGGCGTCGCTCCGCTTTGAAGCAAAAGCACGCCCCTTATTATTATTTCCTTAACGAAAAGCTCCTCTTCGGATCTCAGTTTAAGTTTGCCTGCCATAGGCAAAAAAAGCCAGTAACCGCTGCCGAGTCCGTAAAAGGCGGCAGCCAGAGCAAGAGCCATTCTTCTGGGCACCTGGGCCACATCGTCTATTGAAGAAAGCATTAAGATCATGCCCAAGACCGTGCCTATAATGCCGAAAGCCGGGGCATAAGTGCCGAGAGCGTTAAATATTTCTCTGCCGACCTTATGCCTTTCCCTTATAAAATCAAGCTCGGTTTCAAGCATATTTTTTATAAAGTCATGATCTGCGCCGTCTATGACAAGCTGTATACCCCTTTTCATAAAATCGTCCTGCAAAGCCTTGACATCCGGTTCCAGAGCAAGAAATCCCTCTTTCTTGGCTTTCTGAGACAGGGACACAAAAGTGCCTACAAGTCTTGAGGTATCCTCGCCTTTTGAAGCCATAACTTTTTTCAAAACTTTGACCAGGCCTATTACCTTGGAGAGAGGAAAATTCACCAGCAAAGCGCAGAAGGTGCCGCCCATAACCACAAGCAGCGCCTCCAGGTTCATAAAGGGCATAAAACCGGCTATTCCTTCCTGAAGATAAACAGCTCCGACCACAAAGCCCAGAAAAACTATTATGCCGGTAAACGTGGCTATATCCATAAAATTTCTCCTGACTTATTTCTTTTCATAGCCTTCCAGAGGATTTACGCATTTCCCGGAAGAGTAAACCTTTCTCCTGTAATCCACAACGCGTTCCACAACTTCCTGCGCCGTTTCCTTTACAAGAAACCTGTTTCCGGTAGCAAGATTGATCACAGTATCGCCGGCCTTTTCCACGCTTTCTATAAGCTCGGCGTTTACAAATATCTCAGCGCCGTTAAGTTTATGCAAGGCTATCATCGTATTAATTATACAAAGAAACTACTGGACTTTATTTCCGCCGCCGGTTTCGTTTTTCCTGTCTTCGCCTTTTATCGCCCATTTTACTCTGTCATAAAAAGAGGCTTCGCGGTAGCGGTTAAGCTCGTCTTCTCTTACCGATATCTCTTTTCTGGCTTCAGCCAATTCGGCTGAAAGCCTGTCTATGGTTTTCTTAAGCTCATTCTGGGCGGCTAAAAGCGACTCTTCTCTTTCCTTGCTTTTCTTTTCAGAGTCTGAGTAAGCTTTTTTGGCCCTGTCCAGCTCGTCTTTAAGAGCGTTAAAGGAAAGTTTCAAATTCTCATTGGCTGACAAAGCGTCCCTGAGAGCATCTTCTTTTTCCTGAGCAAGCAAGGCGGCTTTTTTATGCTCATTTGCCACTCTAGCGTATTCAGCGGATACAGCCTTGAATTTTTCAGCGTTTTCCTTAAGCGCCTTGTCATAGGCGATCAGTTTTTTGGCATATTCCCCGGCTGCCGCTGCAGTTTTCTCCTGCTGAGATTTCAATGACAAAGTTTCGGCCCTAGAGTTTGAAAGTTCAGATGAAAGTCTGGAAAGCTCCGAATTAATTTTCTCCATTTCCAGAGAAAGTTTTTCTTTTTCGGCTCTTTCTTTGGCAGATTCAGCTTTGAGTCTTTCTATTTCATTTTCAAGCTCTTTTTTCAAGGAAGAAATCCTGCTCTCAGCATCTTTTTCAGCTTCCTGACCTGCCTTTTCTTTTTCTTCCTGAGCTTTCCGGCGCAGCTGATTTAATTCATTTTCATAGAAATTTTTAAGCGCAGCCAGCTCAGAGTCAAACTTTTCTCTAAGCTCTGCGGCCATTTTCTCTTTTTCTTCCCTCAAAGCCTGCGCTTCGGCCTCGCTTCTTTTCCTGCTTTCCTGAGCTTCTCTCTCATTTTCTTCCTTCATTCTTTCTATTATGTTTTCGTATGAATCTTTAAGCTCTTTTATTTTGTCCTCGTATTCATGCGCCTTTGATATTATTATTTCCTCTTTCTCCCTTATAAAACCGTCTTTTGAGGATGAAATGGCTTCCTCGTACTTTTTCTGAAGCTCTATGAGCTCGGCGGCATGTTTTTTGTTCAATTGAGAAATTCTATTCTCATATTCCCTGACTATGTCGCCGGCTGAGCTTTCCTTTATTCTCTCTATTTCATCTTTGTATTTCTTTACGGTTCCCTCAAGCTCGCTTTTATAGGCCTCTCTCATTGACGAGATATGATTTTTCAAATCTTCAGTTTCAGTTCTGTGGATCTTCTGCAGTTTCTCAAGCTGAACCTTGAACATTTCCTTTAGCTTTTGAGACTCCTGCTTTATTTTCTTGTTCTCCTCCATCGCCATGGCCAGATTTCTGGCTATCTGCATATTCTCCATCTTTACGGCGGCCCTTTCTTTCTCTAAAGCGGAGTTTAAAGCGCTCACTTTGGAAAGTTTTTCCCTAAGCTGCTCCGTTTCGGCGGAGATTTTATTGCGCTCCATTGTTAGAGCTGCTATCTTTTCTTCAAGGGCGCCTAGTTTAGCTTCAAATTCTGCGCTTTGTTTTCTTAAAAAGGCGGCATGTTCGGAATCTTTTCTTTCAAGTTCAAAAGAAAGCTCTTTTTGAATTCTCAAATTTTCTTTTTTCGCGTTTTCAAGCTCGGCGGAAAGTTTCGCCTGAATTATCTCGGCTTCGCTTTTTGCTTTAAGCGTTTCGGCATTGGCCAGCGAGATTTTGCCTTTAAGCTCGGCTATTTCCCTTTCTTTTTCCGGTATCATCTTTATAAAGGATTCAACCTGAGCCCTTTCAAGCCTTAAAGATGCTATTTCCTCTTTGAGCCTGTTTTGCTCTTTTTCAAAATAAATTTTCTCAAGGTTCAGCTTCTTTATCTCATCCTTGTATTCATCTGCCGCTTCGGCTTTGTTTTCAAGCTGCCTTATGGCTTCTTCCTTCTCATTTAAAATTCTCTGCCACTGCGCTTTTTCTTCCAGCCAGCGCCTTTCCATTTCATTGAAGCGCTGTATAAAATGGGTTTCGGTCTGTCTATTGCCGGCCTCTTTTTCGGAAAGCTGGCTCTTTAAGGTTTGAAGCCAGGTCTCTCTTTCTTCTATGAGCTTTTGTTCAAGCTCTTTTATTTTGTTCTTAAGGGCGAGTCTTTCCTCTTCAATCTCCTGCTGCCTTCTGCTCTGGCGCATTCTTTCCTGAATATCTTTCAGGGAAGCTTCAACCTTGGATGAAAGGGCCTCTTCCTGCTGGCTTTTAAGCGAGGCCATCAGAGTTTTTTCTTTTTCCTGGAGAAGAAGTTTTTCCATTTCAATAAGCTTCTTTTCAAGCCTCTCCTTCTCTTCTCTGGCGGCCTGAGCTTCCCTTTCAGCTCTGTCGTCTTTGGCTGGAGCTGCAGGAATCTGCTGAGGAATAGCGATAGGATTGGGCAAATTTGCACCGGCCGCCGGCATTGCCGGGCTTAAAGGAGGAGCGGCCGGCTTAGCAGCCGGCTTGAAAAAGCCCGGAGGCAGGGGCGGTAACCCCGGTTTTTTTATTCTGTCTGATTCATTTCCTGCCATATTCTTATGCCTCTTGATGATTACAGTTTAAAACTTGTAAATTTCCTTTTGATTAAAAAATTGTTAAATAATTTTAGACGCTTTCAAAGTCCGAGACTTTTTTTAAGCTGCTCCAGCCATGCGCCGGTCTGAGCATCGCCTGAAAGCCTGACATAATTCTCATAGGCCGAAACGCATTCCCCCGTCCGGCCGCTTGAATAGAGAGCAGAGCCGAGATACTGCCATGCGGCTGCATTTTGCGGATCAAGCGAAACTGCATAATTAAGATACTGTATGGCGTTTTCAAAATCGTTCTGATTAAAGAAATTTATGCCGGCCTGGGCGTATTCCGCGGCATCAGGCTGCGGGGTCTTTTCAGGCTCCTTTCCGGCAAGCTTTTCAAATCTTTTTTTTCTTTCCTCGCTCATCGCCGAATCGCCCACATCCACTATATAAACGCCGTCATCGCTGTGTCTGTATGAAGAAATTTTCCCCTCAGCCTCAAGAGTTTTAACAGCATCAACAATTTTCATCTGGGCCTCGTCAGCCTGCTGCATGCTTACTTCGCCTGAATATTCCATTATCTCCTTTATGGCATTCGCAGCGCCCTGTGACATATTTTTGAAAAATTTGTCCTGCATCAGAGGGTCCGCATTTTTTATCGCTTTTGCTATATCTTCGCTTGAAACGCTTCTTATGACGGTCTGCATATCCCTGTCTGAGAAAGAGAGCAAATCGTCAAATGTAAGTATAACTTTCTTTATTTTTTCGTAAATTTCAGGTTTTTGCGTTTTAAGGTATTCTATGATGTTCTTTCTTGTCTGGGCGTCAGCGTCTTCAAGCATTTTGGAAAGCTGCTCTATGCCGCCCATCACATAATCCACATTCTCTTTTATATCCTTGTCTATGGCCTCTATCTGCTCGCGGCTGGCCTGCCTGACGCTTAAAGATTCAAGGGCAACCCTGGACTGCACCTCAACGGGCAGCATGCTCAGGGCCTGCCTTGCCAGTTCCGGACGGAGATAGCTGAGCACTATGGCGATAACCCATGGGTCTTCCTTTCTTATAAGGAAGAGATAGACGAGACGCTTGAGATTTTCCTCATTTATATAGGTAAAAGGCTCAAACTTTTTCATACTCTCGTCCTCCTCTTCATTTTTTTCCTCTTCCTTTTGTAGAAAATTCATATCTATCTGCTGATGACCTTCCTGCTTTTGCTCTTCCTGACCCTCTCCCTCATTGCCGCCTTCTCCGCGCTTGTCTTCTATATTGACTTCAGCGCCGGGCTTGGCCATAAGCGCCTTTATATACTTTCTGAAAAAGCCCCACAGGGGACCAAAGAGAAAAAGCAAAAGAAGCAGAAAAAGCAGAGCATAAAGAAGCGGCAGATATACGCTGGGTTTTTTAAAATCGTCATAAATGTTCAAGCTCTTAAATTTCGTCGGCTTAAAAATAACGACAGGAGGGTCCTTCTTTCTTATCTTGTAAGGTAATAGAAAATCGTCTATTCTCTCTCTGGCCAGCTGCACATTTTCAGGGCTAAGAGTGTCGTCATGTATGACTGTCACCTGAAAATTGGTTATTTCAGTTTCAACGCCGTAGCGTATTTCCTCGGCCGCCTTGCTCTGCTGGGTTTGAGTGCCGTGCGCAGCTTCAGGCCTTTTATTTTCCTTGTTCAAAATTGAGCGGGGCTTGGGAATTCCGGGCAGCAAAAAATCAGTCTCGGCCTGTTCTCCGGCCGCGCCTTTTTCCTTATACTGCTGCAATACGCCTACGCCTTCCTTCTGCTGCTCGGCCTTTCTGGCCACAAACTCCAAACCTATATCGGCAAAAGCGAAACCCCTGTTTTTACCGAAAATCGGATCAAGTATGTTCTGATTTATTTTATTTTCAACTTCTTGGCGCAGCTTATCCTGCTTTTCTATAAGCGTTATATCTATATCGGCGGCTGAAAGCCATAGATTGAAAATGCTCAAAATGGGTATTAACAGAGCTTTTGCCATATTAATAATTTTACAAAACAAGCATTACAAAATCATTTCATAAATGCTAAATAGGCCGTCTATTATAATATTATTCCTTATCTCAGCTGTTCCAGGAACTGTCTTACCATTTTATTGTTCGGATTTATTTCAAGTACCTTTTCCCATACAACCTTGGCTTTCTCTTTCTGCTCCATCAGATACAGAGAGCTTCCCATAATTTCAAGAGCTGTCTCATTGTTGGGCTCAAGGTCCAGAATGTCCTGCGCTCTTCTCATGGCAAGGTCGTATTTTCCTTCATATATCGCCTGTCTGGCGTCATAGGTTTTCTGATCTATGAGAGTGAATATCTCCGGGCCTTCGGGCTTTCTGGTAAGTTCGCTTACGCCGGCCTCTTTTTCAACCATATTAAGAAGCGAAAGTATTTTGTCATTTTTGGGATCTTTATTGAAAGCATGCCTGAGTATATTGACCGCATTTCTCAAATCTTTTCCATCCACATATGTTATTATGCCTCTTCTGACCAGAGTGGGCACCTCATCGCTTCCTGTGGCCGTAGGCACATATTCTATGGCGGCTGAAAGCCTTGTCAGCATTCTTCTGATTTCATTGTTGCCCGGATCTGAATCCTGGGCTGCCTTGAGTTTCTCAACGGCCCTGTTGAAATTTCCGGCCTTGAAATAAGCCAGCGCCTGTCTTACTATTTCCCTGACCTGAGCGTCTTTCACCGCTTTGCTTGACTGACCCATCTTGAGACTTACTGAAAATCTGGTGCTGGCGCCGAGAGCGTGAACGCCCTGCGCAATATCAAAATTGAAATCTCTGTATTTTATGCCTATGCCGAAATCGGCTTCCTGTATTTTAGGTGTGGCCATAACGCCGAATCTGAAAGCTGTCCAGTGCATCATCCAGTATTCGCCGCCGAATCTTATAACCGAGCCGTAACCCTGAGGCTTGTTTATATCAAGACCGAAAATAAGACTGCCTTTGAAAAGACTCAAGGACTGGCCTATTCTGAAAGTCAAAGGCAGTTTATCATCTGTTTCTCCGGAGGCCTGGGAAAAAACATTATTGACGCCGAGAGACAATCTGTAAAACTTGGAGAAGTTATTCATCATTGCCACGTCTATTACATTGAAAGAATCCTTGGAGGTGTCCAAGGTTCTGGAAAGGTTTTTTATTCCAACGCCGAATGAAAGTTTGTCTGAAACCTTTCTGCCCCAGCCGACATTTATAACTCTTTCCGTGGCATCAAAATTGCCGAGGCTTTTTATATCCACTATTTCGTCTGAAGCCGGATTTACGGTTATTGAAACTTTCTCAAAACCGACAGATTTCATCTGGGCTACTGAAAAGCCCCATGTGCCTTTGGTGGCTGTGGGGTGAGCGTAAGTTATATAATTCATACTGGTCTGTTCAAACAGAGTCGCCTGCATAAATGAAAACTCGCTTCTTTCAAGCAAAACCAGGGCGGAAGGGTTCCAGTAAACTGCGCTGGCGTCGTCGGCAACGCCGTAAAAAGCGCCGCCCATGCCCAGGGCTCTGGCGCCGACGCCATAGCTGAGTATCTGGCCCGGCTGGCCGCCTGACTGAGCTGAAACTTTTGCCCCGAAAACCAATAAAAAAGCCATCGTCAGGAGAAGTTTAATCTTCCCCGACAATGGCATCATAAATTGGCCACGCAAGGTTTTCATAGTTTCGGCAGCCAGACATTCCGGTTGACCGGAATCTAAGCTTTGCGCCCCCGGATTGCTCCGGGTTTGCTATTATCGTACTACTTGCATATTACGAAATAATTACAAAAAACTTATAAATATATTATAGCAGTTTTGATGATTTTGTCAAGACCTAAAATCTTGACTTGTCAATAGCTGAATATTGACAAAGATTTTAATGTATTATTCCTATTTTCCTGACTACTGTCTTGGAACCTCTGGGGCTGGCCGCTTTTATCCTGACAAGATAGCCGCCCTTGGAAACTGTGGCGCCAAGCTCATTTTTGCCGTTCCACTCTATGACATTGGAACCCTGTTTTCCGCCTTTGGCCCCTCTGGAGTATTTAAATTCTTTCACCACATAGCCGAGAAGATCATAGATTGTTATTGTAACCTCTGCATCATCATTGAGAGTATAGGCTATGGTGACTTTCCCCTCTTTTCCGCCTTTTCTTAAATCAACAGGATTAGGATAGCTTGTATATTCCTGTATGACGTCCTTGCCTATGGTGGTAGCGGCGGCTTTTGAAACCTCAGACCAGTCGCTGGCCAGGCCGGCAAAGTTCCAGGCTCTCACTCTGTAGCTGTAGAATTTATTCGGGCTTCTCGGCGTTTCGCCGGGAGTTGAAGGATCGCCGACTATGTAATAATTATTGTAGGCGCCGCCGGTTTTAAAGCCCGGTATGGCGGCTATTGTTCTCCACACAGGATTTATGCCGTCTCTTTCCTGTATTTCATAAGACATCACATTGGATTCATCATCCTTTGCTATGTTCCATTTTAGTGTATAAGCGGTGCCAGAGGCCGTTCCTTCAGCCACCTGAGGATCAGGGGCGCCCGGCGTGGTCGGCTTGGTAGTGTCTATTCTGTATATGAGAACAGGGGTTCCCTTTTCGCTCGGCACATATGTGCCGTCGCTCATAACCGCCCTGACAGAAAGCACATACCCTCTGTCTGATACACTTTCGCCCCATGGAGTATGCAGAGTCTTGAATGAGCCCTGCAGGCCTCTTTCTATTATTCCGAAAGCGGTGGGATTTATCTTATAAACGCTCATTATTTCATTGCCTACATACAGGATATCTTCATCGGCAAAACCCTCTGTGCTAAGCACAGTAAAGCTTGATGTATTGACATCTATTCTGCTTGTAAGCCTTGTGGTTCTGCCGGGAGATAAAGCTATGCCGGTTACAGCGCCTTTAAGAACATTGCCCGTTCTCTGCCAGCCGCCGCTCATTGAAGTCACATTGTTGAAATTGTCTCCCACGGCAAGCTCATAATAAGCAGGAGGCTGGGTGGCAGGGTTCCACATTGCCGAAAGCTGAGTGGCGGCATTGGACCAGGCATTAGGCACAGCGCCGAGATCTGACACGGGAGAATAGTAAGATACATTCTGCGCTTTGTCGCCTATAAAATACAGCGATTTCCCTGAAGTATCATCAAGCAATCTGTCAGGTATATAGTCATTGTTTATTTCGTAGTCCAAAATCCTGTCGCCGTTTATATCAAAAGTCGGCACGCCGCTGTTATTCATGCTTATATTGACGCATTTGCCCATATTGTAATAATCAAAGTTATCAGGTCTGCCGTCATCGTTTATGTCTATAAGCGGTTCGGAAGCGCCGCATGAAGTATAAGGCGAGTTATATATCCATTTTGAGGTGTCAGGCAAAGGCTGATTGTTTGAACCTCTTACTATGCTGCCTGAAGAATCGTACAGGGCATAAGCGGGATAGCCGTTATCGGCTATTATTATCGTCTTATACGGTTTTGTAAGCGGTATTACCGCCGGCGCTATCAGCATGTTTATAGTCTCTATGGGATACCTGTCGCCTGCATATTGAGCAGCGCTCATTGTCTCGCCATAAGGCCCCTTCAGGTCATTGAAGGAATTGACGCTTATACCAGCATAATGGCCGGTGATATCATTTCCGGCCAGGTCAGTATTTCCGGTATTAATCGTGACATGTATTTTCACGGGCGAGGTTGTAACCGTGACATACGGCACGCCTGAGTCATTTAGATCTATAACGATGCCGTTTTTGAAAGGATTGGTCGCAGAATGGACTGAATATCCAAGCAATTTATCAGATAAAGGCGAGAAGGCCTCGTCGCCGTCATCTTTCCATAATTTGACAACGCTTATATCGCCGTCGCCAAGCCCGGCCGTGGTTGTGCTTATAGTTCCGGTTTGAGTCAATTTTATCTGACCTATATTCACAAAGTCGGTTATGGCCTTGAAAGTCAATGTCATCATCGGTATATTAACAGCATTTCTTTCCTGAGAAGTGGGCGCCACATCCTTGCCGGCGCCGCTTAAGAAAAGAGATTTTATAGGCAGCAGGTTCGTGCCGTACGGGTAAACCGTAGTGCTTGTACCCTGAGGATAATTTCTCGTTATGTTATTGTATATGGTCGGCGTTGTATCATTCGGTTGAGACACTATTATCCAGGACCTGTCATTTATCATAACGCCGACCTTATTTCCGTTCACAGCGGTTTCGCCTATATCATAGACCACAAAGAAGGCCTGAGCCAGAGGAGAAAGTATCTGCGGCTCAGCCAAATCTATATGGACCTGAGTATTCAATGTGTTTACCTGGTCATAAACATCAACTTTTTTCACAGAAGCGCCTTTCAAATGAGTTATAGCCGGCGTATATATATCGCCAAGTTTTTCCGCCCTTGAATATATCACAAAGTATGATTTGTTCAGTGAGGAATTATAAGCTATAGTTGAATAGCTTACCAGCTCAACATTGGACAGATACAGTTTTCCTGAAGACGGGAAACCCGCCGTGGAATCAACAACAAGATTGAAAGTTTGAGTAGATGTCGCTATATCTGTGCTTGCAAACATCTGATAAACGGAGGTTTGAGCGCCGGATATTTCCCTGTCATTGGCGTCAAAGGCGTCATTTTGATTTGTATCCTGATAGATATGAACGAACTTGACATCGGTGTTTTTGGCGAAAGGATAGTCCACATCATTTGAAGAGCCGGTTCTCTTCAAGTTTATGCCGGTCCATCTGGCATTGCCGTAATCTGTGGCCAGATTAAACCTCAACATTGGAACGCCGGTTTGCGCCTGACCTACGCCGCCGAAGCTGAGCATATCATTTACCACATCATAAACGCCCATTGTCACTTTTGAGGCGATTTCTTTAACTTTAAGCGGCATTGTGGAAACAGGGAAAGTGGAAAGATTTATCTGATGCGGTATGGATATTGTGAAATAGGAAGTATCGGGTATAAGCAGACCGACAGTGGAGCCGACAACGGCAAACTGAGACAGGTCATATGTTATAAAGAAGCAGGCCGGCGTGGTGGTTATCACAAGCGGATTTCTCAATGTCAAGGCCGCCTGGCCATTAGTAAAGTTTTCATTGCCGTATGACATAAGATTTGTATATATTCCTGAACTGTATGCTAAATCGGCCGAATCCCATTTACAATTATCGTTGCCGTCTTTCCAGACTTTGACTATTTCTATATCGCTGTCATTGGCCGTGCCGGTTTTCTTGAATCTTATGGCCTCAACTTTGGCCGAAGTTTCATTAACTGACATTCTCAGTGAAAGAACCCCGACATTTTTATCATTTTGAGTCGCCTCAACCGGCGAAATATCTTCAGGCACCGCTGTAATGGTATTGACCTTGGGCATCACGACATTCAGCGAAGATTTTACAGGCGACGGGAAAACTGCCACATGGCCTATGCCCTCGGGGCCGAATATGAAATTGCCTGGATCCACAACTTCTATGCCGGCCACATCATTTGGCGGCGTCAATTGAGGATGCGAGAAATTGGAAGTGGGATTTATGCTCATTGACACCCATATTATAGTCGGAGTGGAACTTACGACGACATAGTCCTGATTCACAAGAGCCGGGTCTTTTACGTATATAGTAGCCCTGCCTACAGGGTCATCCACGCCGAATCTTCCCTGACCTATGATTATATCTGTCAGATTTTGTCCTGTTACCGGGTCTCTGTCAAATGTGCCGTTGCCGTTGTCCTTCCATATTATTATGTTCCTTATATCCGAGTCATATCCTGTCAAAGCAGCCGGCTGGCTTCTGTTAAATTTTGCGCCGCGCCAGCGCACGCCGTAGCCGTCTGTGGTCAATGTAAGCTTCATGAAAGGCCAATTATCATAACCCTGATATGTCATAACACCAAGCACAGCTCCGGATGAGTGATTGACTATCGGCGAACCCAATTGCCCCCTGTCCACAAAAAGCAGAGCGCCTGCAGCTTTGGCTGAATAGTATATTATTTCCGAATCCACCGCCAGATAACCGCTGGACGGCAGCTCTGAGGTATCGCTTACCAGCCAGGCTGCATCCTGAGGTCCGGGCGTATTAACATCTTGCTGCAGGGTCGGGTTTAGCATATTTTGGCTGCCTGAATTTGTCGCAAAAATCGGCTCGGTTATAACAGTTACGGTGCTTGGCGCCGCTATTATTTCTCTCATCACGGACACAAAAGGCAAGGTGGAGGCGGTATTCAGATAGTTCGGCAGCGATATTGAATTCTTGGCCGGATCATCAAAGCTCGGGCTTTGCTGAGGGAATGATTCGGCTTTTATGTAAGCGCCGAGATTTCTCGGATTACCGAAAGCGTCATTGGGCAAAGCTGAATCCTTTATATCAAAGGTTATGAAATATCTGTTTGATATATTGAGAGATTGATACTTAGCCAGCGTATAAATCGTTGACGGCGTTGAAAAATCAACTCTGGCCAAAAGCGGACCGTATATAGTATTGCCGAAAGTTCCCGAGGCGACTTCTATATCTTTTGTAGTATCAAGGAAAGAATTATTGTCATTATCATACCAGACTCTGACAGCGCCAACATCGTTTAATGCTGAGCCGTCCGTTATAACAGAACCCGTGGCGTACACAAATAGCCAGCGCAGTTTGGCATCTGCTATATCAGTATTGGCCGTAAAAGATATTATCGGCTGATTAATCGCCTTTTGCTGTAAAGTCGGACCGGTGACGGTATCTGTGGCCTTTATGGTAACCTTATCGGCATATTCCCTGACCCTTCCGATAAGAGAAATAGATTTGCCTGGCGGCATAACGCCTACATTGAAACTGGACATCTGTTTTGGCGCCGTTATATAGAAGTAATCAGTATTCCTTATTGCTATACCTATATTGGCTTCATTGGACACAGTGGCCAGAGGGTCCATATCAAAGGTTATGAAATAATCAGCAGGAGTTGTATATATGGACTGGCCGTCAGCCGTGCCTATATCTGAAATTAACGGCAATATCGCCTGTCCGCTTATAACCGTACCGCTGCTCCAGTCAAGGGCTATTGTTCCTTCTGCGCCTCTTGTAAGGCCGCCGAATTCATTGTTCAATATATTGACTGTTGAGTAGTACACAACCTCTTTCAATGTAGGGTCTATCTGATCATCGTTTATTATCAATCTGCCCGGCGCCATCGGGAAAGGCGAGTCCGGCGGGAAGAAATTTTGTATATTCTGAACTTTTATAACAGTATCCGCAGCCGAAACGCTTGAAACCAGTATATCCGTCGGGAATACTCTGTTGTTTACTGATACGAGGAGCACTTCCGTGTCTTTTACTGTAGTTGTGGTTTCAAGCAAACCATTGCCTGTAGTGTCCTTCCATATGCTTATCTTTTTGACATCTGAGGCCTTATTGTAGCAGGCGGCATTGCCGTTTTCAGGCGCTGTTACCCATCTGTCCAGCTTAAGGCCTTTCCATTGCGCAGCGCCCTGAGTGCCGTTAACCTGCATAGTAAGTCTCGCCACTGCCTTATTGACATCATTCTGCGTTATCTGTGAGGGCTTGGAAAAGTCATTCGGCGCGGCCCTGTTGACATCGGCCAGATAAACGACGTCCCCGGTAGCAGTTACAGGCACGGTTGATGAAACTATAGGCGAAAAGGCCTGAACCAGACCCTCAGCAAGAGAAATTCCTGATGTTTCCAGTCTGGCGCCGTGAGTAAGCCCCGCCTGCGCATCAGGCCAGAATTCATAGACTATAAAGAAGGTCTTGGTTGAAACGCCGACTTCGCCGTCAAGATTGGCATTGGCCAGAGGCAGGACGAAAGTGCCGGGGTCATTGGGGTCATATACCGGCGGATTAAAGGTATCTGTGACTTCTTTGTCTATGGAAGGCTGGAAATCGCCGTCGCCAAGAGACGGATCTCCGCCGGCTGAATCCATAAATACTCTTACGCTCTTGAGATCTGAAGCATTGCCGGTGCCCGTTTTTATTATCCTGAAAGATTTCACTGTGGCAAGGAAATTATCCGTCCAGAGTTTAAGCTTAAGGAAACCGACTCTTTGCTGGCCTTGATCTACATACCCATACTGGCCAAGAGTCAATGTTGTGGTACCTATTGTAGGCTGCCACCATGCTCCTATATCATAACCTTCCGTATATACTTTTGCCGGCTGATTTTTAACCGGCGCCGTGGCCGTAGCTATCGCAAAGTTATTATAAGCTACACCGACCGAGGTTGAAGTAAGTACTATGTATGAAGGATTGTCTATTACAAGACCGAAATTTCTCGGCGTTGTAGCTGTGGTGGAAACCCTTACAGCCAGGAAATAATTTCTCGGGGCATTGGATATGACAACGCCTGTGGCAAGCTTCACATCCAGATTATCAAATTTCCATGAGCCGAGCATACTGTCATAAACGCCGCTTGATATATATATGTCTATGGGCGGTCCGCCAAGAACTGTCTCTCCGTCAAAAACGCCAACCTGTCCGAATACAGGATTGTCAACATAAAGCGCTATGTCGGCTATATCGCCGACAGGCAAGGTGCCCGTGCTTTTTACCTGTATGGATCTCAGAGATACGCTCGGGCTGCCCGCAGGAGTGGTCTGCATAGCAAGTCTCAGCATGGGCACCGGGGCCGGCATATCGGCAATTAAACCGTCACCCTGATACAAAGCCGTCCTGGTAAGACCTATTGAAGTTTTGACGGCAGGCAGCGGGCTTTCCGGCGCCAAATCAGTAGGCGTTACCACCATACCGCTTAAAACCACATCTCCTGAAGACCCGACCGGCTTGCCTCTGTCCGTATCATTGGTATAACCGAAAAGAGTCAAATTGGCATAATCTGTAACATTTATCTTAAGCGTTTCCACATGGGTATCGGTGAGTATTAACTGTCTCTGACCGGCGTCGGCAGGCACGAAGGTGTAGTATGTGGCGCTGGTGAGATAATCCCTCAGCACAGCGGTGCCTTTGGAATTGGTGCTCATCAGCATCTTGCCTGTGTAGTACTGCCCGTTAACAGAATCTCCTGTTGCCTGATTTCCGTATTTGTCTCTTGCTTTTACCGTTATAAAGCCGGGCTGCAAAACGCCCAAGGGAGAAGCAAGGCTGTAAGTGTGATGCAATGTGAAATAATCGGCTGAAGCGGGCGTTATAGTCTGATTTTGAGTTGCGGTGGAGAAAGTAAAGCCAAAGGCCGGTATATCGCCGCCAACGGTAACGGGAGCGCTGCCGGCTATTATATCCCAGACATAAGCGCTGGTAAAATAATTGCCGGGGAATATGTTAAGAGTAAGCGGATTTGAACTGAGCAATTTCCAGTTGGGATTGCTTTGAGATACCGTTTCATTAGGATCTATGCCGCCATAAACAGTGGTTTTTGTTGAAGAGAAAACTATATTCACTATGGCAGTGCTTTGGGTCAGGTTGTCATACTGGTCGAGCATGCCTACAGTTATATAGGTAGGAGTAGTGACTCCGGTAACATAGTCCTGATACTGTACGGTTGTGCCGGCAATAAGGCGCCTTTCAGGAGTAAAGAAAGCTAGATGATGCGGTGAAGCGCTAAGCACCGTGTAAGAAGCCACAGCCACCTGCCAGCCCTTTGGTATAACCGTATTCGCCGTAATGGTATGAGTTGAGCCGTAAGTTGCCTTGGTATCTGTCAGGAAAAAGCTTGTGGAGGATTGACCAAGACCGATTGCTATCTGGGCGGGCCTTGTGGACGTAAAATGCGCATTATCCGGCCATGAGAAAGTCATATTGCCTGAAGAATCGCTGTCAACGAGGAAACTCACTCCTGCGCCGGGGGAATCTTCAGAATTTACAGGCGTCGGATTGCCGAAAAAATCTTCAAGAGACAAAGTGAAAGTGCTTGAGGCTATGCCGGCCAGAACAGTCTGGCCCGCGCCTTCCCTTACATTCATTCTGTATGTATATCCCGGAGTTATAACAACCGCCTGAGTTGATGTGCCCCACTCAAAATGATTGGGCACATAAACTCCTATTATCGGCTTGGTGGAGGACGGATTAGAGTACACGCTTGAAGCCGTGGTGTCTATGTAGTGGAAATTTATCTTGTAATTATCCGGCGCTATATTCCCGTAGGTTGAAGGCGAAACAAAGTACTGGCCGGCTGTCTGGCTTGAAAGCGAAAAGCCGGCATTATTATTTATCAGAGAGTCTGTCCTTGTTACAGTTGAGAAAGCCACCTGTACCGTTACAGTTGTAATTACCGGATTATCAAAGGTATCCCTCAACTGTGCCTCAAAGGTCTGAAGATTGCCCATAAAATTAGTAACGCGGCCGGCCATCATTTCCCTTTGAGGATTGGTCATTGAAACTTTTGAAATCACATAAGGATTGACCTGCAAAAGATGTATAGCCGGCTGCATTGAGCCGCTTCTGGCTTCAATCTGCCAATAGCCCGGCCTGCCGCCTTCGGCCGTATTTGAAGAAGGAGATACGCCGGAATAAGACGCAGCTCTGTCATGATATCTGAAAGAGGCATTACTGGTTCCATTAAGTATGGTAACGGCGGGAATAAAGCTGAGATTGCCCACATCCCTGAAACCGTAATCGCCGAATGTTCCAAATGAACCAAGATTCTTGCCGAGATTACTGTGTACCGTTAAATCTGAATTCTTTAAGGTAAGGTAGACATCGGTATTGCCCTCATAGGTAAGATTGTCAAAATCGTCTCTTCTTTCAAGACTGTAAAAAGCGCCGGCTCCGGGCACATCATCTATGCCGACAAGTGCTTCGGCCTGAGTGGATATCCACAAAAGTTTTGTAGGCGTTCCGCCTGTAGTAGTAAGCTGGCCGCTGACATTCTGTTTTCTTGAGATATAGGTGTCAAGTAAATTGACGGTCTGTGTTCCTATCCACACTCTGGCCCAATCGCCTGATTTAGTGGAAACTCTGTAAGCAAGAGGAACGGCAATACCTATCTGACCGTTTGAATCGGTATACCACACCGTTGAAGTACCTATTGAATACCAGTTAAGGTCAATGGCCTGATATTCAAAAGTACCGGTTGAGCCGTAAACCTGCGGCAGAGAGATATAAGCCGGCACTCCGGAAGAGGATATATTATTGTCATAGGCATCAGCCAATTGAGCAGTAAGCACCTGCCTGCCCGGGCTGGACAAGGAGCCGGCTCCGACATTTTTATCGTCTTTTGGAACCACATTGTATACATTGGGCTCGCCAGGCAGCACGTTAACAGCCGCCAAGGGATTAACCCTTATAGTTGAGTTCAGGGAGTCCTGCGCTCCAATTACATCAGGGCCTGCTTTTTTAAGCGTAAACCAATTGGCCAGATATTTGCTGCCTCTGTCATTGACATTATACCCAGTTGTAGTTTGCAGCAATACGGGCGATTGATTGGGATTTGATTGCGAAGTAACTATGAAAGTGGCTGTGCCGGTATACACGTTGGGGCCGGTTGAACAGATATTATCATACTGATCCAGAACCTGCAAAGTGGCAGAGAATGGAACGCCGGCCACAACAGTTGTTGAAGGTATTATATAGTTCATCTTTGCGGCAGGTCCGGGATAAACTACGGTAGTATCTATTCCTACCGAATAGACAGCGGGCGTAGCTTCTGTTGTTGAAGCTATGATCCTGTAAGTATCGCTTGATGTTCTGGCATCTATTGAAAATACGGCAAAGCCGTTAGAAAGCGCCTGCGGCAAAGGCGGACTTGTCTTTGAGTCATCTGGAAGAACTATCTTGGCTTCAGGCATTACGGCTACTGGATTTGAATCCTGGGAAGGACCAGTATTTTCGGTAACCTTGTTGTAGAACATATCTACAAGATACACATTGGCAAAAAGCGAGCCGCTGCCGACCGCATACACTGAAGGCGAGCCGCTTCTGCCGGGCTTTGTTATAAGCGGATCCCTACACGGAGGACTTATATTGCATTTTCCCTCAACCAGAGATTCGCCAGGCAGTATAACCTCAAGTTTAACCGCTGTTGAGGCGTATACCTTAAACTGAGACCTGCTTTGTCCATCATCATTTCGGCAGACATTTGTAGGATTATTGCCGGTGCATATGCGGTTTAGCGGATCGTCAACCGGGTAAACCTTGACATATGAAGCTGTGCTCTTTGTAACAAGAGTGACAGGGATATTAAGCGTTCCATTATTGAGCGCCGCTGTAGCAGGGTCTATATCATAAGCGTCTGAAGTTAAAAGATAAACTGTAGGACCGACAGGCAGATCTGTATTTATGTTCATATACCTGTCTACCAGATTGACTCTTACATTGAATGCAGCGCCTGCCGTCGGAGTGGAAATATTAACCGTTTTGCCGCCGGAAGGATAAACGCCTGCGCCGCCGGCATTTGTCTCGCCCGGCATAAGTATCTGCAAGCCGTAAGGAAGACCTGGTTTTATCGTAAATGTGGAGGACTGCGGGTCATCGGCTATACCGCTGCCGAGATAATCTGAGGCGCTAAGATAATGAGTTGACGCCGACCTCAATTCCACGGGCATAGGCGGGGTATAGCCGTACAAGGTATCTATTGAAGCCGTGGACACAGACGGCGCATAAGGATCTGTCGGAGTATTTATTTTCACGTCAAGGGCGCGGCCCGGCACGAGATTAAAGAAAGCGTCTACCACTCCTACTCTCACATTGAAAGGCGTGCCGGCTATGAGACCAGCTGAAGGCGTGCCGCTTTTACCGGTGCCGGAACCCTGGCTGAAATTTTCACCCGGCATTATTATGAGCAGTCTAGCAGGATCTCCCGGATCAACCTGAACAACAGTGCCGGTGTCGCTGGCCAATACAGGTCCCCAATCGGGAATTGATTTTGTCATCTGAGCCACTATTGTCAGAGGTCCAGCCCTCCTTGGGAAAATGTTGAAAGTTGCTGAAGAAACGACTATTTGAGTTGATGGAGTAACTGTGGCAAAAGGATCATCAACGGTGAGTCTTATCTCCTGGCTGGCTCCCGGCGTGAGATTCCAGAAGGAATCAGTTATATCCACCGTCACATTGAATGCGACACCAGCCTTCTGATTTACAACTGTGCCGGTTCTGCCATTGCCGGTTGAGCCGGCTACAGCCGTTTCATTCGGCGATAAAACTCTAAGTTTAGTCGGATTATTAGGATTAACCGGCACTGAAGCGCTTGTACCCGAAGCCAATATGGGCGAAGCGCCGCTTATATCCGTTACGGTCAATGTCCTTGGCGAAGCTGTCCTGAAAGCTATGCCTGTAACCGCCGCGGAACCGCCTGTCATAGTGTAATTGCCTACAAGATTATAGAAGGGGTCGTCTGAATTGACCCTTATCACTTTGGCAGACAAAGTAGAGCCGGTTATATTGTAGCGATTATCAACAGCATAAACCCAGGCGGTAAAAGGATTGCCTGCTGTTTGAGTTGAAACGCTGCCTGTCACGCCGTAGGGAGCCACATTTTTACCCGGCACTATGGTCTGGCCTGGCAGCACAAACATCATCCTGGCTACAGCTCCGGGATTTACCATTATATTTGAAACTGTGCCGGTTGAGAGTTTGGGGAATATTGAATCATTGTCTATGGCATCTATTGTCAGATTAGTAGTGGCTGCGCTTGGTATAAAGCCGCCTATTACAACCTCGCCATTGGCCAGCGAAGCCGGCGCAGGTATAGCTGCATAAATATCATTAGCCGCAAGCCTGACCTGCCTGCCGTCTATAACCTTATTATTGTAAAGGTCTACAGACCTTACAGTAAGCGAATAAGACTCGCCTGCACTGAGAGGTGAAGGTGAACCGGTTTTGCCGGATATAGAGCCTTCAGATGGAGTTTCGCCGACAGCGTAAATAACCAGAGACTGCGCTGTATTAGGAGCCACTATTATTCCGCTGACTGTGTCTGTGCTGAAGGATGTGCCGGTAGCGCCGGTATCTGAGGCCCTTATTGACAGGCCTGAAGTCTGATTTCTTGTCACGGGTATAAAGGAGAAAGTTGTTGTCCCGGCCACAAGACTCTTTATATAAGGATTGGGAGCAAGGCCTCTGGCCTGTATATTGGCATCGTTCAGGAAATCAATCCTTATATTCGGAGTATTAGATGAGACTGAAAGCCATGGCGTAGTGCCCTTAACGACATTGAAATATCTGTCAACAAGATTCACTGTAACATAACTTGTGACCCCGGCAGTCAGGCCGGCTTTGGTCCCCGACTTGCCTCCCGAAGTCGGATTTTCATCATAGGGCGGCATACCGCCTGCATTTATTTCGCCCTCAGCAAGAACTTGAAGCTTAATAGGACTGTTCCACCACACTTTGACAGGATTGTAAGTAAAGTATGACGAGGTGGCAGGCGGCAGTGAGCCGCTTTGAATCCTGATGGTATGAGTTGAAGCCGTGACAGCATTAAAATCCAGAGAAGCAGTCCCGGCTGTAAGGGCCTTATTGGCCGGGCTCACATCATAGGCATCACTGATTATATCGCCTGTAACTATGAAGGATGCTGTTGGATCCGTATTATAGTACTGGTCAACGCCGTAAACTGTAACTGTAAAGGTTGAACCGGCTAATTGATCAGACGGAGTCAAATCCTTGCCATAAGGCTGCACATCAAACTTGCCCTGATTTCTTGTTTCTCCGGGCAGTAAAGCCAGCAGTCTGTCCGCGGCCTGCGCTATAACAGGCACATTCGAAGAAGGATTAGATGAATTTGGATACAGGCCGGAACCGGTAGCCCTGACCTGCCAGCCGCCTGCACTTGCCGAAACAAAAATTCTATTAATCGTGGCCGAACCGACAAATACCAAATTATTGTCAGGGCTTATTGTGGTATTGTTATTGTCGGTGTCGGATATATTGACCGACACATTACTGGACATATTCACATTCCAGTATTTGTCTGTGGCCTGAACAAGGAAAGTTGTTAAGGCGCCTGCAGGCTTGGTTCTCGGCGCGCCCGTTTTGCCTGACACTGAACCAGGAGCCGGCATTTCTCCCGAAGGGTCATAGTCAGCTATTATCTGTATCCTGTCTGCAGGGCCGGCTGTCACACTAACATTTTTGGTGCCATACACAGAACCGTTGACCTGATCCTCAACTCTGAGACCCCTGAGGCCGGCTTTTCTCATTCTAACAGTAAATGTCTTTATTCCGTAATCT
>JAJUJA010000058.1 GCA_029267355.1 Elusimicrobiota bacterium | reverse complement strand
ATCTTCTTATTCCTATTTCTTTTATCCTTTGAACTGGGCGAAATAAGGCCCTCATTTGAAATTGACTCCAAACCGGGAAACTGCACCACTCCGGTGGAAGTAGGCGCCGATGAAGCGTATGATTTCATTATCTCTAAAAAACCCCTAATCATAGACATAAGAACTCCTCAGGAATACAATGAGGAAAGGCTTGAAAATGTCGCTTACAATATTGATTTTTACGCTCCGGATTTCAAGGACAAACTAAATCAGCTTGACAAGGAAGGCAAATATCTCATTTATTGCCGTACCGGAAGACGCACAGGTCTTGCTCTTGAGATAATGAAAGAGCTAGGCTTTAAAGACATACACCATATAAAGGGCGGCATCGTTGACTGGAAGGATAAGGGCTATCCGACGGTCAAGGGCGCTCCGGCAAAATAATTTAAAATTTCACTCATAGCGAAGCGCTTCTATAGGGTCAAGTTTGGCGGCTGTTCTGGCCGGATATATTGATGCGGCAAAACCAGTAAACACCGCGGCAGCCACCGCAGCAAGAGGCATCCACCAGGAAAGCATGGCCATATTCTGGTCGCCCTTATAGGCCAGATACTGTATCCCGGCAAATCCGGCTATTACCCCCGCCACACCGCCGAAAAATCCAAGAAGCATGGCTTCTGTCATAAACTGAAGCATTATATCTTTTCTGCCGGCGCCTATCGATCTTCTTATTCCTATTTCTTTTATCCTTGAATAAATTGCCGCTAAGGAAACATTCATTATTCCTATTCCCCCTGACAGTATAGCGATAATGCCTATTATCATAACGGTAAGCATATCCCTTCTTTTGTCGGCCATCTGGTCCTTCATTACTTCCCTGTAATCCTTTATGTTGAAACGCAGGTTTTTGCCGTGAAGAGATTTAAGCGCCTGCTCTATCTGGCGCTTGTATTTTTCTATCGTGGCGGGATCGCCTGTGTCAACATGTATGCCGTCTATGGCATCTCCGGCATTATCGCCCCAGCCGGAAAGAAATTTCTGGGCTGTAGTTATAGGCACCAAAACCTTCGGCTCCCACATTCCCACCCCTACGAAGCTTCTTGGGTTTTTTTCAGCCGGAGGTTCTTCAAGAACGCCTATTACTTTATAGAGGCCGTTTCCTAGTTTTATTGTTTTGCCCAGCAATTCGCTGTGTTTAACATAATTTTGAAGAGGATCGCTGTAAGAGTAAAATTTCATCCACTTGGGTTTTTTCATCCATCC
The DNA here is from genome assembly GCA_029267355.1 of Elusimicrobiota bacterium. Taxonomy (GTDB): domain Bacteria; phylum Elusimicrobiota; class Elusimicrobia; order Elusimicrobiales; family UBA9959; genus JAAYVI01. The sequence continues at coordinate 8,317 of JAJUJA010000058.1, read as the reverse complement.
GCCCTCTTTTATAACCACGCAAACTCTCTGTGCATTTTCAATGTCATATTCATTTATGAACCTGCCTCTTAATTTGTAAACCCAGCCTCTTTTCTTCCATTGAGTAGTTATGCCCCTTACAGAGACATAGTCCGTAAAATATCCGTCTGAAAATTCCACCCATTTATCTTTGTAAGGGGAAACCATATAAAGTTCCGGAAAAGCCTTTTTGATGGCGATAGAATCAGCATAGGTCAAGGCCTCCCTGGCCTCTTTTTTCTCCGCGTCGCTTTGAGCCTCCCACCTTTTCTTAAGCTCCACATTAATTCTTCCCGGACCCGCCACTTCAACCGCTTTTTTGAGCCTGAAATTCATTGAATAAATAAGCGTAAGAGTGTACATTATTGAAATAACGCCTATTGAAATTGAAAAGAAACTTAGGAAAGAACGCATCTTATGTCCCTTTATTTCAAGAAGAGCTATTCTTAAAATTTCGGAAAATCTCATTTTTCAACCTTTCCATCCTTAATTCTTATTATTCTTTCAGTCATTTGGGCAAGTTTATTATCATGTGTAACCATCACTATGGTCATTTTTGAACTCCTGTTTATATCAAAAAGCAAATCCATTACCTGAGCAGAATTTTGGGAATCAAGATTGCCGGTAGGCTCATCGGCAAGCAGCATCTGCGGCTCATTGGCCAGGGCTCTGGCCAGGCCTACCCTTTGCCTCTCTCCGCCGGAAAGCTCCATCACGTCGTTTTCTGCCTTAGCAGACAACCCCACTTTATCAAGGATAGCCTTTGTTCTTTCCATGGCTTCTTTTCTTTTTTTCCCCAGATACAAAAGGGGAAGCATAGCATTTTCTATTACACTCAACTTAGGCAAAAGATTAAAAGACTGGAAAACAAAACCGACTTTACTTCTTCTTAGAAAAGCCCTTTTGGAATCGTCAAAACCGCTGACATCATTTCCTTCAAAAAAATACCTGCCCTCGCTTGGCGTGTCCAGAAAACCCAGTATATTAAGCAAAGTAGACTTGCCGCAGCCGGATGGTCCGCAAATGGAGATAAATTCACCCTTTTCAACGCTTATATCAACGCCCTGCAAGGCTGCATATCCGGCGCCTGCTTTCAGCGGATATATCTTTTTAAGATTTAGACACTTTATCATTTTCAATATTCAGGGGCTTGTCGGTATAGACCATGTCGCCTTCCTTAAGGCCTGAAACTATTTCAGCTTCCATTTCATTTCTTGTGCCCAGAGAAACTGCAGTTTTTACCGCTTTTCCGGTTTTTTCGTTGTAAAGATAGACAAAATTTTTGCCCTTTTCTTCAAATATGCCGGATATCGGCAGCAAAAGAACATCTTTTTTATTTTCAAGCACGGCTGTAACTCTGGCTGTCATCCCCGGAAGTATATCCTGATGCCCGGATATCTCTACTTCAACCGGAAAGGTTTTGACTCCGCCATTTCTGTCTTTCTTTGCGCTTGGCGATATTATCCCTATTTTGCCCTTAAGCGTTTTTTTCAGTGCCTCGACAAAAATGGTCACAGGCATATTCCTTTTAAGCTTCATAACTTCAGATTCTCCGACTTCAAGCTTTACTATCATATCGCTCAAATCGGCAACCCTCATTATGCATGTGGGATTATAATCGCTTGCGCCTGTCACCCTTTCCCCGGGCTTTTTTATTTCCGGCTCATCGTAATATCCATTGCCCTCACATTTCAAAATAGTGCCTTCTATCGGGCTTAAAACGTCAACAGGCATAAATTTGTCGGCTGCGCTCTGGCCAGGCAAAACGACGGCCAGCTTCTGCCCTTTTTCAACCCTGTCCCCCTCTTTGGCCAGAACTTCCTTAAGCTCTCCGGAAGCAAGTGATCTCACCTCTATTATATTTCTCGGAGTGATATCGCCTATATCCTGGAAAGTGACTTCTATGTCTCCCTTATAAACCTGCACTTTTTCTATTTCTGCTTCAACCACTGAATATTTCTTATAAACCGGATACAGAAAATAAATTGCAAGGCCGGCAATTGCCGCCGGCAAAATGTAAATGTATATTTTCTTCATTTTTCTCTCCAGATATCCATTCCAAGCGCCTTTGAGTATTCGGCTCTTTTAAGATACAAATCGTAGAAAGACTCCGCCAGTCCGCTTTGCGCCGATAAATCGTCTTTTTGCGCTTCTATAAGCTCTATGACCGAAGCCTTGCCTTCGGCATATTTTTGCTTCACTATTTCAAGATTTGTCTTAGATATCTCAGAATTTGTTTTCGACACTTCATATTTCTCATAGGCATAATTCAGGTCAAGACGAAGGGATATAATCTCTTTTCTTATTTTGAGCTCATACTCTTTTATTTCCCTTTTTTTCCTTTCAAGCGCCGCATAGGCAAGAGAATAGTTTTCGCTTTTTGAAAATAGCTCAGAGCCGAATGGAACCTTTAGGGAAAGCAGAAGAGAATAAGCGTCTTTCGGCGAGTTTGGATTTGAAAGATTCAAAATGCCTGAAGAAGAATAAGAAGCGGAAATATTAAAGGCCGGCAAATATTCTCCCATTCTCTTTTTTATATCCAGAGCCAGATATCTCTCCTCGGCTTTAAGGTTTTGAAGCTCCTTTCTGTTTGCAACGGCAATTTCAATGCTTTTAGAGATCGATTCAGCAGGCGCTTTTTCATAACCGGACAATTCTTCAAGCTCATTATCCTCGTCCGGCTGCCGATAAATTCCATAGTTTAATTCCATAAGCGAGTTCTTGTATAAATTCTCGTAATATATGGAAGACAATTTGGCATTCTCATAATTCAGTCTGGATTTGAGCAAATCGGAATAGCTTCTGAGACCGTCCTTATAGTACTGTGAGGCCTTTTCATATTCATCCGCGTAGGATTTTTCGGAGGCTTTTGTAACCTGATAGAGTTTGGCGTATTTCAGGGCATCGCAGTATTTCTTCATTGCCGAGTATATAATTTCCTGCCTTTTAAGCCACAGCTCTCTTTGCGAAATCTCCAGCTGAAGTCCGGATTTTTTGAAATCAAAATATGAAGAGAGATTTGAGAAAATATCATAAGAAAAAACAATGTCCGAATATGAATTTTCCTTTCTGATGGAAAGAGATTTTTTTGAAGAGGAATATAAATCGGAAGAAAACCTGTAATAAGCCGAAGGAATATAGAGAGAAGCAAAGGATGAAGCCATAGCTTTTTTTGCCAGTTCCTCGCTCTCTGAATAATACTTAAGCTCATTTGAAACAAGCAAAGTCTTGGCTATGTAGGAATTTATATCAAATTTTTCAGCTTTAAGATGGGAAGCTGAAAACAGGGATAAAAACAGGCAAAATTTAATTTTCATCCGAATATATTATCCAGAAGCATCATTATGATAAAGCCGGCTACAAGCCACCATGTCGCCAGCTTGCCGTATCCTTTTTCATGCGACTCTGGTATCATTTCGCCGCTTATCACATACAGCATACATCCTGAGGCAAAAGCCAGCGCAAAAGGCAGAAAAGATGAAAAAAAAGTAACGGTTGTTATGCCTATGAGCCCGCCTACCGGCTCAACTATGGCGCTTAAAAAGGAAATAAAAAAACAATAGGCAGGGGAGTATCCTAAAGCGAGAAGAGGCAAAGCTATTGAAGCGCCTTCAGGTATATTCTGTACTCCTATCCCCAAAGCCAGAGATACGGCCTTGGCTTTTTCAGGCAGCGCCCAAGCCACGCCGACGCTCATTCCCTCGGGGAAATTATGTATAGTTATGGCCAGAGCAAAAAGAAATATTCTTTTTATATTGCTTTCCGGTCCCTCTTTGCCTTTAAAAAAATGCTCATGCGGAATAAATCTCGCGGCAAGCTCTATAAAGAGAACCCCGGACAAGAAACCGGCCGATGCCGCATAAACGCCGCCGCGCTCTATAGCCGGAATAAGAAGGCTGAAAAAAGTCGCAGCCAGCATTATGCCGCCTGATATCCCGAGCATGGCAGAATAAGATTTATGGGATAATTTCTTTTTCAGAAAAAAAACCGGCAAAGCGCCTATAAGCGTAGCCATACCGGCCAAAAAAGAAGCCGTAACTCCGTTTAATATGTTTTCCATACCTTAAAGCAAAGGCAGATATCTTTCAATTTCGTAATCTGTCACCTTAATTCTGTAGCTGTCCCATTCTATTTTTTTGTTTTCTATGAACTTATCAAAGACATGACACCCCAAAGCTTCCTTCATAATCGAAGACCTTTGAAACTCTTCAAGAGCTTCAAGCAGTGAGCCCGGCAGGGTGTGTATCTTATTGGCCTTGCGCTCTATATCATCCATCTCATATATGTCCGCCTCAACCGATTTGGGCAGCTGATAATTTCTCTTTATACCCTCAAGGCCGGCCTTCAGCATCACAGCAAAAGCCAGATACGGATTGGCGCCCGGATCGGGGAAACGGGCTTCTATTCTTGTGGATTTTTCATGACCTACAACAGACTGCGGAATTCTTATAAGCGCCGATCTGTTTCTTCTCGCCCAGGCTATATAAACCGGCGCTTCATAGCCGGGGACAAGCCTTTTATAAGAGTTAACCCATTGATTTGTAACGGCGCAGATTTCTCTTACATGCTTTAACAGGCCCGCAGTATAAGATTTAGCGTTCTTTGAAAGAAAATTTTCGTCTTTCGGGTCAAAAAACATATTCTTGCCGCCCTTAAAAAGAGATTGATGCACATGCATGCCGCTGCCGTTTACCCCGTTGAGCGGCTTGGGCATAAAAGAGGCGTAAATATTTTTTCTAGCCGCCACCTGTTTTACGATAAGTTTGTAAAGTATGACCTTATCAGCCATTTTAAGAGCTTCGTCATAGCGCAAATCTATCTCATGCTGGCTTGGCGCCACTTCATGATGTGAATACTCAACAGGTATGCCCATTTCCTCAAGGACCTGTATAGTCTCTTTTCTCAAATCGCTTGATTCGTCCACTGGCACGCTGTCAAAATAGCCACCATTATCCAGCGTAACAGGCTTTGAAGCGTTTGAAAAATAGAAATACTCAAGTTCAGGCCCGACCATAAATTTGTCAAAGCCCATTTTTTTCATTTCTTCCAGAGATTTTTTCAAAACATACCTTGTATCGCCCTCATAATGTTTGCCTTCAGGAGTGATTATATCGCCGAACATTATCGCCGTCTTTGCTCCGTCAAAAGATACAGGCAGTATATTGAAAGTTTCGCAATCAGGCAAAAGGCGCAGGTCAGATTCATAAATTCTCGCAAAACCTTCAACCGAAGATCCGTCAAAACCCATTCCCTGCTCCAGGGCATGCTCAAGTTCTCTTTTTGTTATCGCAAAGGCCTTAAGCTGGCCGAGTATATCAACAAAACAAAGTTTGATGAAACTTATATTCTCTTTCTCTATTCTTTTAAGTATTTCTTTTTTGTTCATACAATCTCCTGCGGAACGGAAGGTTTTTCAAAACTGACACAGTAAATTATACACTTTTGAGAAAACCATTAAAATAAAAAACCGGGCCTTTGAACATGCCCGGTTTTCAATATGTTTTTTTATTTTTTCGCTTCAATGGCGGCAAGCACCCTGTCAGGAGTAAAAGGCGCCTCAAAAAGCCTTATGCCGACAGCGTCATAGATAGCGTTATTTATGGCCGGCAAAGGCCCGTTTATTCCTATTTCTGAAACTGACTTGGCGCCGAAAGGACCGTTGGGTTCATAGGTAGGAATAAGTATGGTCCTGACCTTTTCTATGTCGCTGGTTGTAAATATTTTATAGCGCCTGAAATTGGCGTTTAAAGGCGTGCCGTTGGGCGAAAATTCCAGCCCCTCGGCAAGAGTATGGCTTATGCCGTTCACCACTGCCCCGTCATTCTGGCCCTCAGCCAGAGTAGGATTAACGGCAGTGCCGCAATCTATGCATGACACATAATCCTTAACCTTTATTTCGCCGGTTAAAGTGTCAACTTCTATATCTGCGAAATGCGCCGAAAAAGGAGGCGGCGAAGTATGCGCAGTATGTGAAGCGCTGGCTATTATCTGATGCTGATTGTAATAATAAAGAGAAGTATTGGCCACTTCTGAAAAGGATGTTTTTTTGCCGTCTTTGGAAAAGACATGCTTTTGCGAAAGATACAGATTTTCCGGCTTTTCATCAAGGATTTTGGCGGCCACTTCTATTATCATTTCCCTGACTTTTTCGGCAGTTTTTCTGACGGCATTGCCTGAAATGAAAGTCGTGCTTGAAGCGTAGGCGCCAACATCAAAAGGCGTTAAATCGGTATCCGAGGAGTAAACTATTATGTCGGTGTTTTCAACTGACAATACCTCAGCGGCTATCTGGGCAAGTATCGTATCAGAGCCGGTCCCCAAATCAGTGGCGCCGACCATCAAATTAAAAGAGCCGTCCTCATTCATTTTTATCGTGGCGCTGGCCATATCTATTTCAGGAATACCTGAGCCCTGCATAAGGCAGGCCATACCGAGTCCTTTTTTTATTCTTGAGGATGTTTTATTGAATTTTTCGTATTCGGCTTTTTTCTTATACCAGTCTATTTCCTTCAGGCCTCTTTCTATCGCTTCATCAAGGCCTATTGAGGTTATAACCTGCTCAACACCTTCCCTTCCCTCTCCCATGGCCTTGAATACAGGTGAGCCTTCGCCGAGTTTTATATAGTTTCTTTTTCTGAACTCCGCAGGGTCCATGCCTATTTTCTCGGCCATCATATCCATCTGCGTTTCCCAGCCGTAAAAGCCCTGGGTTGCGCCGTATCCCCTGTAAGCGCCTGCCACAGGCATATTCGTATAAACGCTTTTGCCGGAGAATCTTATATTGTTTTTCACCTTATACATCGGTATGGTGTGAGAACCGGAGCACATCATAACCGTCAAAGCGTGAGAACCGTAGGCGCCTGTATTAAGCACTATCTCCATATCGGCGTCGGTTATGGTGCCGTCTTTCTTAAAGCCGGTTTTGAGTTTCAGATATGCCGGATGCCTTGTTCTTGAAGAGATAAAAACCTCTTTTCTTGAATACTCAAGTTTCACCGGACTTTTTGTTTTCAGAGCCAGAGCTGCGACAATATCTTCAAGCACTTCCTGCTTGGAGCCGAAGCCGCCGCCTATTCTCGGCTTTATAACCCTTATATTCTTTACAGGTATATTCAAAGCCTGAGCGACTATTCTTCTTACATGGAAAGGCACCTGAGTGGAAGTCCTTATCACAAGCCTGTTCTGATGGTCAAAATAGCATATGGTGGTATGCGGTTCTATGGCGCAATGCTGGAAATACGGAATTCTGTAAGTTTGTTCAAGAACATAATCGGCTTCGGCGAACCATTCTCCGTTCTTGACTTCGAAATCAAATTTGGCTGCTATATTTCTTTTGGCGTCGGGGATGTTCTTTGAATCTTTTTCATCATGTATGACAGGCGCTCCGTCCTTAAGAGCCTCAAGCTGGTCAAAAACAGCAGGCAATATCTCATAATCAACTTCTATGGCTTCAATGGCTGCCTTTGCCGCTTCGGAAGTTTCAGCCGCCACGGCGGCTACTCTGTCGCCCACATAACGGACCTTGTTATCCAAAATATAGGTGTCATAAGGAGACGGTTCAGGGTAACCCTGGCCGGCAGTAGTATGCGGTATTCTCGGCACATCTTTGTAAGTCAGAACGGCCTTGACGCCTTTTATCTTCACCGCTTTGGAAACGTCTATCTTCTTTATTCTCGCATGAGCATGAGGACTCCAGAGTATTCTGGCATGAAGCATTCCTTTTATGTCAATGTCGTCCGTGAACATCGGCTCGCCGCAGGCAAGTCCGAGAGAGTCTATTTTTTCAACCCTTTTATTTACGCACTTGAAATTTTTTGTTTCGCTCATTGTATCTCCCGTTCAATTATCTGGCCAGTTTTTTAGCGGCAAGCTTTACAGCTTCTACCTGTTTTACATAGCCGGTACAGCGGCAGAGATTGCCGTCTAAAGCGTGCTTTATCTCTTCTTCGGAAGGCTCAGGATTTTTATCCAAAAGCGCCTTTGTTGAAGTGATCATGCCCGGTATGCAATAACCGCATTGAACCGCCCCGGCCTCGACAAAGGCCTGCTGTATGGGATGCGGATTTGAAACGGATCCAAGACCCTCTATTGTTGTAACCTCGCCTCCATGGGCGGCGAAAGCCGGCAAAAGGCAGGAAAGCTGAGCCTTGCCGTTGAATATTACGGCGCATGAGCCGCAATCGCCCGTATCGCAGCCCTTTTTTGTACCCTTATAGCCGATAGCTCTTAAAGTTTCCAGCAAGGTTTCTCCAGCCGACACCTCAACTTCGGTTTTTTTGCCGTTAAGAGTAAAAGTTAT
>JAJUJA010000018.1 GCA_029267355.1 Elusimicrobiota bacterium | reverse complement strand
GAAAAGGGTGTAAATTACCTTTTAAGAACTCACACCTCGCCGGTTCAGATAAGGGTTATGCAAAGCAGGCGGCCGCCCCTGAGAGTTATCTCCGCGGGAAAGGTTTTCCGCTCTGAGGCAGTTGATGCCAGCCATTCTTTTGTTTTTCATCAGCTTGAAGGATTTTGCGCAGAGAAAAATATTTCAATGTCGGATTTGAAATGGACCCTTGAAAGCTTTATAAAGGATATGTTCGGCGCCTCTGCCAAAATAAGATTTGCTCCTTCCTATTTCCCTTTTGTTGAGCCGGGCGCCGGAGTTGAGGTTTCCTGCGTATTTTGCTCATCTGCCAGGGGCAAATGCCCGGTATGCAAAGGCACCGGCTGGCTTGAGATGCTTGGCGCCGGCATGATACACCCTGAGGTTTTCAAGGCCTGCGGTTATGACCCTGATGAAATAAGCGGTTTCGCTTTCGGCGCCGGCATAGAAAGATTTGCCATGCTTTTATACGGCATAAGCGATATGCGTCAGCTTTATGAGAACGATTTGAGAATACTTAAAAACTTATGAAAACGCTTTATTCCTGGCTTAAAGAATTTTCTCCCGATTTGCCGCCTTTTGAAAATTTAGGGCCGATTCTTTCTTCCTTGGGCTTTTCGATAGACGCAGTTGAGAAAATAGGCCTTGATGCCGACGGGGTTGTGGTCGGAGAAATATTGAAAATAGAAAGGCATCCTAATGCTGACAGACTTTCACTGTGCGAGGTTTCAACCGGCGGTGAAATTAAAAAAGTGGTATGCGGCGCCAAAAACATAGCTGTCGGCCAGAAAATACCGCTGGCTCTGATAGGCGCCCGCCTGCCCGAAGGCATTTTGAAAAAGGCGAAAATAAGGGGCATAGAGTCTGAGGGAATGATTTGTTCGGCCGCGGAACTCGGCCTCTCGGGATACGATAATTCCGGAATTCTTGTGCTTGACAGCAATCTTAAGCCGGGCACGGATTTGAAAACGATTTTTGATAAGCCGGATTATGTTTTTGATCTTGAAATAACCCCCAATCTTGCCTATTGCCTTTCGCATTTTTCCCTGGCCAGAGAGCTTTCGCTTTTCAGAGGCTTTTCTCTCAATGAGCCGGCCCTGAATGCGCCGGCTATGAATAAGGAAAGCGGTTTCAAAATAGAAATAGAAAATCCTTCCGACTGCCGCAGATACTACGGCCTTATTTTGAAAGGGGTAAAGAACAAGAATACGCCGGAATGGATGGTGCAGAGATTAAAGAAAATAGGCGTCAATCCCAAGGGCGATATTTTGATAGACGCTTCAAACTATGTGATGTATGAGATAGGCCAGCCTACGCATTGTTTTGATTTGAGAAACCTTGAAGGCGGAAAGATTTCAGTGAGAAGGGCCGGCGAAGGCGAAACTATAAAAACGCTTGACGGAGAGGACAGAAAACTCAATCCCGATATACTTGTCATAGCCGACGGCGTAAAGCCGGTGGCTGTTGCCGGCGTTATGGGCGGATATTACAGCTCAGTTTTGCCGGACACGCAGGATATACTCATAGAGTCCGCTCATTTTAACACTTCGGCCGTAAGAAGATCTTCAAAAGCGCTGGCTCTTAAATCCGATTCATCTTTCAGGTTTGAAAGAGGCATAGATTTTGAATTGCAGGAGAAGGCGGCTTTCAGAATAGCTCAGCTTATAATCGAGCTGAATCCGCAGGCTCAGGCCTTTCTGGCAGATGATGCCAGGCCCTACAAGCCCGCTTTTGCGACGGTAAAAGCTGAGGCGGAAAGGATAAATTCAATTCTCGGCTGCGCATTTTCTCAGCAGGAAGTAAATAAAGCTCTCAAGGCCGTAAATCCGAATTTTGACGGCAGTGATTTTACGGCGCCTTCCTGGAGATTTGACATAAAGACAGTTTATGACCTTGCTGAGGAAACAGCCAGATACTACGGCTATGATTCAATAAAATCCGAGACAAAAATGCAGGCCCGCGCCTTCACTGAAAACCCCTATCATGAGGCGCTTAAAGCCGCAAGCCGCAGATTGAATTCTCTGGGGCTTTATGAAACCGTGAATTATGATCTAATCTCCCTTAAAGAGCTCAGGGGTCTGCATTTCAGCGAACAGGACGCCGTGGAGATTAAAAATCCTCTTTCAGCCGATTTCCATTATTTGCGCCCGTCCCTGATTTGCGGCCTTTTGAAAAATCTCAGATACAATATTAATCGCGGGGCGGAAAGCGTCATGATCTATGAAAACGGTCAAGTCTTTTCTCTGGAAAAAGGTTCAATCAGGGAAAAGGGTTCCTGCGCGGCTTTAATGTTTGGAAAGTTAAGGGAGCAATACTGGCGTTCCGGCGAAGAGTTTCTGGATTTTTACCATATAAAAGGCACAGCGGCACGGCTTTTTGAAGGCGTGCCCGGATTTTCTCTTAAGAAAATTTCAAATGCCCCGGCCTATTTCAGAGGCGACATTTGTCTTGAAATACTGGCTTACGGCAGACATTGCGGCTATGTCGGCGCCATAGATTTATCGTGCCTTGCCGCCTACGATATAAAGGAAAGCGAGGCCTATGCTTTTGAGTTTGATTTTGAGCCTTTCGCTAAATCTTTTGAGGGCGATTTCTATGCAAGAATAAGGAAAGCCTCGCCGGTGTCCCAGTATCAGCACAGTTTGAGGGACTTGTGCATACTTGTGGATAAGAAATATTCCTGGGAAGAGATAAAAAAACAGGCGGAAAACATAGCGGATCTGCTCTGGGTCAAACTTATAGATGTTTATCACGGAAAGAATATACCCGCCGGCACCAGAAGTCTCACCATGCGCTTCATGTTTTCATCCATGGAAAAAACATTCACTGACAAAGAACTGAACGCCAAGATTGAGGAAGTCTACAGCAGGCTTAATAAGGCCTTCGGCGCGACTTTGAGAGTTTAGTTTGACGCGCTTCGCCTTTTAGATTGAAGCGATATACAGGGGATATCCTCCGTTTTAAACATTTACATAAAAATGATAATATAGCCTTAGCCTATGATAAATAAACTGATAGAGCTTGAAAAAACTCTCGATGACTATATAACAAGATTTGAATCCATAAGAAAGGAAAATGAGCGTTTAAAAAAAGAGCTTGAGAAAATTAAGGCCGAAAGAGAGGAAGAAAGAAGAAAAAACGAGGAAAGAATCGCCTCGCTCAGGGCATCTTTAAGAGAAAAGATTTCAAGTATAAGCGAAAAAGTGGAGAAATATCTTAACGGGGAAGAAAAATGAAACGTGAGATAGAGGCCAAAATAAAGGGGAAATCGGTTATTGTTGAAGCCGAGGGGCTTACCCCCATTGAGCTTAATACGATAACGGAAAAAATAGAAAGAGAAATGAGCTCATATGAACAAAAAAAAGTGGTTCCCGATACCATTAAACAGCTGATTTATGTAGCCGTCAAATACGGCATACAGCTTTATAAAAAGGAACAGGAAGAATTTTCTCTCAAACTTGAGTATGAGAGGAAAATAGACGAATTTATCGCAAGGCTTAATTCGGCGGCTGAAGAGGAAAATAAACTATTCTGATATGGAACTTTTTGAAAAAGAAAGAAAAGACGATTCGGCGCCGCTTGCCTGGCGGATAGCGCCCAAAACCATAGAAGAGTTTTTCGGCCAGGAGCATTTGTTTTCAGAGGGGAAATTCCTAAAGAAAGCGGTCGAAAAGGGACTGCTGAAATCGGCGCTTTTTTACGGCCCGAGCGGCAGCGGAAAAACGGCGCTTGCTTCGCTTATAGCCAGAAAAATAAAAGCCAAAGTTTTCAATTTGAACGCAGCCTCGGCCGGAGTTGCAGACATAAAAAAAACCATTGAGGAAGCGCGGCAGATTTACAGCTCGCAGCAGACCCTGCTTATTCTTGACGAAATACATCATTTCAATAAAACTCAGCAGGATACTCTGCTGCCTTCGGTTGAAAAGGGGGAAATAACACTCATAGGCCTTACCACGGAAAATCCATTCTTTTACATAAACAGAGCTCTTCTTTCAAGATTTATAATTTTTGAGTTCAAAGGCCATAATGAAGACTCTTTGAAAAAAATTTTAGACAGAGCTTTGAAGCTCGGTTTCCCTTCAATAAAGATAAACATAAGTTCCAAAGCTCAGAAACTTATGCTTTCTCTCTCAGCCGGCGATGCCAGACGGCTTTTGAATCTTCTTGAATCAGCGGTTTTGGCTTTTGAGAAAGACGGCGCAGCTGATATAAATGAGGATATGATAAGCCAGATAGCGTCAAGCAATTATATAGGGTATGACAAAAAAGGCGATAATCATTATGACCACGCCTCGGCCTTTATAAAATCTATGCGCGGTTCTGACCCTGACGCCGCAGTTTACTGGCTGGCAAAGATGATTGAAGGCGGAGAAGATCCGCTTTTCATAGCGCGAAGAATAGTCATTTGCGCAAGCGAAGACGTAGGCAATGCCAATCCCATGGCCTTGGTTGTGGCCAATTCCGCTTTTGAGGCGGCTAAAAATATAGGCCTGCCTGAAGCCAGAATAATACTTGCTCAGGCCGCCATTTATGTGGCGGTTTCTCCAAAATCAAATGCCTCATATATGGCTATAAATTCGGCCATTCAGGAAGTTCGCGAAGGGCCTGAAAGGAAAGTCCCTCTTCATTTGAAAGATTCCACAGGCGACGGTAAATTTTTCGGAGACGGCCGCGATTACAAGTATCCGCATGATTATCCCGGCCATTTTGTCGAGCAGATTTATATGCCTTTGCCTAAAAAATTTTACGAGCCCTCTTCCCAGGGCTTTGAGGCGGAAGTGAAAAAAAGGCTTGAGAAGCTGGGCAAATAAAATGGAAGAAATAACTCCCGTATTTAAGGTAAGCGAATTAAACAGGGGGATAAAGGAAATCCTTGAAAGTTCCTTCCATGAAATATGGGTGGAGGGGGAAATATCCGGTTTTAAGGAATCATCCCTCGGCCATATATATTTTGACCTCAAGGACGAAAATTCCCTTATCTCCTGCGTTTTTTTTAAATGGGCTGCGTCAAAATGCAAATTTGAGATTGAAAACGGTCTGTTGGTCAAAGTGCGGGCCGGCGTTACGATTTATGACAAGCAAAGCAAGTATCAGCTTCAGGTAAAAGAGCTTATCTCGCTTAAATTCGGGCCCCTTCAGGCCGCCTTTGAAAAACTCAAGGAAAAGCTTAAAAATGAAGGTCTTTTTGACCAGTCAAGAAAAAAGAAAATACCGGCTTTCCCCTCAAAAATAGCCATTGTAACCTCTCCGACTGGCGCGGCTGTAAGGGATATATTCTCCATACTGAAAAGAAGATGCCCCAATATGAATATAATCCTTTATCCCGTAAAAGTGCAGGGCGAAGGCGCAGCTTTGGAAATAGCGTCTGCCGTAAAAGAGCTCAATGAGAATTTTTCGGACATAGAAGTTATGCTTGTGGGCCGTGGCGGGGGGTCTATGGAAGACCTCTGGGCCTTCAATGAGGAGCCGGTGGCCAGGGCTATAGCGGCTTCTAAAATACCTGTAATTTCCTGCGTAGGCCATGAGACTGATTTCACAATAGCCGATTTTGTCGCCGACCTCAGGGCGCCCACGCCGTCCGCTGCGGCCGAGCTTGTGGCGGCCAACAATGAAGATGTTTTAAAGCATCTTTTCCAGATGGAAAAAAGGCTGCTTCAAAGCCTGAGGCTTAATTACGGGAAACTGCTTTCAAGGTTTAAAAGGTTCACTCAATCCAGATTTTTCAGAAACCCTTATGCTATTATTGAAGACAGAGCGCGCCGGACCGATGAGCTTGCGGAAAAAATGTTTCGCGCGGTTTCGTTAAAGCTTGAAAAGTCTGAAAACGCCTTAAAGCTTCAAAGCGAGAAACTTAAAAATTTAAGCCCCTATTTTCCGCTAAAAAAAGGCTATTCTCTTGTCACAAAAGGCGGAAATCCAGTAAGAGACGCGTCAATGCTTAAAGAGGGAGATGAAATAAATGTGGCCTTTCACAAGGGCTCTGTTACGGCAGGAGTGAAAAAAATAAAGGAGAATTTATGAACAAAAAAAACGATAATTTTGAACTTAAACTCAAAAAACTTGAAGAGATAGTTGAGAAACTTGAAAGCGAGGATACGCCTCTTGAAGATTCGCTGAAACTTTTTGAGCAGGGCGTTGAGATTTCCAAGGAGCTTAATCAGAAGCTTCTGGAAATAAAGGGCAAAATAGAGATGGTGAAAAAAGACGCCGAGGGCAAGATAAAATTGGAAGAGCTTGAAGATTAGCATTTAACTGACCAATTTAGGTTTACCGAAGGATAAATCATAAGTAAAAAAAACTTGCGATATGAGAGAAGATGTTGGCGAAAGATATAGAATGTATGTTGATGAGTCGGGAGATCACTCCTATAATATGCTGTACCAGGATTCAAATCGTTACCTTTCTTTGCTCGGTGTCTGGTTTAATGATAAGGACTATTTGATATTTTCTGAAAGGCTCGAAACTATTAAAAATAATATTTTTGGTAAAAAGCCTGACTCTCCAATAATTCTGCACAGGGAAGATATAATACACCGTAAAGGACCATTTGTAATCTTAAAAGATCAACAAAAAAATTCTTTGTTTGAGGAGAGTTTGCTTGCTCTTATCAAAGAAAGTAGTTTTATGCTTTGCTGTGTAATAATAGATAAAAAGAGGCATAAAGAAAACTATAAGACTCCTGCTCATCCGTATCATTATTGTATGGGCGTTTTGATGGAAAGGTACTGTGGTTGGTTATCTTATAACGGAAAAAGAGGGGATATTATGAGCGAGTCTCGTGGTAAATCAGAGGATATGCAATTAAAGAAAGTGTATGAAAACATATATTTCAATGGAACCAACCAGAGACAATCCGATTTATTTAAAAAAGTTCTGACTACTAAAGATATTAAAATAAAACCTAAACACTCAAATATTGCAGGATTACAATTGGCGGATATATTAGCTAATCCTGTCAAAAAAAAATGTCTTTCAGAGGGAAAATATTGCGAACATGAGAAGTCAAATTTTTCATATAGAATTTGTGATGCTGTGAAGAATAAGTTCAATAAGAATGAAAAAACCGGTCAGGTCTGGGGATATGGAAAAAAGATCCTGTAAAAATGAAAGGGCCCCTTGCGGAGCCCTTTCACGCCAGCCCTTACGAGCTGTCCACCTGCAGTAAACTGCATTAAGGATATTTTGGCAGATATGGAAGAAAAAGTCAAGGGGTGTGAAATAAATGAAGGTCAGGCTGGATATTTACTGCGTTGAAAAAGGCCTTTTTGAAACAAGGCAGAAGGCGCAGGCGGCTATAATGGCGGGCCTTGTGATTGTAAACGGCCGCAAGGCCGACAAAGCCGGCCAGATGGTTAAAGAGGGGGATGTAATTGAGATAGAGGGCAAGAATTGCCCTTATGTCTCCAGGGGCGGGCTTAAGCTTAAAGCGGCTTTGGATCACTTTTCAATAAATCTTAAAAATCTTATCTGCATTGATATAGGAGTGGCGACTGGCGGCTTTTCTGACTGTATGCTTCAGGAGGGGGCAGCCCTAGTTTATGGGGTTGATGTCGGTCAGGGGCAGATTCATGAGAAGGTCCTTGCCGACAAAAGGTTTATATTCCTGAATAATACCAATGCCAGATTTTTAACTCCAGATAGGTTTGAAAAAAAACCTCAGTTTGCCGCGGTGGATGTTTCTTTTATCTCTCTGAAGATTATACTTGAGCCGCTGATTGAAATTTTAGACAGCCCCTCGCTCATAGTGCTTCTTGTAAAGCCTCAATTTGAGCTTTCACGCGAATTTTTAAGAAAAGGTATAGTAAAAGACGAGTATTCAAGACTGGCTGCTCTGGCTGAAATTGAAAAATTCATATTGTCCAATTTCAAAAGTTGTACAATTGAAGGATACATTGACTGCCCTGTAAAAGGCGCTGCCGGAAACAGGGAATTTTTGATGCTGGTTTCAAAAAAATAAAGAATTGCCTTAAAATGAATCAGGTAAAAGTCACTTGAAAATATGAGCAAATATCTTCTTGAATGCGCGGTTTGGGAAATTACTCTTAAATGCAATCTCAGCTGTCTGCATTGCGGCTCATCGGCAGGCGAAAAAAGAAAGACGGAACTGGACACTTCGCAGGCCTTGAAAATTTGCTCAGATCTTAAGGATGCCGGCTGCCTTTCGGTGGCGCTTATGGGCGGAGAACCATTTTTAAGAGCTGATTTCTGGGATATAGCCGCAAGAATAAGAGAGCTGGGGATGGATTTGTCAGTTATAACCAACGGCACGATATTCAAAGAAGATTTTTTTGAAAAACTTAAATCTCTCTCGCCAAGGGCTGTGGCTGTAAGCATTGACGGCGCTAAAAAAGAAACACATGAAAGGATAAGAGGGGTGAACGGCTGTTACGAAAAGTCCTGGAAATTCATAAATTTTGCCTTAAGAGCAGGTCTTCCTGTAAGCGTGATAACCACAGTTTCCAAGCTGAATATTGGCGAATTAAAGGAAATGTCTGAACAGCTGATGGATAAAAAAATCGCCTGGCAGATACAAACGGCAGGTTCCGAAGGAGAAAGATTTTCTAAAGAATACCTGCTTGACAGGGAAGAATTTTACGGCGTAGGCGTTTTTATAGATTGGCTTAGAAAAACATATTCTCCGTATCGCCTTCCTGTCATAGGCGCGCATGATCTCGGCTATTATTCTTTCTTCCTTAATGACCTTTCCATTTACGGCCAATGGCCCGGCTGTCAGGCGGGAAGATCTGTCATAGGCATAAGAAGCAATGGCGATATCCTGCCCTGCCTTTCAATAAATGACGACAGATTTGCAGCCGGTAATGCCCTTAAAACTTCGATCAGCGAGTTATGGAATAATGACCGTTTTTGGGAAGCTTTCAGAAATTTCAAAAAAAATGATACAGGAGAAAATTGCTCTTCCTGCGACAAGTTTGAAGAATGTATGGGCGGCTGCTGTGAAATGTCCTTAATGAAGACCGGGAAAATTAGAAATGATTTTTATTGCTTCAGAAGCATAGAGAAGGAGAATTTTAGCGGATTTTTCGGCCGTTTGCGCCTGAAACTGGCGGAGAAAAAGAAAAGCGGATTTTCAGGTTTGCCTGCGCTCAGGGATATATTTCTGGGGAAAAGATGAAGCTTAATGCCGGATGCGGAAAAAATTACCTCAAAGAATGGATTAATATCGATATAAATCCTTCGATTAAATGCGATTTTGTAATGTCTGCTCACAACCTTGAATTTGAGAATGAAACATTTGAAAAGGTGATGGCTTTGCATGTAATAGAGCATTTGGGTTTTTTTAAAACCAGATATTTTTTATCCGAGTCTTACAGGATACTTAAAGACGGGGGAAATATTCTCATTGAGACTCCGCATATAGAGAAAGCTTTTGAAAATTTTTTAAAAGCCGAAACTGCGTCTGAAAGGGAAATAATTCTCGGCTGGATATACGGATCAGAATCTCTTTATCAGAATCATCTTTACTGTTTCCCTTTGGAGCTTCTTGAGAGGCTTATCTCTCAGGCGGGATTTGAGGTCGTAAGGACGGAGTTTTATGACTATGAACCGCTGAGGCCGGCAGTAAGAATCGAGGCGATAAAGAAAAAAAACGCCCGTTTTGACGAGCTTTGCGAGCTTAGGAAAAAAGTGCTGAAAGATGAAAAACTTGACTTTTCAGATGAGCTGTCTTTGGCGGAAGCGGAAAAAGCTTTCCTGTAACCTTCTTTGCCTTGTTAAAATCCGCTTCAATGATATATAATGTTAAAAGCTTGGAGGCATGATGGAAAAACTTAAAAAAGCCGCCTTAAAAACCGGTCTTGACGGGGGAAAAATAGGGTCTCTTTTTTCCTTCAGTATTGCTGCATTGATACTGTCTTTTTTTTCTTCCTGCGCAAAAAATGCAGCTTCCACAGCTTCGACGGCTTCCCCGAATACGCTAAAGCCGGCTGAGATTCCGGTATCGGCTGCTGATGTAATACTGGACACAAGCACGGTTTTGGACAAGAAATCTTGCGGCCCCACCCCGAATTATCCATGCGGCACAAGGTATTATACTGTAAGCATTAAGGATTTTAAGGCTTGAAAAACAAGGAGGAGAAATGGCTGAAATAAAAGAAGCTCTAGGAATGATAGAAACCAAAGGTTTTATAGGCATGATAGAGGCGTCCGATGCCATGGCCAAGGCGGCCAAAGTCAGGCTAATAGGCTATGAAAAGATAGGCTCAGGTTATGTCACCACGCTTTGTCTTGGCGAAGTCGGCGCTGTCAGAGCCGCCGTTGAGGCCGGCGCGGCCGCAGCGCAGAAAGCTGGAGAGCTTGTGGGCACGCATGTGATACCCAGGCCTCATGAGGATTTGGAGAAATATCTGTCTAAAATTTCTGTAAAAGTTTCTTGACGGCAAAAAAAGGAGGGTTTATGAAGAAGTTTACCTTACTCTTGTCTTTGCTTGTTTTGTGTTCGTCCCTTTATGCTCAGGATAAGGGCACCTGGAAGACTTGGTATGAAAATTTCCTCAAGTCTCTCAAGTATAAAGTTGAAAAGAAGATATCGCCGAGATCCAAGATTACAGCCGTTGCTGCTGTGAGAGGCTCAAAGCAGGAAGATAAATCCAAGGAAATTTACTGGAAGGGCTCTAATTCAAAAAAGGCGCAGGAAAAAATAGAGTCCGACAGAAAAACGCTTAAGGAAGCTATTGAGAACATAGTCAACGGAGATATGGAGAAGGGCCGGGCGCAGCTTAAGGGTTTTATAGATAAGAATCCGGACAGCTATTTCATAACCGAGGCGAAAGAGGCTTTGGAGAAACTGCCGGCCCAGGAAGTTAAGCCCGAAGAATCCGCGCCCGAAGTCAAACAGGAAAAGACCGAAGTTAAGCAGGAAGCCCAGACTGAAGCCAAAACGGAAAGCAAGGATTCAGCTGCTTCCTCCAAATAACTGTCCGCGGACTGTCAGAAGTTTAAATGAAGAAAGAGCATATAGCCGACATAATTTATTCGCACATCGCGGGGAATAGGAAAGAGGCTGGCAAATCAGCCGCGTCTATCCCCGCAACAGCCCGGCCTGCCAAAAAAATTTTTTTAAGCGATTGGGAAATAAAAAAGCTTTATAACAAGCAAAAGAAAGAGGTGGTCGTTCCCTGCAATGCCATAATAAGTCCTCTGTCTATGGACTGGCTTGAGTATAATGGTGTAAAAATAATAAGACAGCCGTAAATTTTATTCCCCAAAAATCAAAATTAGCAATCAAAAGCAAGTATTGACAATTAAGAGTTCTTATGGTAGAATATTATTAGCAGATTTGCTCTTTGTTTGCTAATAATGGAGATTTTATGAGAGTTTTAAAACCTGAAGTAGCCAGGCAAAGAAAGGAAAATATACTAAATTGGGTAGTCCATAAATATGTCACAAGCGGCCGCCCGATAAGCTCCGAGTCCGTTTTTGAGGGAGGGAACTTTAATCTCTCTCCAGCCAGCATAAGAAGCATACTTAAGGAACTGGAAGAAGAGGGCTATCTGAATCAGGTTCACACCTCAGGCGGCAGGGTCCCAAGCGATAAAGGCTACAGGGCATATGTTGACAGTCTTCTTTCGCTTCAAAATATGGCTGAAGAGGAGAAGAGAAGGCTTGACATTGAGTATGACAGAAGAATGGAACAGCTGGACAATTTTCTGAGAAACACCTCAAGAACCCTGGCGGAAATTTCCAAAATGGCTGGTTTCAGCATTTTTTCGGATATTTCAAAGGAAACTCTTAAAAGACTGGATATAGTAAAGGTTTCAAACAGGAATTATTTGAGCATAGTTGTAACCGATGCCAACATAATAAAACATATACCTTTTAACCTGGAAAAGCCGCTTGAAAAACAGAAATTAAGGGCGATAACAGCCCAGTTAAACGAAAGGCTTAGAGGCGTAAAAATAGAGGAAATAAAGAAAATACTGGCCTCAATTAAGGTTTCAGACGAAAGCGAAAAAGCGCTTTATAGGGAACTGGGAAGGGTTATAGAGGAACTTTTAAGGCAGGACGAAGCTCTTTATCTTGAAGGGCTCAGCGGTATATTCTCTTCATCTTCTCCATACGATTATGACGACCTTGTGAATGTCGCCAGATTGCTTGAGGAGAAGGAGAAATTTTCTGCTTTGCTTAGAGAAAAGTTGAAGGATTGCTCGGTCAGACCTTCCATTGACGGGCCGAATCAGCCATCCAAAAGAAGAGTTGATGTTACCATAGGCTCTGAAAGCTCAATAAAGGAGTTTAAAAATTTCAGCATGGTTTCATCTTCTTACTGCCTCAAGGATAAGGCGGTCGGACTTGTCGGCGTAATAGGATATAAGCGGATGGAATATCCGAGGGTTATTTCAATAGTTGACGCCGTCAGCTCAATGATGGAAGAGGCTCTTTCAAGATGGGAAGATTTTGAGGAAGAGGATTTTTAATATGAATGCGGACAAAGGCAAAAAAAACGAAGAAACCTGCGAAAAAGAGCTTAAAAAAGCTGAAAAGACCGCCGAAAAGGCGCAGGAAAAGCTGCAGGAAACTCAGGAGAAGCTTGAGGAAACTAAACAGGAGGTTAAGGCCTGTGAGAATAATGCTTCTCAATGGGAAGAAAAAGCCAAAGACTATTACGATCAGCTTTTGAGGCTTAAGGCCGATTTTGAAAATTTCAGGAAAAGGACTGAAAAAGAGAAGGCCGAGCTCATAAACTGGGGGAAAGTTGAAGCCATAACAAAAATATTCCCCATATACGATGTTTTGATTTCGGCTCATGATCACCTTTCAGGAGTGGACGCCTCAAAATGTTCCCCTCAGCAGATAGAGGAAATTCTCAAGGGGATAGACATGATCTTCAGGGAGTTTTCAAAGTTTTTCGAAGCCGAGGGGATAAGGGTTATGGAGCTTGAAAACAAGCCCTATGACCCTATGAAATGCGAGATCATAGGCATTGATCCTGGGAATCAGGAAAATGACGGCCTTGTGACCGCCGTTTTACAGCGCGGATATACGATAGGCGACAGGGTACTGAGGCCCGCCAAGGTTAAAATAGCCAAGAAAACCGATGGAGGCAATTAGAGTTTTTGCTGATTCGGGAGAATTGAAATTCACTTTAAAATAACGGAGGAAAATATGGCTAAGATAATAGGGATAGACCTGGGAACTTCAAATACGGCTGCGGCCGTTATGGAAGGCGGAAAGGTTACTATAATACCTTCAGCGGAGGGAACAAGCGTCGGCGGAAAGGCTTTCCCTTCTTATGTGGCTTTTACAAAGGACGGTCAGATGCTTGTGGGCGAGCCGGCCAGAAGACAGGCTGTGGCGAACCCTGAGGGAACCGTTTTCGCTTTTAAGAGGAAAATGGGCTCGGATCACAAGTATAAAATAACGGGAAAAGAATTTACTCCTCAGCAGCTTTCGGCTTTTCTCCTTCAGAAAGTCAAAAGAGACGCTGAAGCTTTCCTCGGAGAAAAAGTGGAAAAGGCGGTGATAACCGTTCCTGCCTATTTTAACGACAATCAAAGACAGGCTACAAAAGACGCCGGCACAATAGCGGGTCTTGAAGTCGTAAGGCTTGTAAATGAGCCGACAGCTGCGGCGCTGGCCTACGGGCTTGATAAACAGGGGAAGGATCAGAAAATAATGGTTTTTGACCTTGGCGGAGGCACGCTTGACGTTACTATTATGGAACTCGGCAAGGAAGGCACATTTGATGTCATATCAACTTCCGGCGATACTCAGCTTGGCGGCACTGATATGGACAATGCCCTGATAGACTACATAACCGACGAGTTCAGAAAAGACACAGGCATAGACCTGAAAAAAGACCATACTTCAATGCAGAGAATAAAAGAGGCGGCCGAAAAAGCCAAGATAGAGCTTTCAACCGTGCTTGAAACCGAAATAAATCTTCCTTTCATATCCGCAGACTCTTCCGGCCCGAAACATCTGACAATGAAACTTACAAGGTCCAGACTTGAATCTCTCGTTGATCCCATAGTCAAAAGATGCCAGAAATCCATAGACACTGCGCTTGAAGACGCCAAGCTCAAGACTTCTGACATAAGCAAGATAATACTCGTCGGCGGACCTACAAGAATGCCAATAGTGCAGAAATTTGTTGAGGACTATGTCGGCAAAAAAATAGAGCGCGGTATAGATCCCATGGAATGCGTGGCTTCCGGCGCGGCCATACAGGCTGCCGTGCTTACGGGAGATGTTAAAGACGTTCTTCTCCTGGATGTTACGCCTCTTTCGCTCGGCATAGAGACTCTCGGCGGCGTAATGACCAGGCTTATAGAGAAGAATACGACAATACCCGTGAAGAAAACACAGGTTTTTTCAACAGCCGCTGATAATCAGCCGGCAGTTACAATACATGTGCTTCAGGGCGAAAGGTCAATGGCCAAAGACAATGTTTCCCTGGGAAAGTTTGACCTTGACGGGATACCTCCTGCCCCTAGGGGAGTGCCTCAGATAGAGGTGACTTTTGATATAGACGCGAACGGCATACTGCAGGTTTCGGCCAAAGACCTCGGCACAGGCAAAGCCCAGCATATTACAATCAGCGCGCCAAACAAGCTCAGCAAGGAAGAAATAGACAAGTTTGTAAAGGAAGCTGAAAAATTCGCGGAAGAAGACAAGAAGTACAAGGAAAAAATAGAAGTCAAGAATGAAGCTGACTCCTTCGTTTATGCCACAGAAAAAGCGCTCAAGGAGCATGGCGATAAAGTAAGCCAGGATGAGCGGCTTTCTGTGGAAAGGGCTTTGAACGATCTTAAAGAAGCCCTTAAAGGCGACGACACTGAAAAGATAAAGAAGCTCAAGGAAGAGCTTGTGAAGGCCTCTCAAAAACTTGGCGAAGCGGTTTATAAAGCCGCGCAGCAAAAGGCTTCAGCCGCCAATTCCGGCCAGGAGAAAAAAGAGGAAAAGAAAGACGATTTTGTTGATGCCGAGGTCGTCGACGAAGGCAAGAAGTAAGCGCATTGTTTATTTGCGGAGGCCGGCGCCCCGGCCTCCGCTTTAAGCGTAAATTTAAAGCGGTGCAACGGGTGAAATTATGGCGGATTATTACAGAACTCTGGGCGTCCCTAAAAACGCTTCCGATGATGAGATAAAGAGCGCTTTCAGAAAGCTGGCCTTGAAGTATCATCCTGACAGAAACCCCGGGAATAAGGAAGCGGAAAATAAATTCAAGGAAATAAACGAGGCCTATGAGATTCTGTCAAATCCGGAGAAAAGAAAAATTTATGACGCCTATGGGGAAGAAGCGCTGAAAGGACATGCCGGGGGCGGTCCCGGAGGTTTCGGAGGATTTTCTCAGCAGGCTGATTTCGGCGACATATTCGGAGATGTTTTTGAAAATTTTTTCGGTGAGGGGATGGGCTCGCGCCGTTCATCTTCAAGGAGAAGAGGTTCCGACTTAAAGTACAAGACGGAAATTTCCCTTGAGGACGCCTTTAACGGAGCCAAGATAGAAGTCAATTATGACAGAAAAACTCTCTGCAAAAACTGCGGGGGAAGCGGAGCTGACAGCAAAAGCTCGGTCAAGAAATGCCCTTCCTGCGGCGGCCGGGGCAGGGTTCAGTTCTCTCAGGGATTTTTTTCATTTACTCAAACATGCCCTAAATGCGGAGGATCGGGAGAAATAATATCTTCTCCGTGCAAGTCCTGCTCGGGTATGGGCGTGGTCAAAGAAAAAAATTCCCTGAATGTCAAAATCCCCGCCGGCGTTGAGGATGGATCTGTTCTCAGGGTTTCCGGCGCCGGAGACGCTGGAGAAAAGGGCAGCCAAAATGGAGATCTTTATATAGAAATTTCAATAAAGCATCATCCCCATTTTGAAAGAGACAGGCAGGACCTCATATATGAATTGCCTCTTGATATGGCTTCCGCCGCCCTGGGCTGCGAGGTTGAAGTGCCTGTTATAGACGGCGGCAGAATAAAGATAAAGGTTCCGGAAGGCGTTCAATACGGAAAGATTTTAAGAGTGCCGGAAAAAGGCATGCCTTATACAAATTCAAGAAAACGCGGAGATCTGCTTGTGAGGGTAAAAGTGGAAACGCCGTCGCATCTTAATGAACAGCAAAGAGATTTGCTCAGGAAGTTCGCCCAGAGTGTAAAAGAGCAGAAAGAAAAGGAAAATTCCGGATTTTTCAAGAAAATATTTGATTGATTTTTTTAATTCTCCAGGCCGGCCTTATCCGGTGCCGTTTTGTATAATATAGTGATGCCGCAGTTTTACTATGAAGGCGAATTGACGCCGGGAAAGGATTTTGTATTCAGCAGGAAAGAATCTTCTCATCTGAAAGTTTTCAGGGCGAGGAAGGGGGATAAAATAAAAGTTTTTTCTCCCGCCGGCAGATTTGAGGCTGTTATAAAGGATTTTTTGAATGAGGGTGTTCTTGCCCGCGCTGAGGTTAAAATAAACGAGAGGCCGCAAAAACCGAAGATAAAACTTTACTTCTCCTTCCTTGAAAAAAACTCTTTTGAAGAAATTATAAGAAAAGCTTCCGAAACCGGCTGCGATGTTTTTATTCCTGTCATTTTTAAATATACCCAAAGAAATCATGTTTTTGATATTTCGGCCAGAAGAGAGCGCCTGAACGAAATAATGCTGTCGGCTGTAAAACAATGCGAAAGGACGTCAATGCCTGCGCTGTTTGAGCCGGTAAATTTTGAGGAAATTTTTTCAATGGAAAAAATGCCTCTGATCTTTTCAAAAACGGATTGGGAAGGCCGGCCTTCCATGAAGCTGTCTTCCGTTCTTGACAAATTGGAGGACGAAGCCGCTTTGATAATAGGTCCCGAGGGGGGATTTGCCCCGCAGGAGCTTTCTTTTGCAAAGGGCAGGGCTTTTTTTATTTCTCTCGGCGAGAACGTGCTGAGAGCTGAAACTGCCGCGGCTGCCGCCTGCGCCTTATTGAGAGCCTTAAAATGAAAATTTTCTATAAAACTTTCGGCTGCAGAGTGAATCAGATAGAAACAGAAAGCCTTTGCGAAAAGTTTGCGTCTGCAGGCGCACAAAGGCAGGATGACCTTGAAAACTGCGATATGGTTTTCATAAACAGCTGCAGCGTTACGGAAAAGGCGGACAGGGATGTGCTGGCTCTTGTCAGGAAGGCCGCGGCGGCGGGCAGGAAAATAGCAGTAACAGGCTGCTATGCCTCTATTTTTCCTGCAGAGATCTTGAAGATAGCTCCCGAAGCGGTAATAATCCCTAACTCTCAGAAGCATTTATCGCCTCAAATTTTGTTCAGGGCCGCCGCAGAGGACGATTTTTTCCGCGTAAATGGAAGCTATAACAGAACTCGCGCTTTCGTGAAAGTTCAGGACGGATGCAGCCTTAAATGCTCCTACTGCATAGTGCCCTATGGCCGCCCTGTCATGAAATCAAAGCCTTATCTGAAAGCCGTAAATGAGGTGAAAGAGCTGGTAAAAAAAGGATTTAAGGAAATTTCCCTTTCAGGCACAAGACTCGGCTGCTACAAATGTCCTGAGACAAATTACGGCATAAAAGACCTCCTCAAGGGGATTCTTGAGCTTGAAGGCAATTTCCGCATAAGGCTTTCATCGCTTGAGCCTATGGAAATAGACGAAGAAATTTTAAAAGCAGCAAAACAGGGGAGAGAGAAATTCTGCGACCATTTTCATTTGCCTTTGCAGCACTGCTGCGACAGAGTTCTTAAGGAAATGAAGCGTCCTTATGATTTTTCCTTCGTTAAAGAAAGGATTTCGATGATAAGAAGTTTTTTCGGCGATGCCGGAATTTTTGCGGATATAATTTCAGCTTTTCCCACTGAGACCGAGGAAGATTTTGAGATAATGATGGAACGTCTGTCAGACCTTTCTCTGAGCGGGCTTCACGCTTTTTCCTATTCTTCAAGGCCTTTTGCAGCATCTTCAAAAATGAATGATTTGCCTCAAAATATCAAAATAAAAAGATCAGCGCGTGCAAGGGAACTGGATGCCGGATTAAGGGCTTTTTTTGCCTCTTCTATGCAGGGAAGGACCTTAAGAGTTTTGTCTCTCAAGAAAAAAGGCAGCGCTGTTATAGGCCTCTCCTCAAATTTCCTTAATGTGCTCCTGCCGGGAAATTGCCGCAAAAATGAGTTTTATTCAGCCAGGATTTCAGGATTTTCCAAAACATTTCTTTCGGGGGAAATTTGAAAAAATGCAATTCATGCGGCTATGAGGATAAAAAAGACGGGAAAATTTGTCCTGTTTGCGAAAGCCCGCTTGTTTTTGCCTGTTCGGAGCATAAAGAAAAAAAAAGTTTTAAAAAATATTTCGCTCTTGGTTTCGGTTTTCTCATATCCGCCTCTTTGGCTTTTTTTATACACGGCTCAAATGAAAGGGGCAAGGATGCTGCCGCGCAAAAACTGCCTGTCTACCCGTACGAAGAAAAAATGGAGAAAAGCATCAGGGCTCTTTCCGGCGTGATAATACCTGATTATACCGAGCAGGAAGCCGTTTTTGCCTATCTTAAAAACGGCTCTCCCCGGCTTAAACTGGCTTCATGCGAAACATTGATCTACTGGGCCGCTTACTCAAAAACTTCAAGACAGCTTTATCTTGAAAAAGCAGCTCAGCCTTTGTACGAGGACTTTGATAAAAAAGGCGAACTGATAGACATGTTCACATACTTTCTTTCAATGAAAACCTTCCTTCCGCGGGAATTTAACTTTATGCTGCCGCAGCTTTCCTCAATAGCGCGCTCAAAAGATTATGAGACCGCCCAAAAGGCCCTGAGACTTGCCCTTATGACAGACACAAACGCCGGACTTTGCTGGGCTTGCGAATCCATAAGTTCCGCTTTTAAGGACTTTGACAAACAGACGCGCGATATTTGCTCAAAATCCTGCTCAAAGTCCTAAAAATGACACTGGATTGTGTTTCAAACATCCTTTTAATTTATATATAATTATGATACAGGCGAATTATGTCAGATTTCAAAGACAAGAAAACCTTAGACGAGATACTGGCCGATTTAAACAAGATACTCGGCAAAATGCCGGATTTGACGCAAAAGCTTAAGGCCCCTGAAATAAAGCCGATAGATTTTTCAGCAATTGCAGATGAAAAAATCAGTCCTAAGACGGAGAATGCAGCGCCGGAAGAAAGCGTTGAGCGGCTTCAGGAGCAGGAAAAGCCCTCTCTTGAACCCGTGCCTGAAGGTCAGAATGAAAATATAACCGCTATGGCGGATGAGGAACCTCTGCCTGCCGTTTCTCCGGTTCAGGAAACTGCCGGATCGAATATTGATTTTGTCATAGAGCCGCAGCAGGATGACGGAGGAGCTGCAGGTCAGCCCCTGAATACTCAGGCATTTCAAGATGAAGACGAAAAAGATGCGCAGGATAAAATCCTCGGCAATACTGCGGATTTTGGAGTGCCTGATATAGATTTTCTTATGAATCTGGAACAGTCGCACTCAGGCGAAGATAAAAAAGATGAAAGCGGTCCCGCCGATTTAAAAAATCAGCCGGAGAATATCGTTTTGGACGGGGGAGAAATGGAAGACAATAATCAGGGGAAGGAAAAATTTGAGCCTAAAGAAGAGAATTTGCAGGCAAATGAAAATCCTGCCGAGCCGGAAAAGGAGAGCACTTTGAGCTTGAATGACAGCGTTATAGAGCCTTCGCCTGAGACTGCCGTGAAGCCGGACGAAAATGCCGCAGAGCCCGCACAGGAGATTTCATTGGAGCTCAATGAGCCAAAATCGGAGTCTGGGACTGAAATTTCTCTTGAGGCAGAGCTTGAAAAGCTTGAGCAGCAGCCTGGTTCTGAAACGCCGGAAGAAACCGCAGATGCTGCGCAGAAAACTGAGGATATATCAGAAAAGACCATAGTTGTTGACCCTTCTGAAATAAACTTACAGGAGCCCAAAAAAGATGAAAACGGGGGCTTGATTCTGGATTTAAATCTTGAAGTTGCGCCTTCGGCGGAACAAAAAGAGCAGCCGCAGGACCGGGAAAAATCTGCCGGCATTGCCGACGGGCTGGAACAATTTACGCTGGCCGTAAACGATAACAGTTCCAACGCGGCAGATGCCCCTTCCCCCGAGGAAAAAACCGTCGTTTTTGAGCCTTCGATTCATGCGGCTCAGCCGGAAAGTTCAGATTCGCAGGAAGAAAAAACAGTGGTGTTCTCGCCGGATGAAACAAACAGAATCCCGCAGTCTGAAAGAGATTTTACGCTTGACCATGCGCCAGCCTCTATCCCGGCGGAAAGAACTAAGAACGCTGGTTTCATATTTTCCGACAAGAATATGCTTAACTACGTCCTCAAAACCCTTGATGAGATCTGCCTTGCCTCAAACGAAAAGCCGATGTTCATAAACAGAGCTTTTGTTTTTGAATATAGCGACGATTTAAGCCCGAATATGATAAATCAGAAAGCTTCTGAGACTTCCTGCCAGGCTGTTGTTGCCGCAGGCGAGTTCCCGCATGAACGGATTTATGAACTTGAGACGGTTTTCTCTTCGTCCGGAATAGTTTTCAGGCATTTTAAGATTTCTGACTTCTCAAAATCCCAGGCAATAGACTTTGTCCTGGACCTTATAGCAAAGTAATATGATAAAAAAGTGGCAATTGACTCATGCGCCGGCTTCAAGAGATCAGCTCAGGCATAAGCTTTCTCTTGATTGCGAGATGAAGGACGTTTTCTTTTTGATGAAAAAACTCGGAGCGTCATGCTCGAGGCCGGAAAAAGAAAGCGGCGAGTACGCCTATTCGGTATACCTGCTTAAAGCGGATCAGAATTTAATTTCAAAGGCGAAAGAAATAGTTGAGAGCATGAGCGAGAAAAAGCCTCAAATTCCGCAGCCTGAAACTCCAGCTCAGGCTAAGCCCGCCGCGAGCGAGCCCCCTCAACAGGCAGATTTGCCCGTTTCAGACAAAGTTAAATATGCAGGTGATATCAAACAGCCTCAAGGACAGGAACTCTCCGGAACATCTGCGCAGACCGGCAAATCTGAAGATGACATTAAGCCCCAGCAGGCAAAAGAAAGGCAGGAACCTGAAAAACTCACTGAGATCCTGCCTGCGACCGAACCGGAAAAAACTTTTAAAGAGCCGGATAAGATTGAAAGAGAAAAAACGCAGGAGATAAAGAAGCAGGATACAGCCTCTGATAAAAGCGGACAGGCTGCTCCGCAGAAGCCTCAGCCCCCAAAACCTCAGACGCCGAATTTTTCTTCTTTGCCTGAAATAGATCTCGACGCTTTGAAGGCTCCGGGGACTGCAATTGAGCCGAAATCTCAGGAGAAAACGGTAATTCCTGAGAATAAACCGGCGCCCCAGCCGGATGTCAGGCCTCCTGCATCAGCGGCGCCAAAACCTTTGCCCAAACCTTCAGCCGTTCCGTCTTCAGCTCCTCCTTCCTTCGCGCCTCCGTCTTCTAGCATAAGAGCCAAACAGGATGAGGAGAAAAAGGAAAAAGAAAAGCAGGAAGAGGCAAAAAAGGCGGAGTCTACGCGCCAGATTAAGAAGGAAGTTTCCATAAGAACAAAAAGCAAGTGGCCTATAGAATTGCCCTTAAATCCGACCTTAAGCTTTCAAACTCTTATAGCAGGGCCTCATAACAGATTTGCGCATGCGGCCGCGATGGCGGTGGTGGAAAACCCAGGGGTGATGTACAATCCTCTCCTCATTTTCGGACCGCAGGGTATAGGCAAGTCTCATTTCATTCACGCAATAGGATACGGCCTTTCTTCATCCATAGGCCAGAACAATATTTTTGTGACCCATGCCGTTAAATTTTCAAAAGGTATAGATCTGGCCATAGAGCAAAACACCATAGATTCCCTTGAGAGCATGCTCAAGGAGATAAAAGTCATAATCATAGACGATATAGACCTTCTTTCCGTTACGGATAAGAACAGGCCTTATATCTCCAGGATACTCAATGAATGCATAGACTCAAACAAGCAGATAATACTTTCTTCCATGTTCCCTCCCAAATCGCTTGCTCCTCTGGAAGAAAGCATAGGTTTTCAGTTTACTCAGGGATGGATGGTGGACATAAAGGTGCCGAACGCTCAAACCTATAGACTTATACTAAATCAGATGCTTTCGGCCATAGACCTCAAAATTTCGGAAGACGACATCAAGACCCTGTTTATGTCTAAAATGATGGATTTCAGAAATGTCGCTAAAATCCTTTCAAAAGCGAAAAAACTTGAGAAATATCTTTCTTCAATAGACTCATCTCTGATTCACAGGGATTTTATTTCAATACTGCTGGGAGCCAGCGGCGACGATGAAACCTTCCCGACAGATGATGAAGTCAGTTCCGCTCAGATAGATTCATCGGTAAAAGATCAATGGTTCAAGTGGGGGGTTTTTTATCCGAAAGGCTTTAAGAACCATGCCGTATATGCTTTGGCCAATATGAAGTTCTTCGCCTCATCCGAGCTGAAAATCGATTTGGTTTGGGAGCAGGTTTTCTTTGAAGAATATGACCCTGATGAAATTTACGGAATACCTTTCAAAATAGGAGAAACAGCTGCGGCCAGTCAGGCTAACGGCATTATAGTTCTCGGCCCGCAAAGTACAAGCGCTCTGGGAGCAAAGGAGGCCGAGTTCAGAACCCTTACGGAGAAAATAATAGAAAGTTTCTCTTTAAAGGCCGCCTGGCTTGATTCCTCAAGGCTTAAGGCCAAAAGCAATTATCTCAAGGCCATAATGGAGCTTTTATGATGGAGTTTGTCTTCTCCGTCTCTGCCGGCATTGTTTTATCTTTTGCCGTGTACTGGTATCTTAAATTCAAATACATACTGCCGATAGAAAAGAAGGTGAACTACCTTGATGCAATATACACGAGATTCAGGGATTTTTCAGGCGAGATTTCAAAGCAGAGCTATATACCCGAGAGCGTTGAGGAATTTTCCGAGCTTATAAATCACCATCTGATAAAACTGCATTCATTTTTTCCGTCTTTATCCGCCGCTGTTTTTGAAAGAGAGGCGAAAAGCGATTCATGGAAGGTATCTCATTCCATAGCTGGAGAAAGAATAAATTCTTCAAATCTGGGCCCGTTCGTATACGGCCTTTTTAATAAGTGTCTCAATGATAATGACATACTGCTGATAGATGAAACGGATAAAAACTTTGACGGCCTGAAGTTTAAATCTATCGCCCTGTTTCCTTTCTCAACCCCGGACAAGAAGATTTCCAAAATCGTTATGATAGGGATAGGCGAAAAAAAAGAATTTCACGCGATAGTGCCCTATGTAAAGTATCTTTCAGCCAATTTGTCCGCTCATTACAAGGTTTATGAGCGGAATATGCGCCTCAGGGCTGAAAACGCTCAATTGAAAAAAGAGCTTGACGCAGTGCTTAAGGAGCTGGACATGGCCGGCTCCAGGCTTATAAAGAAGGCCAAGGAAAGAAAGGCTATTTACGACGTCGTATCGATGAGCAAGGGGGACCTTTCAAAGTCGGTAGATAATATAGTGGCCGTGTCGGCCAAGGTTCTGGAAGCCGACATGGCGGCCTTTCTTTTTTATGACGAAGAGAAAAAAGCGCTTGAAACTTACGGCAGGCCATATTGGAGCTTTGAAGGCAGGGATGTTTCCTATTCTCTTCCCATAGAAAATCTTGAAAGCGTTGAGGTCAGAAGCTTCATAGAAAAAAAGAGTTTTGTCATAGAGGATATATACGAAAAGGACGGCCTCTCCAAGATTTCAGGGAATGAAAGGATAAAGTCTCTGGCGGTTGTGCCGGTATACCTCAACGAAAATATGATAGGCGTTCTTGAAATGGCCAGCGTAAAGAAAGATTTTTTCAATCAGGAGCATCTTGAGTTTATTTCGGCAATAGCAAATCAAATATCGGAAATAATGAGCATCCTGTCTTTGTACAAAAATCTGTCTTCAAAAGCCCAGGAACTTTCTCAGATGAACAGGGTTAAAGACGAATTTCTTTCAACGGTAAGCCATGAGCTTAAGACGCCCCTGACTACCATCAAGGGCTTTATTTCAGTGCTTTTGAGCGGGGAAGTCGGAGCTATGACGGATCAGCAGATTTCCTTTCTGACCATAGTTGACCAGGCGGCAAACCGTCTTTCCGCCCTTATAACAAATCTTCTTGACATATCCAGACTGGACGGCAAGATAAATTTTGACCTGGCTCCATTTGACCTGATAGAGGCGATAAAAAACTCGCTTGCCAATCTTTCGGTTAAAGCTCTGGAAAAGAACATGAAGATATCAATGATCTCCGGGGAATTGAAAAACGCTTATGTGACGGGAGACAGGCATTGGCTTATACAGGTGGTTGATAACCTGGTGATGAATGCCATAAAATACTCCAAGAGGGACTCAGAGATAATAGTGAGAGTTTCCGACAGAGGCGATGTGG
>JAJUJA010000114.1 GCA_029267355.1 Elusimicrobiota bacterium | reverse complement strand
TATAACAGAACAGAGCTTTTGAAACACCTCAAAGAGGCCAGAGGATACAATGGACTGGCCGTGATAATAGCGCATCATCCCTGCATGCTCAAATACACAAGAGAGATGAAAAAGAAAAACCCTCAATATAAGCCAGGTAAGGTTGAAATAGACAAGTCATTGTGCTCGCTCCAAAAAACATGCCTTGAAGAATTTGCCTGCCCGAGCTTTGCCATTGAGGAAGATGGTTCTGTAAAGGTCAATGAAGACCTTTGTATAGGCGACGGTTCCTGCATTATGTCCTGCCAGGCGCGGGCCATAAAGCCCAAAAAGGGGGAGAAATGACTTTCAATATTTACATAAACGGAGTGGGCGGGCAGGGAGTCGGCGTTTTGGCTTCGGCTCTTGGGGAAGCTCTTATGTCGGCGGGTTATGAAATAACCGGCTGCGATACTCACGGCCTTGCGCAAAGGCACGGCAGCGTGAGCTCGCATTTAAGGGCGGGGGAGATGATTTGGCATCCGCTTACAGACGAAAATGAGGCAGACTTTGCGCTTTCTCTTGAACGTCTTGAAGCTTTAAGGGCGGCAGAGCATATGCTCAAGCCGGGCGGAACTCTGGTCTTTTATGATTCTTCCTATCAGCCGATAGCCGTCAGGACGGGAGAAAAAAAATATCCTTCATTGAAACAGCTTGAGCAGGCCTGTCTTGCGAAAAAAGCTTCTTTCCACCGTGTAAAAATTGAGAACCTGAAGGATTTCAGAAAACAGAATACGGCGCTTATAGCGGCTTTTGTTTCCTTATCCAAAATACCGGGTCTTACCCATGAAAAAGCGCTTGCTGCGATCGCAGACTATATAAAGTACGATAAAGACGAAAATATCAGGATTTACGAAGAGGCAAAGGTCTCTTGACAGCGATTAACCGCTTTGTATAATATCAGTGTAGCTAAAGCGAGGTATATATGAGAATTCTCATCCTTTTCGTTCCCTTATTGTTTTCAGTTTTTTCCCTTTCAGCGCAGAATTTGACCGAACCGGAAAAACAGCTGATAGTGTCCTGCGAAGAAAATGTGGATACCGTAAAGAAGATCTATGATCCGGCCAAAGCTTTTGACTGTCTTTCCGCTTTGGATAAGGATGATACCGCCCTTTTGCTGAAATTTAAGCAGTATGATGAGTATAGAGCTTTAACGCTTTTTTCAAGATTAAACGCCGTTTATGACCTGTCTGACCTTTATGATAAAACTGATAAGCCCTATTATCTCAGAACGGGCCTTGTCGTTATGCTTGAGAAGGCCAGGCCCTGCATACTTTGCGAACTGGATTTGGGCCCTGCTCCAGAAAAGATGTTTCCATGGGTTGAGAAATACAGAAAAGAAAAAATGGAGCTGGCAAAGAAATCCGTGCTGAGCTGGGAGATTTTGCCGGCGGAGCTGAAAAAGGTTTTTTCCGGCTACTCATATGACGGGGTAAAGTGGACGGCTTTGACTGTTACCAAAAGAGAAGAAACTTTTGTCAAAATAATCGAGGATGAATACTTGAAAATAATGCCTAAAGAGGGGGAAAAATTTGACCCTAAAAATATTGAATCTGCTAAGGCGATTTCACCGTATCTTTCAAAAGAAAAAAGAGAGGCCTTGAAAAAAGCCATAGAAAATGCAGTTTCCGCAGTTTCTTCTTCAACCGGCGCAGCTTCTGCTCCGATTAAAACAATGAATGCGGTCAAAGATGAGCTCAGCTCAAATCCTGCAGACTCTTTTATGATTCTGGGCAAAGCCTTTGACAATTCTTCCCAGAGCGGAAATTTTATAGAGCGCCCGTTTGACAATTCGCAGGCGGCTTCAAAAACAGCCGAATCTTTAAGCGAAGAAGAGGCGAAGAAAATTTCTCCCTTGCTTCAGAAATCCATATTCAAGGAAATAGAAGCTACCGATATAGGAAAAGACGCCATAGCATTTTCAAAAACCGAGAACGGAAAATTAAACTTCATAGTAAGGGACCTTAAAAGTCCGACTACAAGGGGCATGTTTTCTCCCGGCAGCGTTGAGGTCGCCATAAATAAGTCCTATGTCGAAGCGGCTATGAAGCGTCTCGGCGTAACAAAACAGCAGCTTTTGGATGGAGACGAAGAAGCCATGGCAAAAATTGCCAGATATGTGTCTCCCACTTTTATACATGAATATGAAGGTCATCAAAAGCAGTATGCCTGGTGCAAGCAGAACGGCCTGCCATGGAATTATTACATAGGAATGGAAACCGAGGCCTTCTCCAAAGGCTATCTCTATCTTTTGCAGAAGCAAAAAAGCGAAAAAGAGGCCGGCAATAACGCTTATTTATCACAGGCTGATGAGAGCAATGTTCAAATGGCTAAAATACTGAAAAATGAGGGTTACAAGGGAATAGAGAAAAACATACTTTATTACGAAGTTCAAAGTTTCAGAGGAAAGGCTTCCACAAATTACGCCACATATGAAATGATAATCAAGGAGCTTGAGGACAGAGCTAAAGCGGCTGCGCAGGATGCCAAGGCTGAAGAAGAAAGAGATGCTCAAAGGCCTAAAGGCTTTAAGACCGCGGATTTGATAAAGTGGCGCGATTCCTTTATGCCCTATAAATGGTATGGAATGGTGATAAAGAAAACTGAAGAAGAAAAGAAATATTTTGAGGATAATCTCAAAAAGTTAGAGGATTAAATATGAAAAACGCAGTCTTAATCTTATGCTTATGCGGACTTTTGTCTGCCGGAGAAAATAAAATGTCCAACTTTATGGAATTTGTCTCTGACGGGAAATATTTTTCCGTAAAATATCCTGCCGATTGGGGGAAAAGCGAGAACCTGACCACGGGCCGCTCTTACAAGGAATATGGAGCAGTTTTTCAGGGCCCGCAGACTGACGGTGTTTTCGCCTTTATGTCTTTCACTTATTACGCCAAGGATCACGGCCGTTTTGATTCATATGAAAAATACCTGAAATTGAACGCTTATCCCGACAAAGATTTTCAGGT
>JAJUJA010000096.1 GCA_029267355.1 Elusimicrobiota bacterium | reverse complement strand
CCATACGGAGATAACCGTTGAGCTGATAACGCCTGTGGCTATGGAGAAGGGATTGAGGTTTGCTATACGCGAAGGCGGCTGCACGATAGGCGCCGGCGTGGTGACCGAGATTCTGGAATAACGGAGATTTTATGGCCGAAAGAATAAGTTATGTGCTGGTTTGCACTGTCTGCAAGGACAAGAACTATCACTACAGCAGAGGCAAGAAAAAGGAGTACAAAGTTGAAGTGAGCAAGTTCTGCAAAAAGTGCGGCAAGCACACCCCTCATAAAGAGGGAAAGGTTTAAGTAAGACAGGGCCGGTCTTTGGAAATGAGGCCGGCCCTTTTCCTTTTACGGGAGCGTCGGTTAACTGGTAAACCAGCGGTCTCCAAAACCGCAACTGAGGGTTCGAGTCCTTCCGCTCCCGTGTTTTTATTTTCTGTTCTTTGGAGGGAATCAACTGCTTGATTCCTGTAAGGACTCGAAGGGCGGACCGATGCCGAGCGCTGCGAGGCCGGGAGCCGGGGTCGCGGCCTTAAACAGGAGTTTAAGAGCTGTGACCGAGTCCTTCCGCTCCCGTGTTTTTATTTCGCGTTTTCCCCAAAAAGTTTTTTGCTGTACAAATTATCGCAAAAAATTTTGTATAATCTATTATTATGAAAAATATAATGAACTGGCCAAAAGATTTTTATTCTTTCATTCTTGAAGCCTATGCCGAACTGACCAAGGTTAATTGGCTGGCGAGAAAAGATGTTGTACGAGCTACGATCGGCGTTTTCTTCGTTTGTCTTATAGTGGCGCTTTATGTCGGTCTTGTTGATTTCGCTTTGGGAAAACTTCTCGGCAAAATTCTTGGAGGTCGTTAATGGCTTATAAATGGTACATACTCAATGCCAGAAGCGGTTTTGAGGAAAGAGTTTACAACAGCATATTGAAAAAGAAGGAAATGAACGAGCTTCCCGCTGAAGTTCAGGTTCTTATCCCCACAGAAAATGTGATGCAGATAAAGAACAATAAGAAAGAGGTCAAAAAGAGAAAGTTTTTTCCCGGCTATGTGATAATATACGTTGACCTCACAAAAGAAAACTACTGGGCTTTGAAAACAATAAACGGCGTCAGCGGTTTTCTCGGCGATAAGGAGCCGACACCGATTTCCGAAGACGAAGTGAAGCATCTTATGAACAAGATGGAAGAGACCAGCGCGGAAAATCCCAAGCCCGCCATAGATTTCGGCAAAGGCGAAAGAGTAAGAATAATAGAAGGGCCTTTCAAGCATTTTATGGGCGTGGTTGAAGAAGTCAACACTCAGAAGTCCAAGCTTAAGGTCACTGTTACCGTTTTTGACAGACCGACTCCAGTGGAACTGGACTTTCTGCAGGTTGAGAGGATCTGAAGTTTTAAAATTCAAGGAGAAGAACTATGGCACCGGTAAAAAAAGTAAAAACACTTATAAAGCTGCAAATTCCAGCAGGAGCGGCCAACCCCGCGCCCCCAGTAGGTCCGGCTTTGGGCCAGCATGGCGTGAACATAATGGATTTTTGCAAACAGTTCAATGAAAAGACCAAAAAGCTTGAACAGGGCGTTCCCATACCTGTTGTTATAACTGTTTATGAAGACAGGACATTTACCTTCATAACGAAGATGCCGCCTATGTCGGCTTTGATAAGAAAAGCCGCCGGCATACAAAAAGGTTCCGGACAGCCCAATAAGAACAAAGTGGGCAAGCTCAATCTCAAGCAGGTTGAAGAAGTCGCCAAACAAAAAATGCCTGACCTCAATACCAAGGATGTTAAACAGGCCATGGAAATGGTCAAAGGCACCGCCAGAAGCATGGGCGTGGAAATAACCGAATAAATTTTTTGAGGGAGTCTTGCAATAAGACGATAATACCTCGAGGAGAAAAAATGGGAAAGAGACTTGAAAACATAAAGAAGGGAATAGACCTGAACAGGGAATACAAGGTTGAAGAAGCTGTGTCCTTGCTCAAGAAAAGCGCAAATGCGAAGTTTGATGAAACAGTGGAGCTTCACTTCAAACTCGGCATAGATCCGAAACAGGCTGACCAGATGATAAGAGGCACGGTTTCTCTGCCTCACGGCACAGGCAAAAAAATAAGAGTAGCTGTCATAGCCAAGGGAGAAAAGCTTCTCGAAGGCAAAAATTCCGGCGCGGATAAAGTCGGCTCTGCAGAAATGATAGAGGAAATATCGGCCGGTAAAATTGATTTTGACGTTCTGGTCGTTACACCGGACTTGATGAAAGATCTTGCCAAACTAGGCAAGGTTCTCGGCCCGAAGGGACTTATGCCCAATCCTAAAAGCGGAACGGTCACTTTTGAGATAGAAAAGACCGTTAAAGAGCTTAAGGCCGGCAGAATGGAGTATAAAAATGACCCTCAGGGCATAGTGCATATGATGTGCGGCAAGGTTTCCTTCCCGGAAGCAAGCCTTGTTGAAAATGTGAAGGCTGCCATAGAGACCATATCAAAAGCCAAGCCTTCATCCTCAAAGGGAGTTTATCTGCAGAGCATTACATTAAGCTCCACAATGGGGCCCGGTCTCAAACTTCAGATAGAAAAAAAGATATAAAACAGGGGGTTTGATGATGAAACTCTTAAGCGCGGCGCTTTTGTTTAGCGGCGCCTCTACCTGCTTTGCCAGCGAGGCAAATCTTGTAATTCCTGATCTCTCTTCCGTTTCCTTCATGGGAATGAACGGACACGGGCTTTTGATGTTCGGCCTTATAATATGCGTGGCCGGAGTTCTGTTCGGATTGTGGCAGTCCTCGCATATAGCCAAATTGCCTGTACACCGTTCGATGAAGGAAATTTCAGAGCTTATATATGAGACTTGCAAGACATATCTCCTTACTCAGGGCAAGTTCCTGGCTCTTTTATGGGTTTTTATAGCGGCAGTGATGCTTTTTTACTTCGGCTATCTTCTGCATTTTGGGCCGTTGCAGCTGGCGATAATAGTCATATTCAGCATAGTGGGCATACTTGGTTCATATGCAGTGGCGTGGTTCGGTATAAGGATAAATACTTATGCCAATTCCAGAACAGCTTTTTCCGTTCTCAACGGTATGCCTTATTCCGCTCTGGACATACCGCTTAAGGCCGGCATGTCAATAGGTATGCTTTTGATAAGCGTTGAGCTTGTGATAATGCTTTTCATACTTCTTTTTGTTCCGGGAGAATATGCGGGCCCCTGTTTCATAGGTTTTGCCATAGGGGAATCTCTGGGCGCGGCGGCTTTGAGAATTGC
Organism: Elusimicrobiota bacterium; assembly: GCA_029267355.1. Lineage (GTDB taxonomy): Bacteria > Elusimicrobiota > Elusimicrobia > Elusimicrobiales > UBA9959 > JAAYVI01. The sequence goes on along the minus strand of JAJUJA010000096.1, from coordinate 1,129 downwards.
CGGCGGCATATTTACCAAAATAGCCGATATAGGCAGCGACCTGATGAAGATAGTCTTTAAAATAAAGGAAGATGATGCCAGAAACCCTGGCGTTATAGCCGACTGTACAGGCGATAATGCCGGCGATTCTGTAGGCCCCACAGCAGACGGTTTTGAAACTTACGGCGTTACAGGCGTCGCGCTTATAACCTTTATTTTACTGGCGGTAAGCGATACGACCGCTCAAGTTCAGCTTCTTGTCTGGATCTTCGTTATGAGAATAGGTATGATTCTTACAAGCGCTCTTTCTTACTGGCTTAATGGAATCATATTCAAAGGCAAATACGAGAAAGCTGAGAAGATAAATTTTGAGATACCTCTCACTTCTCTTGTGTGGATAACCTCCATAGTCTCAATAGCTATGACTTACATATTGAGCAAGATGCTTATACCGGACCTTGCCGGAAACAGCACTTACTGGTGGAAACTGTCCACGATAATAACCTGCGGCACAATAGCCGGGGCGCTCATACCGGAGCTTGTTAAAGTTTTTACCTCCACCGGTTCAAAGCATGTCAGGGAAGTGCTTAATGCTTCCAAGGAAGGCGGCGCTTCGCTCAATATATTGTCAGGCCTTGTGGCAGGAAATTTCAGCGCTTACTGGATGGGCATTGCTATAGTAATACTTATGGGCATTGCCTATTTCGTGAGTATGCTCGGACTTGGCGACATAATGAATGCGCCGGCTATATTCGCTTTCGGCCTTGTCGCTTTCGGCTTTTTGGGTATGGGGCCTGTTACCATAGCCGTTGACTCATACGGACCTGTAACGGATAATGCTCAGTCCGTGTTTGAACTGTCAACAATAGAGAATATCCCCAATATAAAGGAAGAAATAAAGAAGGACTTTGGTTTTGACGTTAAATTCAAGGAGGCCAAGGCCCATCTTGAGGAAAATGACGGAGCCGGAAACACTTTTAAGGCCACGGCCAAACCTGTTCTTATAGGAACCGCTGTGGTAGGCGCCACAACCCTTATATTCTCCATAATACAGGTTTTGAGCGCCAAATTCGGCGGGCCTTCTGTCACTGAGGGCTTGTCAATACTTAATCCTCTGTTTCTTATAGGCCTCATAACCGGCGGCGCAATG
>JAJUJA010000100.1 GCA_029267355.1 Elusimicrobiota bacterium | reverse complement strand
CTGTATCTCGTATGCCGAGCTTTTTGCCGCGGAGATTATTTTGTTTACATCGAGTTTCATTTAGTCTTCTCCGTGCAGGTTATAGTAAATCCGGAAACATCGTTAAATGAATCCTGCATGCCGCCGAAGCCGAAAGTCTTTTTTTCCGTGGAGCTGTCAACTACCTTGTCTATATTGCCTCTTTCGCCTGTAAAAACTTTAAACTCCGGAGCCTCCTTGAGCCTTTTCACAAACAGATCTATAGTGTTAAGCTTTGCCTCTCCTTTGAGAGAAGTCTCGCCTTTTATCTCAAGCATTTTTCCCTGTCCTGACATCTCGCTTGAGCCGATCTGATTAACATATGTGAACTCTTTTATCCACAAAGGCGAAGGTATGGCGTCAGCCATGGCAGACATCTTCGGGGCCAGAAAATCTTTGTCTGAAAACAGAGAGCGTATGATCTGATTCTGATTTTTGAGAGAATCAACTTTTTCCCTTATCATTTCATTGGTCATTCCGGCAAAATCTGAGGCGTCGGTCATTTTGGCTGCATAGGCGTTTATCTGCGAGGAAAGGCTCATGGCTCTTACCGTATTCAGAAGTCCGAGTATGAGAAATATGGAAGAAAAAGCGCCGGCTATTCCTATTATATAGGCCTGTATTTTTTTGGCAAGTTTTTTACCGGCCGAGATTCCCGATATATCCACTGACTTTGCGCTTTTAACGCTGTCAAAAAGAGAGGCGCCGCAGGAAGCAATCAGGGGAAAAGAGCTCTTTTTCAGATCTGAAACTTTTGAAAAATCAAGGATTTCCGTTTTCAAGCCCGACTCGCTTTCAGCCATTTTCTGCCACAAAGCCGTATTTTCGCCAGAAAGGATCACACCGGAATAATCCTGCTCAGGCACATATCTTTTGACAAAAGCCATAGATCCCTTCAAGTCCAGAGTTTTTCTCTCGCTCATAGTGGATGAGCCGTCCACGGATGTCTCTCTGAAAATTACGGGGCAGCCGCTGTAAGAGAATATTGCGTAATAATTGCCGCCGGAGAAATGAGCATAAACCTTCTTTTCATGATCCTTCGGATCTACGAGAGCCAGAAGCCTTTCAAATGATATGGCCGAACTTTCCATACAAACCATGTTTATGGAAAGAGATTTGAATATCTCAAGTAAAAATTCGACAGTTTTTCTTTGAGTTATGCCGAAAAGAACGGCCACTTTTGTATTATTTGAAACCGGATATGCATAAAAATCATAAGACATCTCTTCAAACGCCACGGGGATGTATTTCTTGGATTCTATCGGCACAGATTTGTTCCAGAATTTTCTGTCAACATAAGGCATTGTGAAGAATCTTGTAATTGAAAAATTGTGAGATAATGTAACTACAGCGTCTCCTGAAATTGAATTCTTTTTCGCGGCTTCCTTAAATTTTGCCACCCACTCCTGTTTCTCATTGAAAAACTCTGAATTGAGAGAAACCGGCTTTATAACTTTTTCCTTAAGCTGGAAATTGGTCGGCACGGAAATTTCTTTTTCAACCTTGAAAGAGGAGCCGGAAACGGAACAAATGCTGACCGTTATCTCCTTAAGGTCGAAAAATATTCCTATCTTTTTTGAGCTTTTACCCATATCTATTCCTGGATCAGCTTGACCTCTACTATAGTTTTTAAAGTCGCGGAAACAGAGGTCTTCTGCTTTATAGTCTTTGGATCCAGCCCGTATTTATTGACAAATTCTTTCCTTACGACATCAGCCCTTTTTTTGGCTGCAGAGGCCGGATTCGCCTCCTTTTTATAGGCATAGCCCGTAATCTCTATTTTGCTGTCGGGGTAATTATCCATGGTTGAAGCTATGGTTTCAAGTTTTTTCTTGCTGTTAGGAGTAATTTCATATTTTCCCTGAGTGAAGTAAATCTTATAAACCACCTGTTCTGAAGGCTCCTCAGCCGGCGCTCCTTCAGATTCGGAGTCTTCCGCTTTCTTTGCGGGCTTTGCGGCTTTGGTTTTGGAAGAGTTTTTTACGGCTTTCACAGTAGCTGATTTCGACTTAGATACTGAGGCATTTTTATTAGCCGCAGCGGCCGGTTTGGAAAGAGTTTTTCCTGCCGAAGAAGAGGCTGACATCTTCTTCTCCTCTTCCGGTGAAGGTTTCAAAAGCAAAAATCTTTTTTCTGATGTCTCCTTCCCGTTCATATCCGCCGCGGTGATTGAAAATATATACCTTCCCCACGGATAATAAGCGCCGAAAAACTTTTCGCGGCCGTTGAAAAAAGTCTGATTATACTTGGCGCCCTGTCCTTCAACCGTCTGTATAGGCACCATACTGTTATCCTGATTCACCCTGAAGATCTCGAATTTCCATGTCGGAGAGCCGCCCGAACCCTCAAAAACTGAAAACTCTATTACAGCGCCCTCATCTTTATAAGCTGAAATAGCCGGGGGATAAATGCCCATGGAAACCTTCGGACCGCCCGTTTTCATGTCATCCTCTCCCTTCAAAGACTTGTCTTTATCGTAGTAAAATATGCACAAAAGCCCGTTTACGCTGTTTACCTCTTTGGGAATTATTACATTTGCTCCAGTAAGATTGACTGAAAGTCTTGACGGAGAGATGCCTCTTGAGGTCAGGTAAGAATTGACAGCTATCGCTCTTCTTATGCTGGCTATTTCTATTTCGCCGGTGGCGCCGCCTTTGGGCAGAAGCATTATATTGGCCCTTCCTGTGGCGAAAAATAAAGCAGAAAGATTTTGCAAATCCTCTATAGCTTTGGGCTTGAAAGTTGCTCCGGATGAAAATATCTCATCCTCATTGAGTAAAACGGCAGCTGGAGTGTTTTGATCTTTTAGAAACACCTTAAAGGCGTTTATCTTTGACATGTTCAGAAGAATTTCCCTTCTCATTTCCTCTATCTTCTTGAATATCTTTGAAGCGGCATCCTGATTTGAGGCAGGAGCGGCGCTGACGTCCTTTTTAGGTTCAGTCTCTTTGGGAACTTCCTTGTCCAAATAGGACTTTGTTTCTATTTTGGGCTTGACGTCTTTTTCTTTAGGAACTTCTCTAACGGAAGAGTCCGGATTATCATTTCCCCCGGAATCAATACCGGTATTCATTCTCATCGTTATCTTGTTTATGTATTCATTGGCAAGCGATTTTTCCGAAGGCGAACCTTTTATCAGTATGTCCATAAATCTGTCCATAGCGTCATTGTCCTTTCCTTCCTGATAAAGCCTTATCGCCTGTTCCATTTCCCTGGATGAAATCCTGTTCTGAGAGGAAAGAGGGAAAGCGAAAATTAGAAAGATCTGAAAAGCCAGAAACGCAGAAAGTTTAAATTTATCTCTTTCCATATGCAAAAATTCTATCACTTCGCTCTTAAAATTTTATTACAATCTTGTTAAATCTTTTTGGATACCTCTTCAAGCTTGGCCGCAGCTTTTACATTTTGAGGTTCAAAGGATAAAAGTTTTTTAAGAGTTTCAGCCGCATCCTTATATCTGCCTTTTTTCTCATAGACAGCGGCAAGTCCGTAAAGCGCGTCTGAAAAATCAGCTCTTAATTTTAAAACCTCGCCAAGCCTGATTTGAGCCGAATCCAAGTCTCCCAAAGCAAACAAAGCCTTGGCCGAGAGATATTTTAAGAAATAATTATCTTTATAAGCAAATGCCTCTTCTATTGCAGATAAAGCCTCCCTCGGATTGCGGTTTATCCTTAAGTCCATTTCACGGCAAAAAGAATAAAAAGCCATGGCATCTTTGGCGGTCTTGCTTTTTGCTTTTAAATTTAAAAGCCTTTCGTAAAAAGGCGTATAAAAAGGATTCTTAAGCAATCCTCTTGAATAGATTTCAACGGCCCTTTCAATTTCTCCGCCGGAAAGATAAAAATAAGCGGACATATCGTAAAATGCGGGATCATACTCGAATAAATCCGCACCTTTCTCTATTATCTCCCCGCCCTTGACTGCATTTGCCTTGAGATCTTTCATATATATCTCAGCCAGCCCCTGATAGGCGGGCTTATTGAACGGGTTTATGAATAAGGCAGTTCTGAAATCTTTCTCGGCTTCAGACAATTTGCCCGTCTTAACCCTTATCACTGCCAGATTGAAAAATATCTCATCATAACCGGCATTAGATTTAAGGGCCTCAACATAATACCTTTCTGCTTTATCGTATTCTCCAAGTCT
>JAJUJA010000142.1 GCA_029267355.1 Elusimicrobiota bacterium | reverse complement strand
GTGATAAGAGATATGGCAATGTTTACAGCGCCTCCGGCCAGCCCTTTAATGACAGCTATTGATACCGGGTCCTTCAGGGATATTGAGGCCGTTATATTGTTGTCAACAGCCCACATAAGGGCTGCCGCCGCCACGAAAAATCCGCCCGAGTTGAAGGAGAAATTTTTGCCGGGATCAAAAGATACCAGAATTGCCGCGGCAAATATCATTGCCGAACAAAGCCATAGGCGCACACCTCCTTTTTCCTTTAAGACAAAAACCGCTATCATAGAAGTAAACACTGTTTCCAAATTAAGCATAATTGAGGCGTTTGAGGCGTATGAAAGCGAAAGTCCCCTCATAAGGAAAAAAGGCGCCAGTATGCCGCCTGAAGCTGTTATAAGCGCAATTCTCCAGCCGTCTTTTTTTGCACTTATCTTTTCCTCTTTCCTTTCAAAGGCAAGCCGCAGCAGAGAAAGCGCCGCGGCGCTTGAAAGATAGGAAAAGCCGGCAATGAACGAAGGGCCGAAACTAGAAAGAAGGATTTTTGAGGCAGGCGCGGCAAAGGCGAAAAGCAAAGCCGAAGCGAATGGAAGAAGAAAATTCAGACTCCTGTTCATTGCACCTGCGCCTGAGGCGTCAATTTTTATACCTTAGGAAAGGGATAAGAATCATGCCGGACAAAGTTGCCAGACATACTATAACGAAAAAATGAGGATAGCCGGCGGCCACCTGTATTTTGCCGCTCAGCATGCCAGGCAGCATCATGGCAAAGGCCATTATCCCTGTGGATATGGCGAAATGAACGGTTTTATTCTTTTCATCCGTCATTTGTATCATATAGTACATGAAAGCCGTAGTGCCCAGCCCGTAGCCGAACTGTTCCGCAGCTACAAGGAAATAGACGAAATTTCTCGGCAGGTCCAGATTATAAGACATATAAACATAGACAAGGTCCGGAAGATTCAGGGCGAGAGCCATCGGCCATATGCACTTTCTCAGGCCGAATTTTGATATCAGCCATGCCCCTATCAAATTGCCCGCTATAAGGCATATGAGGCCGGCTGTGCCGTAGGCAAAGCCGTATTGCTGAGTGCTAAGGCCTATGCCGCCCTTCTCTATCGGGTCCAGCAGGAAAGGGGCCGATATTTTCAGAAGCATAGCTTCACCGAAACGGAAAAATACCAGAAAGGCTATGCCCATTATTATGCCGTCCTGTTTAAAATAGGACAGGATTGAGTCAAAGTACTTTTTAAAATCAAAGCTGCCTGTCCCACGGTCTTTCTCGGGATATGGCAGGGCAAAACGATGGTAGAGACTCAGAATAGCCATTATCATTGCGGAGGCGGCGAGAACCACTTTCCATGAATATGCAACGCTGTTTGAGGCGGCTTCAAGCCGGCCGGCCCATATTACGAGTATGCCGCTTGAAAAAAGCATGGCCAGACGGTAGGCAAAAGCTCTTATACCGACAAAAAAAGCATG
>JAJUJA010000136.1 GCA_029267355.1 Elusimicrobiota bacterium | reverse complement strand
AATTTCAGGTTTAAGCTCTTTTGCCCTTGATATCGGTTCGCTGAGAGCTCTTATCTCGCCTATACTGGCTCCGTGAAGCCAAATCGCCTTTTCCGGCAGGCCTTTGGCTGAAGGTGAAAGCCTTTCCTTCAAAGCGGCCCAATTATCTGAAAAACTGTGCCTTAGAGAAAGGAAAGATATTAAAGACGCAAATAAAAAGAGCAGAGGGGAGAATATATTGTAGAGTATATACAGAACAAAACCCATATTATTTTTTTCTTGGGCTTATCCAGGGTATTGTGAAAACGCAGGTGTGATAAGGTTTTATATCCTCGCTTAAATCAAGCCCGTATTTCGGGGCTTCAAGCCTGGTTAAAAACTCTTTTACAAGTTCCGGCTCAAAATCAAGCATATATTGTGAATCGCAGCAGGCGGAAAGAAAACCTTCTTTTTCCCAGATATGCGCGAAATAAGGTTTTGACAGGATAAGTCCCTCGTTTTTTGCCTCTTCCTGCGCCAGCTCAGAGATCATTGAGACGCAATATGAAGCTATGCAATGAGATATCAGGGAAGCGCATTTCTTTTCAAGCTCATCCTGAAGCGAATAAATTTTTTGCGGAAACTCGCCGGAAAAAGAAAGAAAGCCCAAGGTGGCTGCTGTCTGCTTGTTTTCTATATTAAGGCGCAGCCAGTAGGGAGAATCGGGCTCTATGGTGTCAAAGACGGCGCAGGGCTCTATTGAGGAAGAAAGCACGCAGGCAAATTCCTTAAGCCCTTCCTGTCCGGCAAAATGCGAGCCGTCTATGTCATACTTGAGTTTTTTCGCTTTCCTGTATATATCGTAATGGTAAAGCGGTATTTTGAATTTCTTTATCTTCCTCATTTGCCTTTTTGCCATTCATAAGCCAGCGGAGTGGCTATGGCTATGGTTGAATAAACGCCGCTGATATTGCCTATAAGCATGCAGAAAGCAAAATCATTAAGCCCTGAGCCGCCGAACAGATATATTATGAAAAGCACGCCTATGACGGTTATGCTGGTGAATATTGTTCTGGACAGGGTCTCGTTTATGCTGGCATTTATAAGCTGTCCCATGGGCATTTTGGGGAATTTCCTGATATTTTCCCTCATTCTGTCATATATCACTATGGTATCGTTTATGGAATAGCCGGCTATAGTTAAAAGCGCGGCCACAATGACAAGATCTATTTCTCTGTTCGTAAAAGACATGAAGGCCAGGGCTATCATAACGTCATGAGCCAAAGCTATGACGCCTGTAGTGCCAAGCACAGGATTGGAGAATCTGAACGCCACATAGACTATTATTCCGAACAGGGAAAGTATTATGGCAAAAAGCGCTTTCTTCGCCATGTCTTTTCCAACTACGGGCCCGACATAATCTCTTCTCTCTTCGATGAATTTTTTGCCCAGAGTTGAGACTGCGGCCAGAATTTTTTCCGCGGCCTCATTGGCTTTTTCCTGTTTTCCCTTTATCCTTATGCCGAAAGAATTGCCTTCATAGCTTTGAACGGATGTTTGAAGTTTAGCTTCTTCCATGGCCCTTCTTAAGTCTGCTATTTCAACTTTTTCCTCGAATTTTACCTGTACCAGAGTGCCGCCTGAAAAATCCAGCCCCAGATTCAATCCTTTGGTAAATATTGAAATCAGCCCGAGCATTATCATTAGACCTGAGAAGGCGAAGAACTTGTAGCGCATTGAGATGAAGTCTATATTTGTCTTATTTATAATTTTAATCATAATCGCTCCTTAGACGCTAAGCTTCTTCGGGTTTGAAGTAAGCCAGAAATCGTATACGGTTCTT
>JAJUJA010000048.1 GCA_029267355.1 Elusimicrobiota bacterium | reverse complement strand
GCCTCCCTGCGGAGCTATGATTTCACGCTCTATAGGATTTTTTTCCCTGAAAAGCCAGATGAATCCGCCGTAAAATGCGGTCTGTGAAATCTTCTGCCTCGGCGAGGTATACCCTTCAAGTTTCAGCGCAGACTCCGATAGGAATTCAGACATCTGATATATAACCTTCGGCAGATCTCCGTCGCTGTATCCGGCATTAATGAAAAACTTTGGATGAATCCTTTTGGTCAGGGATAGATAGGCGGCGGCATAAGTGTCAGTGTTTTTGTCGTCAACTTTCACTGAAACGCTGGGGCTGTTAAGAGAAGGCTGAGGCGCATCCCTGAATTTGAATATGCCCTTTACGCCGGCGGCCATGGCAGGCCTGTATTTGCCCTCTGTCTGAACCATCATTTTGCCGTCAGCTTCCAAAAGCCAGACGCCTACTCTGTCAAGATAATTCTTTTTTTCAGATGTCCAGGAAAAGGAGTTTTTTCCGTAAAGTCTTCCTATGTAATATGAGGCGTTAAAATCTAAGGCCGTGCCCACAGAATTCACTCCTTTGCCTCTGTATGCTGTCGGGGTCAGCACCAGTCCGCTTATGCTTACTTTTTGAGGAGAAAAAAGAAATTCGCCGTTTTGGGCAATTTGGGAACCTTCCTGATTTTGAATAAAAGTCTGGGTAGAAGCAGACTGCGCCGTCTGAGATGAAACGGCATTTTCAGGGCTGATTTGTGAAAAAAGCGCCGCGCGCAGAGAAAGAACAAAAACGCAGAAAAGGCAAATTTTTTTCATAAGTCCAATAATATTATAACTTAAAAAGCCTGTTTTTCAAACAGAGCTTTAACCCTGCTTTTTCTCTCCCCACGAAGACTTAAGTATTTTGTAATGGGTATAGATGTATATTACCCCGCTTATCACCGTGACCAGAGCAGCAAAGGCTGTAAGATAGTAGGGCAAGTGTGGTGCTTTTGCAACTGCCGTTTTAAGGCCGAAGTAATTTTGAGGCATGGATTTTACGGTAAGTATCATCAGGATCAAATATATGGAAATGAACTGTATCAGGGTTTTAAATTTTCCGGCAGCCTCAGCTTTGAGCACATAATTTTGCAAAGCTGCCAGCACGCGCAGAGTTGAAACGGTCAGCTCCCTTATTATTATGAGAAAAATAGCCCACAGGGGTATATTGAGGCTTTTTATTGAGGCAAAGGCGAGAAAACAGGCCATAACAAGCACCTTGTCAGCGAAAGGATCCGCTATAGCTCCGAATTTGGTGGTTGTATTAGTGCTTTTGGCTATTTTCCCGTCCACATAATCTGAAATCGTGGCCACTATGAGAACTATCAAAGCCAGAAAGTCAAGGTAAAATGTCTTTTGTATTATCAGAAAAAATATCGCAATGCTGAGAGCCAGCCTTGCCAATGTAATTCTGTTGGCTACGGTCATTTTATTTTTTCCGTTTTTTTGGTCTTGGGCGCCTTGAATTCACTTTCGCTTATGTCCAGATTTTTCCTAATTGATATCAGTTTTGTCCTTATGCTTGAATCTTTAACGTCAAGAGAAGCCTCAAGCGGAAAAAAATCTTCTTTTGATAAGAACAGGGTCAGCGTATAGGCCTGTGGATTTTTTTTGTTCTTGAATTTTAAAATGAAAAATTCACCTGTCTCATCTGATTCAATTGAGTTTTTTTCCTCAAGAGAAGCGTAATTGCCGAAATCTATAAGCGAGGAAAGAGAATTGTCAAGATTCTTTTTCCATGTTTCCCAATCAGCCTCGTAGGTCTCATCGTCCTGATGCCTTATTATCAGTATCTTTTTCTTGTCCGTTATAACTGTCTGCTTTCTCGGCTTAAAATGCTCTATTTTCAGGGAAGAAGGCTTCTTATAGGTTATGGAACCTTCTATCTCCTTTTTAACATCAGCATTTTTGAAAACCGCCGTCTGAGAAAAATCCGCCTTTAAAGACATTAGCTTTTCGTCCCATTGCTTAAATCTGGAAAAAATCTCCTTTGATGTCATCGGCGTTTTATCCTCGGATTTTTTGTCCTGGCAGTAGGAGAAAAGCTGCATAAAAACTATAACGCCAGCCGCTAATTTTTTCATTTTTGCTCCCCGGGTTTTGAGCCCGCAGCTTCCGCTTTACTTAAATAATCGTCTATTTTGTCGAACATTATCTGCCATCTGTTCGTGCCCTCAGGTTTGAATATAAAACCGCGGACTTCCAGGATGCTTAATATATTCGTGGCCCTGGCCGATGAGCCGAAATGGGCTTTGAGCAGATCCTGAGACACTTTCTTTCTTTCCTGTACAAGCTTCAATGCCGCGGTCAGTTCTTCACTTGAGCCGCCCTTTCCCGTATCAAACTGAGCTTCCTCTGCCGCATTTTCAACCGGATAGTTCGGCCCGCCCTGGTCTTTTACGAACTCTGCTATTCTTTCTATTTCCTCTTCGCTTACATAGCAGCCCTGTATTCTTTCAGGTTTTTGAAGGTCTATGCCCAGATACAGCATATCGCCTCTGCCTATGAGGGACTCGGCGCCGGGCATATCTATTATTACTCTTGAATCTATTTTTGAGCTGACTTGAAGAGCTATTCTTGATGGAAGATTGGCTTTTATGACTCCCGTTATGACATCCACAGAAGGTCTCTGCGTGGCCAGAACAAGATGTATGCCGACCGCTCTGGCCATCTGGGCAAGACGCTGAATATTTTCTTCCACCACATTTTTTGCCTGAAGCATAAGGTCTGCAAGCTCATCTATTACCACGACTATGTAAAATTCCTTTGGCTGATTGTTCTGTTCGGCCCACTTATTATATGACGCTATATTCTTTACTCTGGCCCTTTCAAATTTTTTATATCTTGAATCCATCAATCTGGTCAAAGCCACCAGAGATTTGGCGGCCTCTTTGGCATTGGTTATGACTTCCACTTTATCGGGAGTGACCTTGGGATCATAAAGGTAAGGTATGCCTTCATAGAAGGTAAGCTCAAGTCTCTTGGGGTCTATGAAGAGAAATTTAACCTCATCAGGAGTATTTCTGCAGATTATGGAAAGAATCAAAGACTGCAAAAATACGCTTTTGCCGCTGCCGGTGGCGCCTGCCACAAGAAGATGAGGCATTGTTTCAAGATTGGCCACGGCCGGGGAGCCGTCTGCATGTTTGCCGAGAGCGAAAACGAGTTTTCCTGAGGAGCCGTTGAACTGCGGGGATTCCAGAATTTCCCTCAACCCGACCTTAGCTCTTTTGGCATTGGGTATTTCAAAACCTATGGCCGCTTTTCCAGGTATTGGGGCTATGACCCTTATGCCCTGGGCCCGCATGGCGAGAGCTATGTCATTTGAAAGCGATACTATTGAGCTTATCTTTACACCGGGAGACGGAGTCACTTCATATCTGGTTATGACCGGACCGGGATAAACGCCGGAAACATATGCGTCTATTTCAAAGTTTTTCAAAGTTTCTTCCAGTTTCGATTTTGACTGCTGTATTTCCTGCTGATCAGGGCCGTATACAGTTTCTTTTTCGCCCGGATTTAAGAGATTTATTTCAGGAAGCTTGAAATTCTTGAACATGTCGTATTCCGAACTTTTCTTCTGCCTGTGCTCTGACTTTTCCTGAGTATGAGGCTTTTTCTCCTTTTCATAAACTATGACAGCAGGTTCAGGGCGTTTTTCCTGAACCGGTTGAGGCGCAGTCTCCTGAGCGCGCGGTTTTGCCGGTTGAGGATGCGGGGTATCCACCGGCTTTACATCGTAAACTCTTTCATTCTTCTGCTTTTTTTCCTTGAGTATTCTCGTTCTTGCGGCAAGCTCGTCTCTGGCCACTGCCCATTGCCTGTAATCTATCTTTATTCTCTCCCACAACTGAGAGAAAAGCTTCAGCCATGATATTCTGAAAGCTATTTGAAGGCCTATGAGAAGAAAGGCGGCTGAAAAAATTAGGGCGCCGGCATCGCCGAAGATCTTTGCCAGCAGGCTTTCTCCGGCATACCCTATCCACCCTCCGTTAAAAGCTTCATTGGCTGTTTTGATCTTTATGAACTCCAGTATGCAGGATATGGAAGCAAGTATTGATATGATGGAGAAGGACAGTGTAAGAAGACCTTTGTCCGGCTTGCCGAGTTTGAGCAGTATCGCTATCACGCCATAAAGGGTCAGGAAAGGAAGCAGATAAACAGACAGCCCGAAAAAATCCCTGAGATTTGAGAAGAATATTTCTCCCAGAAAGCCTTTCTGGGCAGGATTGATTATCACCCAGAAAAGCCAGAGATTTGCGGCTATGGCAAACATCCACCAGAAGAAGGCGGCTATACCGCTGCCCCCGGCTTTTTTTTTGTTTTTCGGGGCGAATAGTCTAGGCATTTTTAAGAATTATTTCTGAGTCTTACCCTGTAATTGAGCTCTTCGGGCGCCAGGTCTATTTTCCCTGAAGCTGACAAATGGCCCAGGGCAAGATAAAGAAGAGAGGCCGACATTTTAAGTCTCAATTTTATGTCCCAAGAATTGAGCTCTTTTTCCCTGGAGAGAATTTCTTCTATCTTGCCTGCAGCCTGCGCCAGTTTTGACGAAAAATTGTCTTCCATGCCTTATTTCCTTTCTATGAGGAAAATATCCTGGTTGGCGGATATAGGTTTCCCGTTTTCGCAGATGACTTTTTTTATAATGCAGTCAAAGTCTGCCTTTATCTCATTGAAAACCTTCATCGCTTCAACTATGCAAAGCACCTGACCCGCTTTGACGCTGTCCCCCTCCCTTACATAAGGAGGGCTTGAAGGACTGGGCGCCCTGTAAAAGATCCCGGACATCGGAGATTTTATGGTTTCCCCCTGAACCTGCTGAGCAGTTTGAGCCGGCTGGGCAGGCTGCTGCTGAGAGGTTCCGGAGAATACCGGTATCGGATGCACCGAGGGAACGGCGGATTTTCTGGCTAAACGCAAAGTCTTGCCCTCATGCGAAAACTCCAGCAAATCAAGCTTATTTGCCACCATGAAGTCATAGAACTTTTTCACTTCCTCAAGCGGATTTGAAGAAACGCTTTTTGACTTTTTTGCCTGCTTTTTGTTTGCCATATTCGCTCCCTATTTCCTGTTCTGAAGGAGAACTTTTCTGGACAGCTTGAATTTTCCGGTATTGTCCATGTCCACTACCTTGACTTCCACTTCGTCTCCTATATTCAGCACATCCTCAACTCTTCTTATCCTGTGAGTATCAACTTCGGATATATGCAAAAGCCCCTCTTTTCCGGGCAGGACTTCAACAAAAGCGCCGAAGTCTTTTATTTCAACCACCCTGCCTTTGTATATCTGGCCGACTTCAACATCCCTTGAGTAGCCTTCAACGACTCTTTGGGCTTCTTTTATCCCTTCCGTATCCTGGCCGGATATGAAAACCATGCCGTCATCATTGACCTCTATATTGGCTTTGGTTCTTTCTATCAGGGCTTTTATATTTTTTCCGCCGGGACCTATAAAAGCGCCTATCTTGTCCTTGGGGATGGAAAGCTTTATCATCTTGGGCGCGAACGGAGAAACTTCTTTTCTCGGCTCCGGCATGGCTTTGTTCATCAAAGAAAGAATGTGATTTCTGCCCCTGGCTGCCTGTTCTATAGCTTCTTTCAGTATGTTGAAAGGAATGCCGCTGGCAAGTTTAACATCCATCTGAAAGGCAGTTATGCCCTTGTCGGTGCCTGCCAGCTTGAAATCCATATCTCCAAAATGGTCTTCAAGGCCGGCTATATCAGAAAGGACGGCGTATCTGTCCTTGTCGGTTATCAATCCCATCGCTATGCCTGCGCAGGGGGCTTTCATCGGCACGCCGGCGTCAAACATAGAAAGGGACCCGCCGCATACCGTGGCCATTGATGATGAACCGTTTGATTCAAGGATGTCGGAAACTATCCTTATTGTATAAGGGAAATCTTCTTCCGAAGGCAGCAAGTACGAAAGCGCTCTCTTGGCCAGATTCCCGTGGCCTATTTCCCTTCTGCTTGGGCCTCTGTCAGGCTTGGTTTCACCTGTTGAAAAGCCGGGGAAGTTGTAATGCAGCATGAATCTGTCAGTGGCTTTTCCTTCAAGGTCATCAAGGATTTGCTGATCTTCCTGAGTGCCTAGAGTGGTCGTTGCTATCGTCTGAGTTTGTCCTCTTGTGAAAAGCGCCGAACCATGGGTTCTGGGGAGATAGCCGGGTATTATGGTTATCTGTCTTATCTCATCTGTTTTCCTGCCGTCGGCTCTCACTCTCTTTGAAAGAACCATTTCTCTTGAGACCTTATATATGACTTCTTCCATTACAGTCTTGACCTGATACGAGACGGTTTCATCTTCAGGGAACTGTTCCTTGAACTTGTTTATAAGGCCTTCCTGTATGGACGAGAATTTGGCTTCCATGGATTTTTTGTCGGGGAAGGTGTTCAGGTAATCTTCTATCTCTTTTTCAACTTTCTTGACTTCCTGGGATATTTCCTCCCTTATTACGGGTTTCAATACCTCGGTCTTTGTTTTGCCGCAGGTCTTTGCCAGTTTTATCTGAACATCGCAGAGGATGTCAATTTCCTTTTTGGCTATTTCCATTGATTTCAGCAGCTCATCATTGGGTATCTCTTTGCCGCCGCCTTCAACCATCAATATGCCTTCTTTGGTGCCTGAAACAACAAGCTCCATTTCAGCGTTCTTTCTTTCCTCAAAAGTCGGATTTATAAGGTATTCGCCGTTCAGCTTGGCTATTCTCACAGCTCCGACAGGGCCGTTGAACGGAATATCGGAAATCATCAAAGCGGCCGAAGCCGAATTTATTGCAAGAACGTCCGGGTCAACAGCGCCGTCGCTTGAAAGCACCATTGAGGTGACCTGAGTTTCAGTGTTGAAGTATTCCGGGAACAGAGGCCTTATAGACCTGTCAGAAAGTCTGCCTGAAAGAATTTCTTTCTCTCTCGGCTTGCCTTCTCTCTTAAAAAAACCGCCAGGTATTTTGCCCGCGGCATATGTTCTTTCCTTGTATTCAACCGTCAAAGGCACGAACTCAGGCGGGTCTGTTCTCGGTTTTTTTGCCTGAACGCAAGTGCTTAAAACCATGGTGTCTCCGAGTCTTATAACTACCGAGCCGGAGGCCTGTTTGGCGAGAAGGCCTGTTTCAAAAGAAATGAGGTCTCTTCCCACCTTCTCTTCGAAGTGGATAATATCGTTTTTGGTCATATTATTATTTCCTCAGGCCAAGCTGTTGTATCAGTTTGGAATATTCCTGTTTGCTGTTCTTTTCAAGATAGGAAAGCAGTCTCTTTCTCTTTGATATGAGCAGAGTAAGGCCTCTTTTTGTTGAATAGTCTTTTGGATTTCCGGTAAGATGCTTGGAAATATACTGTATTCTTTCGGTGAGCAAAGCCACCTGAACGGCCGCAGAGCCGGTGTCACCGGGTTTGGCGGCGAATTTATCCATTATTTCTTTTTTTGTGTTTTTTGTCATTGTCATTGTTTTTCTCTCTTTTTTTTATCGTTTCGTTTTCCTATATTATATTATTAACCAAGGGCCAAGTCAAACAAAAAAAGCTTACGGAGGGCTTTGTTGATGAAATCTGAATCTTTTGCTATATTCTATATTACTTTCCATATTCCGGTTTTTTTGGAGGATATATGAGCGCTCTTGAGAAAATGCTTAACAAAAAATCCGACAGCTTTACAAAAAAAGACATTATGGCCTTTGCCAGAAAAAATTCGGTAAGCGCATTGAATTTCAGGTATGTTGCCGGAGACGGCAGGCTTAAAACGCTTAATTTCTCTTTCAGCGATGAAAAACATCTGGACAGAATACTCTCCTGCGGAGAAAGAGTTGACGGTTCAAGCCTTTTTAAAGGCATAGATGCGGCTTCCAGCGATCTTTATGTCGTGCCCAAGTATTCCTCGGCTTTTTTAAATCCTTTTTCCCCCGTGCCGGCAATTGACATAATCTGCTCTTTTTATGACAAGGACGGCAGCCCTTTTTTATCTTCTCCCGAAAATATACTCAAAAAAGCGTGCTCCAATTTTGAAAAAATTTCGGGCTGTCAGCTTAATGCTCTGGGCGAACTGGAATATTACCTCATAGCTCCCCGCTCTAATTTGTATCCCGCTCAGGCGCAAAAAGGATATCACGAGAGTTATCCTTTCAATAAATGGGAATTTCTCAGGGTTGAGGCGGCCTCTCTGATTTCTCAGTGCGGAGGCCATGTAAAATACGCGCACAGCGAAGTCGGCTACATAAGGAACGAAGAAAACGAAATGAGCCAGCATGAAATAGAATTTTTGCCGGTAGAAGCTGAAAAGGCAGCTGAAGAGATAGCGGTTGCCAGATGGATACTTTTCTCACTCGGCTACAAGTACGGCGTGACGGTAACCTTCGCCCCCAAGATCTCGGTGGGCCATGCAGGCTGCGGTTTTCATATTCACAGCTGTCTTATGAAAAAAGGAAAAAACATAATGCTTAAAGGCAGGGATTTGTCCCCGGAAGCGCTCAAACTTATAGCCGGCTACTTGAAATCCGCAAAATCTCTCACGGCCTTTGGAAATACCGTGCCCACATCTTATCTCAGGCTGGTTCCAAACCAGGAAGCTCCTGTGAACGTATGCTGGGGTTACAGAAACCGTTCCGCCCTGATAAGAGTGCCTCTGGGCTGGACCTGCTCAAAGAATATGGCCTGCGACCTTAATCCCAAGGAGAGAAAATCGCCCCCTCCGCCTCACGCCCAGACAGTTGAGATAAGGTCCGCCGACGGCTCCGCCAATGTTTACCTGCTTCTCGCTGGACTCGCCTGCGCCGCTTCAAAAGGTTTTTCGGAAAAAGATTCCGAGAGATTCGCGATGGATCATTATGCGGACAAAAATGTTTTTAAGGCCAAAGAAATGGAGAAGAAATTCCCGGCTCTTCCCTATTCCTGCCATCAGTCGGCAAGATCTCTTATTGAAGAAAGAGAAATTTATGAAAAAGGAGGCTTTCCCCCTCAGGTCATAGATTCTATCGCCGCAAAGCTTTACTCCTATGGAGACGAAAATTTAAGCGAGAAGCTTTACGGAAAAGACGAAGAAATAAAAAAACTGGTTGACAATTATTTATACTGCTGATGATGATCCGGAAAATAGCTTTTTTTGCGGCCGCCATGGCGCTCTTGTCTGCAGGCGCTTATTTGCTTTTAAGAAAAACTCTCGTCTTTGAGCGGCTTTCCCCCGCCCCTTTCAATTCCGTCTCCGGCTCATTTGATAATTTTTTTACCGTTGAGATGGAAAAGGCGGGACTTGACCGGGCGAAGATCTCCTGTCTTGAGCAATCCCTTAAAAAGAAAATTTCTTTCGCCAGGCTCGGCCCGAGAGATTCTTACGCCGTTTATTTTTCAACCGCCGGAGAATTCAGGTATCTGGAGATATATAAGTCCGCGGATATATATTCGTCCTTTTACTCCGGCGGCAAGTGTATTTCCAAAAAAAGCCGGGAAGCCTTTGAGACTGAAACCTTCTCTGTTTCGGGCGAGATAAAAGACAATTTGTGGGCTTCAATGAGCTCTAAAAAAATTCCGCCTTCAGTCATACTGGAGTATACGGATATATTTTCCTGGACCGTTGATTTTTTGACCGAAGTAAGGGACAAGGACAAATTTTCAATCTTTTATGAAGAAAGGAAAACTAAAAGCGGAAAAACACTGGGTTACAGAATATCCGCGGCATCCTATGAAGGCAGCCAGACCGGAAGAAACATTGCCGTAGAGTTTAACGGCGCCTACTATGATGAAAAGGGCAAGGGAGCCAAAAGCTTTTTCCTTCGAGCTCCGCTTAATTACAGGCGCATATCCTCTTACTTCACTTACAAGAGATACCACCCGGTTTTGAAATATGTGCGCCCTCATTTGGGTATAGATTATGCCGCTCCGGCAGGCACGCCTGTTTCCGCAGTGGCGGACGGACGCATAAGTTTTGCAGGCAATAAAGGCGGTTACGGAAAATTTTTGGAAATATCCCATGCCATGGGATATGTTACCACTTACGGCCATTTGTCAAAATTTTCCTCAAAGGCAAGAGCCGGAAGAAAAGTTTCGCAGGGAGACGTCATAGGATATGTGGGAGCCACAGGCATAGCCACGGGGCCCCATCTGGATTTCAGGGTAAAACAGAACGGAAAATTCCTCAATTACCTTAAAATAAAGAACAAATCTTCAATGGACCTGCCGTCAAAATACAAAAAAGAATTTTCAGAAAAGGTTTCCCGCTACTTTCCGAATATCTGATTATTTGAAAATGCTGCCTGCCAATGGAATAAGCTCAACGGCTATCAGGAGTATTATTATTATTTCAAGCAGATGGCTTCTTATCGCCGTTATTTCGCCCTGAAATATCTGAGTTATTTCAAACAGGGTTTTCATTTTTCTGGATATCGACTGATACCAGTCGTCAAATCTGAACTGGTCGGCGCAAACCCTGAAAACCGTGGCCACATAAGGATCGCCGACCGTCTTAAGGGAATTCTCAACCTTGCCGATGAAATCGGAAAATTCCACATAATTTCTTCCGGCGTCCCTGGCTATTTTTTCATAATGGGTTTTGAATATTATCTTGAGAGGATTCTTCTCCTGTTCCATGGTGTCATAAAGCTCATCAAGTTTCTTGTCTATTAGATAATCGTAAAACCGCAATTCAAGAAGATGCGTGAGCGAAAATTCTATCGCGTCCGCCACGTCAGTGTTCCCGGATGGTTCATAGATGAAGGCGCTGTTCCAGTCTATTATGGCCAGATCGTTCTTGTAATACTGAAGATAGTTCTCTGTTACGGGCAGGGCCGCAGAATTGGCAAGTTTGCCCTGTTCTTCAGCAAGTATGAGAGAAGCTATGTCGGCTTTCTCCATAAGCTCTATCGGAGAGAGATTGCCTTCAACTTCATTTACAAAGTAAGTTATATAATCCTCAAAGTAATCCCACTCCTGCGGATTTTTTACCGCATTGATCAATTCCGATTTCAGCTCTTT
>JAJUJA010000113.1 GCA_029267355.1 Elusimicrobiota bacterium | reverse complement strand
TCTGTCGCTTTCGCTGTCTTTTCTCTGGCTATGGCCGGGGCTTTAGGCCTTTTTATCGGCGGTATAAAAATTTTTAAGATAAACATAGGTATAGCTGGAGTGCTTTTTGCCGGCATACTGCTTTCCTACGCCGGCATATCTCCAAACGAGAAAATTCTGGAATTTGTCAGAGAATTCGGCCTTATTCTGTTTGTATACGCCGTAGGCACTCAGGTCGGTCCCGGATTCTTGGCTTCATTCAAAAAAGACGGCATCAAACTCAATCTTATGGCCACAGGCATAATACTTTCAGGCATTGCTCTTACAATAGCCATAGCAAAAATATTCAAAATTTCTCCCCCGTCAGCTATAGGAATGTATTGCGGCGCCGTAACAAATACGCCTTCTCTGGCCGCGGCTCAGCAAACGCTGATGAATACTCCGGCCGCAGACAAGGTCAGCGAAATTTCCGTGGGTTATGCTCTGGCTTATCCGGGAGCAATAGCCGCTATAATACTGTCAATGATTCTCATCAGAGCCTTATTCCAGAAAGAAGTTTCTTCTGAAATGGAAAGCGCCTCAAAGCCGTCGGCGTCTTCCTCAATAGAGAATTACAGCATAAAGGTTGAAAATAAGAATCTGGCAGGAGTAAAAATAAAGGATATACCGGCCATTGACAGCTTCAATATTGTAGTCTCAAGGATACTTAAAAAAGGCGTAATGTCCGTAGCCCATGAGGATGATTCTCTTGATATCGGGGATATAATACTTGCCGTTGGGGAGAAGGAAAACCTGGACAAGTTCATGAAAATAGTCGGCTCAATTTCAGATCTGGATTTAAGAAAAATGCCCGGAAAGATAATACATTCCAGAGTGGTTGTATCAAGAAAGAACATGGTCGGCAAAAAGCTCTCTGAAAGCGGCATATTCTCCCATAATGTCGTAGCCACAAGAGCGGCGAGGGCCGATGTTGAATTCATGGTAAATGATGATTACCTCATTCAGTACGGAGACAATCTGGTGCTCGTGGGCGAAGAGTCTGATGTGATTAAAGCTTCAGCTCTTCTGGGCAATTCCCCCAAAGATCTCAATCATCCGCAGCTTATACCGGTTTTTATAGGCATAATAGCCGGCGTAATCCTGGGTTCCATACCATTCAATGTCCCGGGCTTTTCTCAGCCTTTGAAACTTGGACTGGCCGGCGGACCTCTTATAGCGGCTATATTTTTCAGCAATATTCAAAGCATAGGCACAATAAGCTGGTATATGCCTCCTGCCGGCAATCTTATGCTCAGGGAAATAGGAATAGTGCTTTTTCTGGCAAGCGTAGGGCTTAAATCAGGCGAAAATTTTTTTCATATGCTTATTTACGGGGAAGGCCTTAAAATAGCCGGTTTGGCTTTTATTATATCTTTCCTGCCTGTTCTTGCCGCCGGATTGCTTATGAGAATCAGGTACAAGACGCCTTATCTTTCTCTTTGCGGCGCTCTGGCCGGCTCAATGACAGACCCGCCCGCTCTGGCTTTTGCCAATTCCCTTTCTCAGTCCTCGTCCGCCTCTGTGGCTTACGCTTCGGTTTATCCATGGGTTATGTTCCTAAGGATAGTCTCGGCGCAGCTGCTCGTTTTGTTTTTCCCCGTTTAATATGATAATCCCCTTCATAAAAATACTTTTCTTTTTTGCCGCCGGATTGCTTTTTGTGCGCCTAAACAGGGAAAATGAGCAGATATACAATTTTCTCAATAAATACCTCTATTATTTCGGTCTGCCCGCTATCATAGTCTACAAGCTTTCCTCTTTGAAATTGTCCTCTTTCTCTTTTTGTCTGGCAGCGGCAAATATAGCTCCGATAGCCATAACGGCTCTGGCATTGTTTATTCTTTTTAAGACGAAAATTTTATTGGCGAATACGGCTGCGACCCTGATAATAGTTTCCACTCTCGGCAATACGGTTTATCTGGGCTTTCCGGCTTCAGCCGCTTTTTTTTCTGAAAATGCCATCGGCTATGCCGCCATGATTTCATCCATGCATAATCTTGTAATTTTCACCTTTTGCCTGCTTCTTGTGAAAATCATCACTCAGGACAATCTTTCTTTCCCGCTTTTTATAAACCATACCCTGAAAAATCCGGTTCTTTTATCTTCTCTGGCAGGTCTTTGTCTTGCCGGTTTTTCAATAAACATAAGCGGCCTGCCGTATGAAATTTTGTCCGATATCTCAAAGACTGTGATACCCCTGTCTTTGATCACGCTCGGCTGGTCAATTTACGGGAAATATTCTTTTAAGAGGTTCTTAAAACCGGTTTTAGGCGCCTGCGCAGTTAAACTTCTCATTCTTCCCTTCATATGCGCTTTGACGATCCATCTTTGTCAAGAGATAACAATGGAGTTTAAGGTATCCCTTCTTGAGCATACCATGCCGGCTGCGGTTATGGCTCTTACAGTGACAAGGGAGCTTGCGCTTGACGAGGAACTCGCCTCAAAAACCATAGCCGCCTCAACCGCCGCCTACTTTATTCTTTTGCCTTTATATTCCCGAATTTTTGAAATATTGTTTTGATTTGTCTTATTTGGATTCTTCTATTTTCGCTCTTTCGTATATTCTGGAATAAAGAGTGTCTCCGGATATAAGCTGCTGATGAGTGCCGTTTTCCACGGCCTTTCCGTGATCCAAAACAAGTATGCAATCGCTTTTTTCAAGAGTTTTTGTTCTGTGAGTAACAAGTATGCAGCCGCAGCCTGAGAAATTTAGAGAAAAATCATGCCAGAAATTCTCTTCTGTCTGGGCATCCATGGCATTTGTGGCATCGTCTATAACAAGGAAATCAGGTTTTTTCAACAAGGCTCTTGCCAGGCATATTCTCTGTTTTTGCCCGCCTGAAACGGAAAAACCCTTATTGCCGACCTGGGTTTTCAGGCCCTGAGGAAATCTGGAAACATCATATTCAAGCTGCGAGGTTTTCATGGCCGTCTTAAAAGCTTTTTCATCAATATCTTTTGAAAACAAAGTTATATTATCGTAAACAGAGGCGCTGAATATGGAGGGCTCCTGCGGCACATAGGCGATTTTCTCCCTCAGGGAGCGGGTATCTGTCTGTCTTGCCTCTATTCCGTTGACAAGATACTGGCCTTCATCATATTCCATAAGACGCATTATGATCTTAAGTATGGTTGATTT